>JANMHX010000227.1:0-10019 GCA_031375485.1 Gemmatimonadota bacterium | reverse complement strand
CTGCTCCAGGCCTACATGGGCACGAATCCAACGGGGGTCAAGAGTGTGACCTTCCTGAGCCCGCTCGTCACCACCGCCCAGTGGGAACAGGACGCCGATTCGCTGATCAAGACGCTGCCGGATTCGACGCAACAGGCCATCGCGACCCACGAAACCAATCACACCACCGATTCGCCGGCCTACCAGGCGGCCGTGCTGGCATACTACCGGCATTTCCTGTACCGGAAGCCTCTCGATATTCCGGGGGCCGACACCAGTAGCCACGGAGACCTCGTCTATTCCTATATGTGGGGGCCGAGCGAGTTCACGTCGACCGGCACGCTCAAGCACTTCGATGGCACGGAGTGGCTCAAGGGCATCAGGGTCCCGGCGCTCTTCCTGGCCGGTGAATTCGACGAAGCGACCCCGGCGTCGACCGAACGGTTTTCGAAACTGGTCCCGGGCGCTCTGTTCCAGGTGATCCCCGGGAGCGGGCATGTGTCCCAGAACGACAACCCCGAGTTCCTGCTCGGGGCGGTGCGGGATTTCCTCCGGTCGGTTGACGGCAGGCCTCGCTAGGCCGGCCGACCCCTTGCACTACTAGGGGAAGGGTCATAGCTTCCCCTAGTACTTCAGAGGGAGTGGTCATGGCGGATGATTCGGTTCCGATGCTCAAGGGCACGGTTGATTTGCTGATCATGCAGGCACTCGCGTCGCGGGCCACCCACGGCTACGGCGTGATGCGGTGGATCGAAGAGGCCACCGGCGCCACCCTCCAAGTCGACGAGGGGTCGCTCTATCCCTCGCTCTATCGCCTCGAGGATCGGGGGTGGGTGGTTTCCGAATGGGGCGTGTCGGAAAACAACCGCCGGGCCCGTTTCTACCGGCTCACCCCCAAGGGCCGGACCCAACTCAAAACTGAAACCAGCGAGTTCCTGCGCTTTGCCCGGGCCATGTTCCGGGCCCTGGAAGTCCCGGTCGGCGAGTTGAGCACTCGGTGAAGGAGGACGCCGGGTGGCAGCGCTACTGGCGGTATCTCACCACTCGCTTCCACCGCGACGTCGATGACGAGCTTGCCTTCCACGTCGAGATGCGGGCCGCTGAGCTCCAGGAGCGCGGGCTCTCGGCCGAGGCGGCCAGGCTCGAAGCTCAGCGGCGTTTCGGCGATCGAACCAGAATCCGGGCGACTCTGCACCGGATCGAAAGGAACCGGGGCCAACGAATGAAACGGTCTTTTCTCCTCGACGAGTTGTACCAAGATGTCCGGTACGGCGTTCGCGGGCTCCTCAAGCGGCCCGGCTTTGCGCTGATGACGGCCAGTTCGCTCGCGCTGGGCGTTGCGGTCACGACGGTCGTGCTCAGTATGATCGACGCGTTTCTCCTCCGGCCGCTGCCGGTCCGGCATCCGGAGGAGTTGGTCGTGGTCGGCTCGTCGAACCGGGCGACTGGCTCGCTCGTCGGGGGCTTTCTCGGACTTCCCACGGTGCGTGACATTGCTGCCCGCACCGATCTCTTCCAAGGGGCCGCCGCGACCACGATGGTCTTGGCGGCCGCGCGGCCGGCCGAGGGTGAACCGGCCGAGCGGGGTCTGTTTCTCGGGGTGACCGGGAACTATTTCTCCCTGCTCGGGGTATCGCCGTCGATCGGGCGGGTGTTGACCATGGACGACGACAGCCGGCGCGAACGGGTGATCGTCCTGAGCGATCGGAGCTGGAGGACCCGGTTTGGGAGCGACCCGGCCGTGATCGGCCGGACCATCCGGCTCAATACCATGGAGTTCGTGGTTGTCGGCGTGGCATCCCAAGAATTTCGGGGGACCGAGCACCTTTTCGACCCGGTCGGCTACGTGCCAAGCATGGTGGTGAGTGTCCTCGACCCGGTGGCGGGGAATATCGACGCGCGCCGGGGTGGCTTTACGCTGATCGGGCGCCGCCAACCGAACCGCACGGTCGGCGAGATCAACGCGGCGCTCGGCGTCCTCGCCAAGGAGATCGAGACGGCCTATCCGGAAGTCGGCGAGCAGTTTCGGTTGCCGGCGGTGCTCGAGTCTCGGGCCCGCCCCAACTTGGCTTCGGCGGGGGGCATGTTCGCGGCGTCGGTCGCTGCGGCCACGCTGGCGTTGTTGGTCCTGGTGACCGCGGCCGTCAACGCCACCAACCTGATTCTCGCCCGGGGCAGCACTCGGGCGACGGAGCTGGCCGTGCGCCAAGCGCTCGGTGCGTCGCGGGCCCGGCTCGTCAGCCAGCTGCTCACCGAGACGTTGTTGCTGGCCATGCTGGCGCTCGCTGGAGGGTGGGCCTTGGCCCGGCTGGCGATCGGCGCGCTCACCGCGATCCCGCTCGAGGCGGACGACCTGCCCCTGACCATGGGCATGGAACTCGACGGCCGGGTCTTCGGGATGACGGTGGCCGTTACGCTGTTGATCGCCCTGATTGCCGGGGCCGGACCGGCGCTGTCGGCATCGCGGTTCGCCCTCCAGCAGCGACTCCGCGAGGGTGGCCGAGCGGGCTTGAGCCGGCGGGGGCGGCGGGCCCGGAGCTCGCTGGTGGTGGCGCAGGTCGCGGCGTCGCTGGTCGTGCTGGTCTGCGCCGGCCTCTTCCTCGCGAGCGCTAAGGAGGCAAGCAAGGTGGACTTGGGATTTCGGCCTGAACACCTGTTGACCTTCGGCGTTGATGCCGGCCTAGCTCACTACGACGAACCGACGGCCCGGTCGGCGTTCGACCTGATCGAGCGGGCCGTTGCCGGGGTTCCGGGGGTTCGGTCGGTGGCGTGGGCCAACACCGTCCCGATCAAGCGGGGCGCCGCCGGCATCAGCGAGGCCAAAGGCGATGGCGATCTGACCGTGGGCCTGATGACGGCGTCCGTAGGCCCGCGCTACTTCGAGGTCCTCGAGATGCCGATCCTCGAGGGGCGCGGGTTCGAGGTGACCGATGATTCCACTCGGGCCGCCGTGGTCGTCGTCAACCGGCGAGTGGCCGAGAGCCTGTGGCCGGGCCAGTCGGCCATCGGCCGGACGATCCGGCTTGACCGGACGGGGCCGCCGCTCGAGGTCATCGGTGTCGTCACCGACAGCAAGTATTTGTTGATTGGCGAGGCCCCGCGCCCATTCCTCTATCTTCCGTTGGCCCAGAACTACGCCCGGACGGTCTTTCTCCACATTCGGACGACGGTCGAGCCGGCGGCGCTGATCGTTCCGGTGCGGGCGGTGGTCGGATCGGTCGACCAGGATTTGACGCCGTTCGCGGTGACCTCGATGGACGAGGTGCTCGACACGAACCCGAACGGGATCATGTTGTTCAAGCTCGGCGCGGCATTCGCCGGGGCGATCGGTCTCGTGGCGCTCGGCCTGACCTTGGCGGGGCTCTACGGTGTCATTGTCTTTTCGGTCGCTCAACGGACGCGGGAAATCGGGCTCCGGATGGCCCTCGGCGCGACGTCCGGCACCGTGGTGCGGTCGATCTTGGCTGATGGGGGCAAGTTGGCGCTGGCCGGGATCACGATCGGCGTGATCCTCGCGATCCTGGTCAGCCGGATGCTCGGCGGCCTCCTGGTCGGCAGCCGGGCGGCGGACGTCGGGATCTTTGCTGCGGTGGCTGTCGGGCTGGGGCTGGCGGCGTTGCTGTCGACCTATCTGCCGGCCCGGCGGGCGGCGAGGATCGACCCGGTCAAGGCGCTCAACGAAGGATAGATGGCTCGGGCCCTCGGGCGGATGGGGCCCGCGGGCCTTGTTAGCCGGGGCGGGTTCCGAGCCATTGTTTCAGTGACTGCTGACTCTCGGTGGAAGGGTAGCCTGCGAACAGGCTTGCAATACTGATATCCTCGTCGAGGTCGGGCCAGTGAATGCCCTCGCCCCGTCCCACCAGTCGCCAATTGGCCCGTTCGGCAGCGGTTCCCGCCAAGAGCCGGGGGAACCAGGCCAGAGGAACTGAGAGGATTCGGGCGTCGAGTAGTTCGACGATCAGCAAGTCCTCGGTGATCCGGACAGCCTGTGCCCACGGAGGGCGAAGTTCAACCGACGAAGTAGTCATTCCACGCTCGCAGCAAGAGTTCCCGATTGGTGGTCACAAGCTCTTCGATCAGTCGCAGTTCCTTGGCGCCGTAGCCGCCGCTATCAGCGAGCCGCACCAGGTCGAGCCAGAACCTACCCGCGTTCGCGTCACGCTCAATGTGGACCTGGGGCGGCTCATGGCCATCGGCGGAGTAGAAGAAGAGCCGATAGGGGCCATAGCGAAGGACTGTCGGCATGAGGTAAGTCTAAAGCAGGTAACCAGTTGACGCCAGCTTGGCTGATCGCGAAGGGCGCGACGGACCAACCCGCCCGCCCACCTGCGGCTTGCTCGCTCGGGTTCTTTTTCGCCCTAACGAGGCGCTAAATCACGGCCGGTATCCGATCTGCCGGAGCCGGGTCGTGCCCTGACTTTTGACGTCGGCGAGGGCGACCCAAAAACCTCGTCGACGTAGAGGGCAACATTCAGCCTTGCCACCGTCCGAATGCTTGGTAGCAAGTCAGCCAATGGGACCTGAAGGTGCGCCCCGTTGTGCTGGCACGACAGCAGGACGATATCGCTCGGCCGGGCATCAAATGGAACGTGGTAGATAAATATCAGGTTGACCAAGCCGGCGGCCGGCTCCTGCGCCTGAAACAGCACGTCGAGTAATTCGGGCGTCGAGCCAACAGGGTTTCGAAAACCTGACGGGGGTTCGGGGAACGGGTGATTGCGGCGACGGGGAATGATCTGAAGCTGGGGGGTCTCGAACTCCGGGCTCAATCCGGGCGGCTCCCTGACCTTATCACGGGTGCCGTAACGCGGCATGTTCAGGGAAAGGCCAAGTACCGTAGCCTGCCGCCATCGGATGTCCCCGGACCTGTCCACCACAAGGGGCCCTCGATCGTTTCGTGTCCGAGGGAGAGACATAATCCAACACTGAGTTGTCCGGATGTCAGCCGGTCCCACCCCATCAAGGATCCGAGCGCGTTGGCGGTGCTCGCTCGATTCGAGGAGCGGCTAACCCACGCGGAGGCGCTGCCCGTTCGTATCGGGCAGCGGTTCTTGCTAAGATGTACATATGGATGTACATTGCGGAATATGCCAAAACAATACTCCATCGCCGAGGCTCGTTCGAATCTGCCAACCATCGTCGACCAAGCGGAAGCCGGTCGGGAGATTGAGTTGACCAGGCGCGGCAAGCCGGTCGCCGTGGTGATCTCCCTCCGAGAGTTCGCCAGGCTCCGCGGCGAGCGCGGATCTTTCGGTGTCGCGTACCAGCGGTTTCTGAAGGCGCACCCGCTCCAAGACGTTGGACTTGACGAGGGCTTCTTCGCCTCGACGCGAACCAAGGCCGCTGGTCGCAAGGTTGCGCTGTGACGCTTCGCTATCTTCTCGACACGAACATCGTCTCGTCACCAATCTCAAAAGCGCCTCATCCCGAAATCGTCAGCCAACTGGAAGCCAACGGACACGAATGCGCCATCCCGGCCCCGGTTTGGCACGAGCTGACGTATGGATGTCGCCGGCTCCCGCGGGGGCAACGACGCGAGGGGCTGGAGGCCTATCTCCAAGACGTGGTACAGGCATCGTTCCCGATCCTTGGGTATGACGAAGTGGCGGCGCACTGGCACGGTCACGAACGGGCCCGCCTCGAGGGCCTGGGGCGTCCGGCTCCGGACGTGGACGGTCAGATTGCCGCGATCGCGTTTGCCAATCACCTGATCCTCGTCACCGTGAATGTCAGAGACTTTGCGCGGTTCAAGGGCGTTCCGGTCGAGAATTGGAGCAAGCGCCACGGCTGAACCGGTTCCTACCGGGTCCAGATGACGATCGCCGCGCAGGCGTCCGCGAGAAACTCCGCCGGGATTTGGCCGGCCCTGCGGTAGACCTCGATCAATTCAATCTCCGCGGGCGAGACGTAATCCAACGCGTAGTTGTGGTCGTCGGTCATCACCCGGCTCCCGTCGATCCAGACGGCGACCTTGTTGGACGCCCCACCCTTGCAGCCCTGAAAGCTGACGGTCGAGATCCCACCGGAGCTCGACACCCGAACGCTCGGGATCCCTTGGAGCAGATCCGCGGTGCGGGAGGCCGACTGGAACCAGGCGCTCTGATGGCGGGCCCGGAAGGTGCCGGCCCGGATCCGTTGCCGGTGGAAAAAGCCGTCGTAGCGGGAGGTGAACGCATACTCCGGTGGCTTCTCGATCACGGTTCCCTTGGCGATCAGGTCGGGCAGAAATTGAGGGGCCCGTTCGAGCCCGATCTGAAAGCTCTGCTCCTGGCCTTCCTCCATTCGGATCATGAACAGGAGCGGCTTCCAGCCAATGGCCCGAGCGACGACGGGGTGGGATCCCACGGGGACAGCGGAAAACCGGAATCGTCCGTTCCCGTCGGTCAGGGTTTGGAGACCGGTACCGAGCAGGGAGACGGCGGCATTGGGGACCGGCGTGCCGAGCGAGTCGGTGACCCGGCCGAGAAAGACGCCGGATTTCTCCTGCGCGGCCAAGGGCGCCGCGCCGAGAAGGAGACACACGGCACCGATTCCGGTGAAATGTCCTCGCATCATGACCTTAACTTAGCATCCGATTACTGGGATGGCCCGATCAGGCCGGATCCTCCCACCGCCGGGCCCGGGCCAGCGCCTTCCCCCATCCAGCCAGCAGGGCCTTTCGCCGGGCCGGCTTCATCGCCGGAGTGAACCGCCGGTCCGCCTGCCATTGCGCCGCGATCTCGGCGGTGTCCTTCCAGTAGCCCACCGCCAGCCCGGCGAGGTAGGCGGCGCCGAGCGCGGTGGTTTCCGACACCCGCGGCCGCACCACCGGCACACCCAGCATATCCGCCTGGAACTGCATCAGGAGATTATCGGCGGAGGCGCCGCCGTCGACCCGGAGTTCCCGGAGCTTGATGCCGGAGTCGGACTCCATGGCCTGGAGCACGTCATGCACTTGGTAGGCAATTCCCTCGAGCGCGGCCCGGGCGAGATGCGCGGCGGTCGTCCCTCGGGTGAGCCCCGCCACCAAGCCGCGGGCATATTGGTCCCAGTGGGGCGCGCCGAGTCCCGCGAACGCCGGCACGAAGTAGACCCCGCCGTTGTCCTCGACCTGCGCCGCGAGCGTCTCGACCTCGGAGGAGGTCTTGATCAGGCCTAGTCCGTCGCGGAGCCACTGGACCACGGCGCCGGCGATGAAGATGCTGCCCTCGAGGGCGTATTCGGTCCGGCCGCCCACCCGCCACGCCACGGTAGTGAGGAGATTGTTCCGGGAGACGATCGGCTTGGTCCCGGTGTTCATCAGCATGAAGCAGCCGGTGCCGTAGGTGTTCTTCACCATCCCCGGTTCCCGGCAAACCTGGCCGAAGAGCGCCGCTTGCTGGTCGCCGGCGATTCCGGCGATCGGCATCGCACCACCCCACAGGGTGGTTTCCCCGTAGACCTCGCTCGAGGCGCGGATCTCGGGCAGGATGGCCCTCGGAATCCCGAACAACTTGAGCAATTCGTCGTCCCAGTCGCAGGTCTTGAGATTGCAGAGCATGGTGCGCGAGGCATTGCTCACGTCGGTCACATGGGCCCGGCCGCTCGTCAGGTTCCAGACCAGCCACGAGTCGATGGTGCCGAAGGCGAGCTCGCCGGCGCGGGCCCGGGCCTTAGCTCCCGGCACGTTGGCGAGAATCCACTGGAGTTTGGTGGCGGAGAAATAGGCGTCCACCACGAGACCCGTCTTCCGGCGGATCATCGCGGCTTTGCCGGCCTTCCGGAGCCGGTCGCACGCTCCAGCGGTCCGGCGGTCCTGCCAGACGATGGCGTTATAGATCGGCCGGCCGGTGGCCCGGTCCCACACCACGGTCGTTTCCCGCTGGTTGGTGATGCCCACTGCCGCGATGTCGGTGCTCGAGAGCCCCGCTTTCGCGAGTGCGTCCCCGGCTACGGCGGATTGGGTGGCCCAGATCTCGGTCGCGTCATGTTCGACCCAGCCCGGAATCGGAAAGATCTGGCGGAACTCGCGCTGGGCGTCCGCGACGATGGCGCCTTGGTGGTCGAAGATGATGGCGCGCGAACTGGTGGTGCCCTGGTCGAGGGCGAGCAGATATTTCATCGAGGATGGCCCGGTTCACCAGTGGAGGTTGAAGAACACGGCGCCGAGCACCGCGCCGACGATCGGGCCCGCGATCGGGATCCAGGCGTAGCCCCAGTCGCTCGAGCCCTTGCCCGGAATCGGGAGCAGGGCGTGGGCAATCCGGGGCCCGAGGTCGCGGGCCGGGTTGATGGCATACCCGGTGGCGCCGCCCAGCGACATCCCGACGGACGCCACCAGGAGCCCCACCAAGAACGGCGAGAAGCCTTTGTCGAACCCGGTGTTCGGCACCAGGTTCTCGGGCCGCATGATGGCGAGGAGTCCGAGCATCAGCACGAAGGTGGCGATCACCTCCGCCGTGAAGTTGGCGCCGGGGTGCCGAATGGCCGGTCCGGTGCTGAACACCGCCAGCTTGTCGGCGGCACTCTCGGTGGCGGCCCAATGGGGCAGGTAGGCAAGCCACATCAGCACCGCGCCGACGAACGCCCCGACGATCTGGGCGCCGACGTAGAGGGGGACCTGATCCCACGGAAACCGGCCGATCGTGGCGAGCGCGACGGTCACGGCCGGATTGAGGTGGGCGCCGCTGATCGAACCCACGAGATAGACGGCGACGGTCACCGCGGCCGCCCAGCCGGCCGTGATCACGATCCAGCCGCTGTTCTGGCCCTTGGTTTTCTGGAGGACCACGTTGGCCACGACGCCGTTGCCAAGGAGCACCAGGATCATGGTGCCCACTGCTTCCGCGAGAACTGAGTGCATCAGGAGGTTACCGGTTGGGGAAAGGGTGCATAGTAGCGGGTCTAGTCCGGCTGCTTCGTTGAGTCCGCGGAGGGGGCCGCCGGCGCCCGGGGATATGATTCGTGCGCCTGGACCACCTTCCATTCGCCGGCGATCCGTTGAACGACGATACTCCAGGCCTCATGGCCGGTGGTGGGGCGGCCGGCCGCATCGACGTTGGTGGAGTGGATGATCCCGGTGAGCACGGCGGCGTTCCGGTCGATCACATGGACCCGGGACTCGCCGAGCTTGAAATGCACGTTCTTACCCTGGTCGCTCGGGAAATACTTCTTCATCGAGACGAAGTGGGAATCGAGCGGTGTCATGCCGCCGAACGTGGCCCAGGCGAAGTCGGGGCCGTCATGGTGAAAGGCGATGAAACCGTCGACGTCGTGGCGGTCAATCGTCGCGACCATGGCCGCGCCGAAGGCCCGGACCGAATCGGCCAGCGCCGCCCGATCGGCCGGGGCCAGGGTGGTGGAGGTGGCGCAGCCGGCCAGCGCGAACGTCGTGGACGCCAGGATCACTTCGACCCGAAATCCCATGGGAACGCCTTGTTGGGGTTGGGTCAAGTTGCGACCGGATCTCGACTTCGGCAAGACCGCCGGGTAAATTGCGACGCTGCTCTCACCGAACCGAGTCGCAATGCGCCCGACCAATCGATACCTGCTCGCCGTCTTGTTCGCCGCCGCGGCGCTCGCCCCACCGCTGGCCTCTCAGTCGTCGCGCCCCGACCGGCTCACCGCCCGGATTGACTCCGCCGCCAAAGCCGCTCTTTCGTCCAAGGCCACGCCGAGTGTCTCGATTGCGATCTCCCGGAAGGGACGCACCATCTACTCGAAGGCGTTCGGAACCGCCGACCTCGAGCAACGGGTCTTGGCCACACCGAACACGGTGTATCTGATCGGCTCCGTTACCAAGCAGTTCACCGCGGCCGCTGTGTTGGCCCTGGTGGAAGACGGCAAACTCAGCCTCGACGACCAGATGGGCAAGTTCTTCCCTGAGTGGCCGGCTGCGGGCCGCGGTGTGACCATCCGGCAACTACTCAACCACACCTCCGGCATCAAGGACTACACCTCGGTGCCGCGATGGCTTCGGGTGATGGCGCTACCGCTTCCGCACGACTCGATGCTGGCGCTCTTTCGCGATGAGCCGATGGACTTCGCGCCCGGTACCGAATGGCGCTACGACAACTCCGGCT
>JANMHX010000190.1:0-9387 GCA_031375485.1 Gemmatimonadota bacterium | reverse complement strand
CTCCCCGCCGCTGCCGCCCCGGGTCTTCACGAGCGAAGCGACAATCGAGGCGGTGATGGTCCCCATCACGACCGCCAATGAGACCGCGGTCGGGATCTTGTAGATGTCGACCAGGATCATCTTGATGCCAACGAACAGCAGGACCGCGGCCAAGCCGTACTTCAGGTACACGAAACGGTGGACTACCCCCGCCAGCAGGAAGTACATCGACCGCAAGCCGAGGATCGCGAACACGTTGCAGGTGTAGACCAGGAACGGTTCCTTGGTCACCGCAAAGATGGCCGGGATCGAGTCGATCGCGAACACGAGATCGGTCAGCTCGACCATGACGAGCACGAGGAAGAGCGGCGTGGCCACCCACTTGGCCCCCTCCTTGATCCAGAAATTCTGGCCGTGGTAGCGGTCGGTCAACGGCAGGACTCGACGCATCCACTTGAGCACCGGGTTGTTCTCAGGCGAGTGGGATTCCTGGCGCATCATCATCTTGATGCCGGTCAGGATCAGGATCGCGCCGAAGAGATAGAGGACCCAATGGAACTGCTCGAGGACGTAGGCCCCGACGCCGATGAAGACGCCCCGCATCAGTAAGGCGCCCAGGATGCCCCAGAACAGCACCCGGTGCTGGTACAGACGGGGAACCGCGAAATAGGTGAACAACATCACGAACACGAAGATGTTGTCGACGGACAGCGATTTCTCGATCAGGTACCCCGTCAGGAACTCGAGCGCCGGCCCCTTGCCCCAGGCATACCAGATCCAGCCGTTGAACACCATCGCGAGGGTGACCCAAACCACGCTCCATGCGGTGGCCTCCCGGAGGGAGACTTCGTGGGCCTTTCGATGGAAGATCCCGAGGTCGACCGCCAACATCGCGAGGACAAAGGCATTGAATCCGACCCACATCCAGATGGAGACATCCATTGTATTGCCTTGAGAGAAGTCCGTTCTGCCACAGCCTCACAACCTAGACGGACCGGCTGAAGTTTACAAATTGAATCTATGGGGCGAATGATTAGATTTTACCATTGTTTGTCTCCCCGGCTCGGAGGGCCGATCCCATGACCTGGCTCAACTACCATCATCTCTTGTATTTCTGGACCGTCTCGAAACGCGGCAGCATCGCGGCGGCGGCCCTGGAGCTTAACCTGACCCAGCCGGCGGTGAGTGCCCAGATCAAGACACTTGAACGGAACCTCAAGGTGGCGTTGCTGGTTCGGCGGGGGCGGCGGCTCGAGTTGACCGAAATCGGCCGGCTGGTCGCCCGCTATGCCGAGGAGATCTTCTCCCTGGGCCAGGGGCTCAAGGATGCCCTGGCCGGACGAGCCCCCGATCGCCTCACGCCCCTTCGGGTCGGGGTCGTGGACGCCCTGCCGAAGCTCCTGGTGCACCGCCTGCTCCGCCCGGCCTTCGACCAGTCGCCCGGGGCGAGGATGATCGTCCACGAGGATAAGCTGGAACGGCTGCTCGCCGACCTCGCGATCCACGAGCTCGACGCCGTGCTGGCCGACGCCCCGGCTCCCGCGAGCCTCCACGTCCGGACCTACAGCCACCTGATCGTCGAGAGCGGGGTCAGCTTCTTCGCCGTTCCGGAGAAGGCGGCGGCGCTCAAGAGGCGGTTTCCGCGGAGTCTTCACGGGGCGCCGATGCTGCTGCCGACCGCCAATACCTCGCTTCGGCGGGGACTCGATGCCTGGTTTGCGGCCCAGGAGATCATCCCGGTGGTCGTCGCGGAGATCGACGACAGCGCCGTGCTCAAGATCTTCGGAGAGGAGGGGCTCGGGGCGTTTGCCGCCCCCGCACTGGTCGATCAGGACGTCGCCAAGCGGTATGGGGTCCGCCGGTTCGGGGGAACGGAGGCGGTCCGGGAGAGTGTCTACGCGATCACCGTCGAGCGTCAGATCACCAATCCGGCCGTCAAGGCCATTACCCAACTCGGGGCGGTAACGCCTTAGAAATGAGGTGAGATGCGATGGGTTAAGTCTTGATAAAACAAGCCACTAGGGCCATCTTTAGCCCCGGTTGATGTCGGGTTCTCCTGGGGACGGGGTTCGCTTGTGATTCGTGTGGCGACAGTGGCAGAGGGCTCAATTGCCGATCAGCTCGGACTCGTGACCGGGTCGGAGCTCGTCAGCGTGAATGGCAACGAACTCGAAGACTTCCTGGATTGGGAGTACCACACCGCCGACGAGGAGTTCCTGCTCCACATCCGCCAGCCGGACGGGGAGGAGATCGAGTTCGAGGTGGAACGGGATCTGGACGACCCGATCGGCCTGACCCTCGAGCCGCCCCGGATCCGCCGGTGCGCCAACCGCTGTGATTTCTGCTTTGTCGACGGGAACCCCGCGGGGCTTCGGGAAGCCCTCTACATCCGGGACGACGACTATCGGCTGTCGTTCCGGTACGGCAATTTCGCGACCCTGACCAACCTGAAGCCGAAGGACGTCGAGCGGATCATCGCGTACCGGCTGTCGCCCCTGTACGTGTCGGTCCACGCTACGGAATTGGTGACCCGCCGGTACCTGCTTCGGAACCCGACCGCGCCCGACATCATTCCCCAACTCCGCCAGTTTGCCGATCACGGGATTCAGTTCCACACCCAGATCGTCATGTCGCCAGGGGTGAACGACGGCCCGGTGCTCGACCGGTCGCTTCGGGACCTGTACGAATTCGGGCCCGAGATCCTGAGCGTCTCGGTGGTCCCGGTCGGGTTGACCGAGTTCAGCAAGCACAGTCTCTGCCGTGAGCCAACGGTGGCGGAATGCCGGGACGCCGTGGCAACGGTCGAACGGTGGGGGCAGCGGGCCCAAGCCGAGCGGGGGATCACCTGGGTTCATGGGGCCGACGAGCTGTATTTGCGGGCCGAACTCGAACTCCCGCCCGCCACGTTCTACGGCGGCTTCGAGCAAGTCGAAAACGGCGTCGGTGCGGTCCGCTTCCTCCAGCAGGAGATCGCCGACTCCGCCCAGGCGTTTGCCCAGTGGAAGGGGAAGCGAGTGGGGGTCCTGACCGGGATGTCCATGGGGGCGCTGATGCCCCAGGTCCTCGAACCGCTGACCCGCGTTTCGGGGGCAACGATCGATCTGATCCCGATCGAGAATACCTTGTTCGGCCCCCGGGTCACCACCGCGGGTCTCTTGCCGGGCCGGGATTTTCTGGCGGCGCTGCAGGGGCGTCCGGACCTCGATCTGGCGCTGCTCCCGGGCGAGGCGCTGAATGATGACCAACTGTTCATTGACAACATGCCGTTGACCGAGCTCGTGGCCGCCGTCCCGATGCCCATTCGGCTTTCGAAGTACTTCGTGGACGCCCTCGATGAGTAAACCAACGGTAGCAATCGTCGGCCGGCCGAACGTCGGCAAGTCGACCCTTTTCAATCGGTTCGTCGGTGGCCGCCAGGCCATCGTCTCCGATCAAGCCGGCACCACCCGGGACCGCCACTTCAGCGACGCCGAGTGGAATGGCCGCTCCTTCTGGGTCGTGGACACCGGCGGGATGGTGCCCGATTCGGACGACTCGATGGACCGGGCGATTCGCCGGCAGGCCGACCTGGCGATCGAAGAAGCGGATCTGATCCTCTTCGTCGTGGATGGATTGACCGGCCTGCATCCGATCGACGAGGCCATCGCGCACCATCTCCGCCGGACGAAACGGCCGGTGATGGTGGTGGTGAACAAGCTCGATGCGATGCCGAAGGTGATGCCGGACCCGGAGTTCTACGGCCTGGGCCTGGGCGAGCTCGTGCCGGTGTCCGCCTCGGTCGGGAAGGGGAGCGGTGATCTGCTCGACGCCATCGTCGAGCGGTTGCCGCCCAAAGAGGCCGATCCCTCGGAGGAGGAAATCCGGGTCGCGATCGTCGGCCGGCCGAACGTCGGCAAGTCGTCGCTGGCCAACCGACTGCTCGGGGAAGACCGGTACGTGGTGTCACCGGTGGCGGGGACCACCCGGGACGCGGTCGACTCGATGCTGACCTATCACGGGAAGCCGATTCGATTCATCGACACCGCAGGCCTCCGGCGAAAGTCCCGGGTGGACGACGACGTCGAGTTCTATTCCACGGTCCGGACCCGCCGGGCGATCGACGAGGCCCACGTGTGCGTGCTGGTGATTGACGCGACGCTCGGGGTTCATCACCAGGATCTCCGGATCGCGACCGAGGCCTGGGACCGGGGGACCGGCTTGATCATCGCCGTCAACAAGTGGGATCTGGTCGAAGACAAGGAAACGAACACGGCCGTCCGCGGTCAGGCGATCGTAGTGGAAAAGGCCCCGTTCCTGGAGTGGGTGCCGTTCGTGTATGTATCGGCGCTGAGCGGCCAGCGAGCCCGGAATGTCCTCGATCAGGTGATCGCGGTGGCCGAGGCGCGGCTCCGGCGGATCTCGACGTCCGAGGTCAACCGGGTGCTCGAGGCCCTCGTCGCGAGGAATCAGCCGCCGCAGCGCGAAGGCGAGGAAGTGAAGCTCCTCTACACGTCCCAGATTGGGGTGGCACCCCCGGTTTTTGCGATCGTCAGTAACCGGCCCGATGACGTGGTCGAGCACTACCAGCGTTATTTGATGCGCGGGTTCCGCGAGGCCTGGGGCTTCGAGGGCGTGCCGATCCGGCTCAAGTTCCGGGAACGGAAGGGCCGAGACCGGTGAGCATGGCGGGGTGGTTTCTGGCGTCGTATCTGCTCGGGGCGATCCCGACCAGCTACCTGGTAGCCCGGTTGGCGAAGGGTATCGACCTCCGGGAGGTCGGCAGCAAGAATCTCGGCGCCACGAATCTCTACCGAACGTTAGGTTGGGCTTACGCCATTCCGGTGGGGCTGTTCGACGTGGCCAAGGGGGCGGTCCCGGTCTTGGTCTTCGGCCCCCTCGTCGCCGGGCCGGCTTGGGTCCCGTTGGCGCTTGGCATCACGGCGGTCGTCGGGCACGTCTACAGCGTATTCGTCGGCTTGCGAGGCGGCAAGGGTGTGGCCACGGCTGCGGGCGTCATGTTGGGGCTCGCGCCGTGGGCGACGGTGGTCTCGCTCGTGACCTGGATCATTACGGTCCGGCTCTCGGGGTACGTCTCCCTCGGCAGCATCTTGGCCGCGGTGGTGCTCCCCATCGGCGCCTATCTCCTTCATCCGAGCCTCCGGCCGACCGTCTGGGTGTTCGCGCTCCTTGGCGTGTTCATCATCGGAATGCATCGGGCCAATATCGGTCGTCTGCTCGCCGGGACCGAGAACCGCTTCGGCAAGCGAGGGACGCCGTGAAGCCGATTGCCGTGCTCGGCGCCGGCAGTTGGGGTACGACCCTGGCCGACTTGCTGGCCCGCAAGGGCCTCCCGGTGCGGCTGTGGGCCTACGAAGACGCGGTCGTCGAGTCGATCGGGCGCGACCATGAGAATCAGCTGTTTTTGCCGGGCGCCCGTCTGGCGCCCTCGCTGACGGCGAGCGCGGATCTGGCGGCCGTGGTGCGGGGCGCTCCGTTCGTGGTGTCCGTGGTGCCAAGCCATGTGGCCCGCCAAGTCTTTGCCAAGGCCGCGACTGCGCTCGATCCGGACGCCGTGGTGGTCAGCGCCACCAAGGGCATCGAGACCGATACCCTTGGCTTGATGTCGGAGGTGGCCGAGGCCACCCTCCCGCCGCACCGGTTCGTGGCCCTCTCGGGGCCGAGCTTCGCGCAGGAGGTGTACCAAGCGCAACCCACGGCCGTGGTGGCGGCGTCGGTGGACCAGGGGGCGGCCGAGGCGGTCCAGCAGTTGTTTGCCACCGGGTACTTCCGGGTCTATTCGAACCGGGATGTGGTCGGCACCGAGCTGGCAGGCGCCCTCAAGAACGTGATCGCGATCGCCGCCGGGATACTCGAAGGCTTGGGGCTTGGCAACAACCCGCGGGCAGCCCTGATCACCCGGGGACTGGCGGAGATGACCCGCTTGGGCGTTGCCCTCGGGGCCGATCCGGGGACGTTCGCCGGCTTGGCCGGCATGGGCGACTTGATCCTGACGACCTGTGGCAGTCTGAGCCGGAACCGGGCGTTAGGCGTGGCCCTCGCGCAGGGGGCCAGTTTCGAGGCGTACCGCCGCGAGCACCGGACCGTGGCCGAGGGCGCCAACACGGCCCAAGCCGCCGTCCGGCTCGCCGAGCGGCACCGGGTCGAGCTGCCGATCATCACCCAGGTGGCCAACATCCTCTTTGCCGGCCGCCCGCCCCGACAGGCGGTGGCGGAGTTGATGGAACGCACCCTCAAGCCGGAGCAGTGGACGTGACCGGTCCCCGGCCGACCCAGGAGTTCTTCTCGATCGGCGAGGTCTGCGCGTTGACCGACCTCAAACCGCACGTGCTGCGCTACTGGGAGAGCCAGTTCCGGTTCTTGAGTCCGGCGAAGAACCGCTCCGGCAACCGGGTGTACAAGAGTCGAGAAGTGGAAATGATCCTGTTGGTGAAGCATCTGCTGTACGCGGAGAAATATACGATCGACGGCGCCCGCCAACGGGTCGAGCAGTTCCGGCGGACCGGCGAACTCAAGAAGGAAGCCTCTCGGGCGGCCTCGCACCAGACGCTCGACGAAGTGGGTGCGGCGCTCGACGACATTCTGGCAACGCTTGACGGCAAGCCGCGACGGCCGGCCGCATCCCCCGATCTGGAATCCTAGCGGAGCGTCATGAGAATACTGGTGTCGAACGACGATGGGATCCTGGCCCCGGGGATCGGCATTTTGGCGGGGGCATGCGGCGAGGTCGGCTCGGTGACCGTGGTGGCGCCGGACCGCGAGCAAAGCGGCACGTCGCACTCGCTCACGCTGCATCGGCCGCTCCGGCCGGCCCGGACCCGTGACGGCGCATTTCAAGTCGACGGGACGCCGACCGATTGCGTCCTCTTGGCCGTCGGGGCGCTGATGCCCGAGCGGCCCGATTTCGTCTTTGCCGGCATCAATCACGGCGCCAACATGGGCGAGGATGTGTTGTACTCCGGCACCGTGTCGGTCGCGATGGAAGCGGTGACCCTCGGGATTCCCGGGATCGCGTTCTCGTTTGCGAGTCGCGACCCCGAGATGATGGCCAGCTATCATGACACCTTGGTCCGGCTGATTCGTCGGATTACGTCGATGCCGGACTTTCCGCCCGAAACCCTGCTGAATATCAACCTGCCCAAGCGCCATGCCTCGGAGGTCAAAGGGGTCAAGGTTACCAAACTCGGGAGCCGGTTCTTCTCGAGCTCCATCACTCGGATGAACGATCCGTGGGGCCGGGAAGTCTTCTGGATCGGCGGGGGAGAAGTGACTTGGACCGGGGCACCTGACACCGACCACGCCGCCGTCAAGGACGGCTACATCTCGGTCACCCCGCTGCATATGGATCTCACCAACTACCGATTGATGGAGACGGTGGGGTCGTGGTCGCTCGAGCTCTAGACGTTCCCGACAGCTACGGCGGCTATCGGCAGCAATTAGTCGAACAACTGCAAGCCAGAGGGATTCGCGATCTGGCGGTGCTGAACGCCATCAGCAAGGTTCCGCGGCACCGGTTCGTGCCCGATGCGGTCCGCCATCGGGCCTACGAGGACTCGGCGCTCCCGATCGCGGCGGGCCAGACGATCTCCCAACCGTGGGTTCAAGCCCGCTCGCTCCAGGAACTCAAGTTGACGGGCCGGGAGAAAGTCCTCGAAGTCGGGGCAGGGTCGGGGTACCAAACGGCGTTGCTGTCGATCGCCGCCGGATCGGTGGTGGGCATCGAGCGGGTGCCCGCCTTGGCCGACGGGGCCCGGGCGGTGCTCCGGGATCTCGGCATTACCAACGTGACAATCTTGGTCGGCGACGGCACGTTGGGTTGGCGGCCCTTGGCGCCGTTCGACGCCATGGTCGTCGCGGCGGCCTCGCCCTCCGTTCCGGAGCCGCTGATCGAGCAGTTGGCGCCCGGGGGTCGAATGATCATTCCGATCGGCGACCGGGAGGAGCAGGTGCTGACCCTGGTCGAGAAGACCGGCGAACAGGTCCGGGTTACCCCGTTGTCCGACGTACGATTCGTGCCCCTCCTGGGCCAGTTCGGATTTCGCGCCTAGACCCCCATTTACTAGATTGCCCGCCATGATTGACTTCATTCGATTTGCCATCGATTTCGTCCTCCATCTCGATCGCCACCTCGGCGACCTGATCAGCCAGTACGGGACCGGGACCTACGTGATCCTGACCCTGATCGTGTTCTGTGAGACAGGGCTGGTCATCATGCCATTTCTGCCGGGGGACTCGCTGCTGTTCGCGGCCGGGGCGTTTGCCGGGCTTGGGAACCTCGACCCGTGGATCCTCTGCGCCAGCCTGATGGGAGCCGCGATCCTCGGGGACAATCTCAATTACTGGATCGGGCGATATATCGGGCCCCGGGCGTTTTCGGGCCAGTTCCGGTTCATGAAAAAGGAGTACCTCGAGCGGACCCAACGGTTCTTCGACCGCCATGGCGGTCGGACCGTGGTGATCGCCCGGTTTGTGCCGATCATTCGGACCTTCACGCCCTTTGTGGCCGGGGTCGGATCGATGCCGTACCCGCGATTTCTGGCGTACAGTGTCGGGGGCGGGGCGCTTTGGGTGTTCGGGTTCATTTGGCTCGGGTACTTCTTCGGCAACCTGCCAATCGTCCGGAACAACTTCGGGATGGTGATTGGAGCGATCATCCTGATCTCGGTCTTGCCGATGGTTGTGGAGGTAATTCGGGCCCGTCGGAGCAGTTCAGAGTCCAAGTGAACTCGGTTACTCAAGTCCTTGCTCTCCATTGGTTTCCGCTGTTCGGTTCATCCTAATTAGTGGACCGGAGTGGATTCGTGTTGATTTGATCTGGGGGTCCTGGCCCCTGGCCGACGCCCTCCCAAGCAGGCAAATTACGACCGGTTTGGCCCTCGTAGCTCAGGTGGATAGAGCAGCGGTTTCCTAAACCGTTGGCCGGAGGTTCGAATCCTCTCGAGGGCATGTTATCTTGGGCGTCTCTTGACTCATTCCTAGGCAATTCGCTGATGAGCAACACCGTAGCAGAGCCGGTCCGGGCCGCCGAGCCCGCCGAGCATCCGATTCTCGAGTGGTTTCAGACCCACCAGCGGGCCGTGAGTATCGCCGCCGGGTTGGTCTTCGTCCTTGGTCTTGCCGGCTGGTATGTCGTGGAAAGTGGACGCCGGAAGCAGGCCCAAGCCCTGAGCGCCCTCGACCAGGCCAGGAATTCGATGGAGGCCGGGAACTACCCTGAGGCCTCGACCGCCTTCCAGAAGGTCACGCAGAACTACTCGGGTACCGACGCGGCTTACGAGGCTGCGCTGGCCCTCAATCAGGTCCGGATGCTATCGGGTCAGAGCCAGCTGGCGGTCGACGACCTCCGGAAGCTGGCGGCGTCGAACCTGCCCGGGGTCTACGGTGCCGCCGTCCGGTCCCACTTGGGGATGG
>JANMHX010000186.1:0-15365 GCA_031375485.1 Gemmatimonadota bacterium | reverse complement strand
CCACGGTTGGATCGAGGCGGGCGGCTCGGCGGGACGGGATCCAGGCGGCGGCCACGGCGACGGTCACTAAGAGCGCGGCGGCGCCACCAAAGATGACTGGGTCGGTGGGGGTCACGTCGTACAGGATACTGGCCAGGAAGCGACTCAGGCCGGCGGCCGCCAGCAGTCCGGCCGTGACACCGGCCAGGCAGAGACCGAGTGCCTCGGCGACGACCAAGCGCTGGATGCCGATGGCCGATGCGCCGAGTGCGGCTCGGATACCGAGCTCCCGGTGCCGCTCGGCCACGCTGCTCGAGATGACGCCGTAGATGCCGGCCGCCGCCAAGACCAACGCCAGGCCGGCGAAGGCCTGGAAGAGTCGCAGCACAAACTGGCGGGCGTCGGTCGAACTGCCAATCACGGCGGTCATCGGGGCGAGGTTGGTGATCGTCGGGTCCGGGTCGACTCGCCGGACGGCGGCCCGAACCGACTCGCCAAGCGAGGCCGGATCGGAGGTGGTTCGGGCCACCATGATCATTTCCGTGTCGAAGAACTGCCACTGGTCCTCGGGAGTGTAGAGCTGCCGGACCGTCGGTTGGTCGAGTCCGACGTGCCTGACGTCCCCGACGACGCCGACCACGGTTCGCCACGGACTTTCGGGATCGCCCAAGTGAATCTGCTCGCCGATCGGATCCTGCTCCGGGAAGTCGAGCCGCGCGAAGGTCGCATTGATCACCACGACTGGAGGGGCCGAGTCGCGGTCTGAGGGCGCCAGGTATCGGCCGGTGATCAGCGGGATCTTCATCGTCTCGAAATAGCCCGGTGAAACCGAGTACCGGTCGGCGCCGGGCTCGTCGGCCGGATTGGCGAGGGGTTTCGATCGGATGCTGACGCCGTAGCGGTCGAAATTCCCGCCCAACGGCAACTGGCTGGTCCAGGCCACCGAGGCAACGCCTGGTACCGAGCCCGCCGCGGCCGCCGCATCGAGGAAGTACCGGCGGAGGACTCGCCCGTCGTCGAACTTGGTGCCCGCCGACTGGACCGACAGGGTCAGGAGCCGTTCCGGATCGAACCCGGGGTCGACGGCTAGCAGCTGGCGCATGCTCTGAAACACCAGTCCCGCGCCGACCACCAGCATGGCCGCCACCGCGACTTCTCCGGTCACCAGACCGCCCCGAAGCCGATGACGCTGGCGGCCGGCGGTGACCTTGCCGGTCTCTCGGAGCCCGGTCCGCCCGCTTCGGGTCAGCCAGAGCGCGGGCCCGAGGCCGAACCCAATACCGGTGCCGATCCCGGCCACCACCGCCAGACCGAGCGCGGTCGCATCGATCCCGATGGCGCCGAGACGGGGGAGGCCGGCGGGCGCGAGCACGAGGATCCCCCGCAGGGCCGCGGACGCGATCCCGATCCCCACGACCGCGCCGGCGAGGCCCAAGAGCATACTCTCGATCAGGACCTGGCGAAGGATGCGCTCCCGGTCGGCGCCTAACGCCAGCCGGACGTCGAACTCTTGGCGGCGCTCGGCCATCTGCCCGAGCGACAGGGTGGCCACATTGAGACAGGCGATTAGCAGCACCAACGCCACGGCGCCGAGCAGGGCGAGCAGCGCTGGTTGGGTGGCCTTGGTCAGGTTGGTCTTGAGCGGCTCGACGATGATGCCGGGGCCGGCGTAATCCTTGGGATACGCCGCGACCAACCGGGCCGAAATCAGGGCCAACTCCGCCCGGGCGGAGGCCAGCGTGGCCGAGGGCGCCAACCGGCCGATGGCTCGGAGGTGGCGGCACGTCCGGCACCCGTACGGGAGGCTCACCGAATACCGGAGCGGCGACCAGATTTGGGCCCGCGGGTTGAGCAGGCTCTCGAAGTCGGGCCCGAGGATCCCGACGACGGTGTTCGGATAGCCGTCGAGCAGAATCGTCTTCCCGACCAGAGCGGGGTCGGCGCCGAACCGGCTTTGCCAAAGCCCGCGGCTCAGAATCACCACCCGGTCGGACCCCTCCTGGTCCTCGGCCGCCCGGAAGTCCCTGCCTAACGTGGGCGTGACGCCGAGCAGCCCGAAGAACTCCGCGCTGACCCGCTGGCCCTCGAGCCGGGTCGATTCGCCGGAACCCAGCAATGTCGGGGACCAGCCCCGAACGGCCGCCTTCTGGTCGAGCGCGGTGCTTTGGGTCCGGATGTCGGCGAAGGTCGAGAACGAGGTGTTGGACGCGGATCCGTCGGTTTCCCGCTCCCACAGCAACACCACCCGGTCACCGGTCCGGTAGGGAAGCGCCTCGAGCAGGACCGGCTTGATCACGCTGAAGATCGCGATGTTGGCGCCGATACCGAGCCCGAGGGTCGCGATCGCGATGGTGGTCGCCAGGGGCCGCCGGCCGAACAACCGAAGGGCGAACTGCGCGTCCTGCAGGACACCGTGCATGGGGGGCCTCGGAGGGGTCAGGGGAAGGGAATCGTCCCGGTAGCTGCCAAGGGCCCTGACCACCGACCGGGCCTCCCGCCAGAACCACCGGGCGGCCTCGCCCGGGTTGCCGGACCGGGCCCGGCGGCCGAACTCCTCGACTAGATCACCGATCACGAATTCCCGGATGGTCTTCGGGGTGAGCACCCGGAGCAGCAGCAGGGCCAGCCGCGGAGGCGTCGGCCCGGTCATCGTTGCTCCCGGAGCCGGACCTCCCGGAGCCCACTCGTCATCCGCCGGATGGCCTCGAGCGAGGCCTGGAGCGCCGCCCGCCCACCCGGGGTGAGTTGGTAGTACCGCTTCCGTCGTCCCCCCCGCTCGGGCGTGGGCTCCCCCATTCGGGTCACCACCAACCGCTTCGTCTCGAGCCGGATCAGCGTCTTGTAGACCGATCCCAAACTCGTCGGCCGCCCCGCCCGGGCCTCAATTTCGTCGGCAATCGCCACCCCGTAGGCCAAAGGCCCGAGCCGAAGCAGCGCCAAGAGTACCAGCTGTTCAAGTTCCGCGATCATTTATTCCCCTTTAACCAATAAATACGCCCCCTCATCCCCAAAGTTTCAACGAAAAAGGGCCCGCCACCGCGAGCCCCCCCTCCCAGCCGAGCGCCGAGCGCCGAGTGCCGAGTGCCTAAGTCCTCACCTTCGCCACATACACCTCATCAATGATCCCATAGGCCTTGGCCTCCTCCGCCGACATATACCGGTCCCGGTCGGAGTCCCGCTCGATCACCTCGCTCGGCTGCCCCGTGTGCTTGGCAAACAGACTGTTCAGGAGCGAACGGGTGTGGAGGATCTCCCGGGCCGCAATCTCGATATCCGCCGCCGTGCCCTGCGACCCGCTCGACGGCTGATGGATCATGATGCGGGCGTGGGGCAGGGCCGCCCGCTTGCCCTTGGCCCCCGTGGCCAACAGGAACGCGCCCATCGAGGCTGCCATACCCATGCAGATCGTGTTCACCGGCGCCCGTAAATGCTGGATCGTGTCGTAGATCGCGATCCCGCTGTGAACGTGGCCGCCCGGCGAATTGATATACATATAGATGTCTTTCTCGGGATTGTCGGCATCGAGAAAGAGCAGTTGGGCGATGATGATGTTGGCGACGTCGTCGTTGATCGGCGCGCCCAGGAACACGATCCGGTCCATCAACAACCGGGAGAAGATGTCGTAGGTCCGCTCGCCGCGGGGCGAGCGCTCGATGATATAGGGCGGATAGAGCATCGTGCTCATGAGGTAGCCTCTTCAATCGTAGACTGGCCCTTGAGGAACTCGAACACCTTGTCTTCGGTGATCCCGCGTTCGAGTTCCTGGAGCCGCTTGGCCTTTTCGAGCTGGGCGTACATCTCGTTCGGCGAGACCCCGCGCGCGGCCGCCAGCGCGTGAATCCGTTGGTCGAGGTCGGCTTCAGTGGCGAACAGCTTATGAACGTCGGCCACGGCGCCTAACGCGAGTTCCCGCTTGACCTGGCCCTCGGCCACGGGGCGGAACTCGGCGTTGAAGGCCTCTTCCTTCTCGTGCGGGATCTTGTAGGCATGGAGGTAGGCGTGGAGGGCGCGCCCGACCAAGGACGGCGGTGCTTCGATGCCGTTGGCGTTGATGACCTCCTGCAACAGGCTCTCGCGGACGCCGCTGTCCGCTTCCCGCTCCGCCGACCGCTCGAGATCCGCCCGGACCGCCGCGTGCAGGGCGGCCAGGTCGTCCAAGTCGCCGACCGACTTCGCGAAGGCGTCGTCGAGCGGCGGCAGTTCTTGGCGCTTCACCTCGTGGAGCGTGATGTGGACCTTCCGCGAGGTGCCTCGCCGGGACTCATCCGGGTGATTGTCCGGGAACTTGATCTCGGTTTCGGCCGATTCCCCCGGCTTCAACGACAGGACCCGCTCCTCCAGGGCCGGCATGGCCTGACCCTGGCCGATCACGATCGTATAGGGCTGGGCCGGCTTGCGTTCCCCGTCCTCGATCGCGGCCACATCCATCCGGACCATGTTGCCCTCGACCGGGGCCTGGCCCTCGACCGGAAGCCACGCCGCCTTGCTTTCCCGGAGCTGATGCAACTGCTCGGTCAGCATCTCGTCGGTGACCTTCGGGACGGTCCGGGTGATCTTGAAGCCGCCCACCCGGTCGAGCTTGATGTCGGGGCGGATCTCGACGAGGACCTCGAATTCGACTGGCTGCCCGTCCTCGAACTTGAGGTTCCGGACCGACGGGTCGGCCACCGGCTTCAGGTCTTCGGATACCCGGGCCTGTTCCCAGCCTTCCCGGACCACCTCTTCGACGATGTACTGTTTGATCTCGTCGCCGAATCGTTTCCGGATGACCGCGGTAGGAGCCTTGCCCGGCCGAAAGCCCGGCAGCCGAACTCGGCGCCCGTATTCGACCACGGCCCGCTCTTCGGCGGCCCGAACCCGGTCAACGGGGACGGTGACCCTAAATGCTTTGGAGGCCGAGTCTTCGGCCGTCTTGGTAACGATGATTTCTGTCATGGCGGAGGGAAGATAATCGACTGCCGGACGCCCGGCAGCGGCAGATTGGGGCTACTCTACCGCCACCTTGACCGGGACGCTGTGGCTTACCGAGACGGCGCTGACCACGAGCCGCATCGCGCTCGCGACCGCGGGCGCCGCGACCCCGGTACCGAGCAGGAGGCAATTGACCGCCACCAGCCGGGCCGTCCACCGATTGACGAACTGGCGATCCCGGGTCAGGAAGACCGCCGCGGCCGCCGATCCATTGATCAGGACGAACGCCAGGGCGGACCACCGAAACATCGTCGTGGCAAACCAATCGAGGGTCAGGGCCAAGGCGTCCATTGGGCTTCCTCACATCGGAGAGAGTGCGAACGGCGGGGGTTGAACCCGCACCCCGTTAGGGACAGGATCCTAAGTCCTGCGCGTCTGCCAGTTTCGCCACGCTCGCGGGGGTGGTGTAATAGACTACAACCCCTCGGCCCGAGGCGCGAGAGGTTGTTTCGAGGTGCAACGGAGCGTTACGGCCTTCGAAGCTTCGCCAGCTCGCTCGCGGCCCGGGCGATCTCGGGTTCGAGTTGAAGGAAGAGATCCTCGGTCCCTTCCGCCGAGCCGGAACGGCCGATCGCTTCGATCTGAGCGCAAAGGCCCGATACCACCACCGCGCCGACCGAGCCGGCGCTCCCCTTGAGGGCGTGGGCCGCAGATTTGAGTTCGGCCGGGCTTTTCGAGCCCACCGCGTCGCGGAGCCGGTTGGCCCGCATCGGCAAGTCTTCGAGAAAGACGTCGATAAACTCGGTCACCACATCGGGCTGGCCCTCATCCTGGAGGGACCGGTAGCTCTCGAGGATGCTGTCGTCGATCACGGAACTGGTTTCCACAGGCACGAAGGTCTCCACGGGCCGATTTCTCTAGAGCATCGGTCGCCGGTCCCGAATCCTTGAGGAGGGTATTACATTGCCAGCGATCTAAGTGTCTATGCGGCATGGACTTCCAACGCGGATGGCAGTGATGCACATCACAAAAAAAGCGGGAATCGCCGCCGTCGTGTCGCTTCTGGCGATGACGGCCTGCGAACGAGCCGACCCCCGGCTGCAGAACCTGACGGTCGGGATTGCCAAGGACAGCGCCATCGCGGCCATGGAGGGCGATGCGCCGAAGCGGATCGATCCGTATCTCTATAACGGCCAATACATCGAGGCCATGCTGTTTCCGCGGAAGGGCAAGACCGACTCAGCCGCCACGGCGGACCGGAACATGACGCCGGTGGTGGTGATCAACGGCAAGCTGACCGGGTGGGGTTGGGGCTATTGGGACTCGACGGCGACGGCCAACCACATTGAAGTGGCGCCGAAGTAGGGGACCAAAGCGGGCGGAGAGCGACCATCACTCTCCGCCCATTCAGGCTTACTTCAGCTTGATTCGAACGATCTGACTCTGGGACCGGCCGTCCTGGGTTGGGGCCAGGACACTCAGGGTCACGACCTCGCCCGCTCGGGCCGCCTTCACGGCGGTGCGAAGGTCGGCCTCGGTCCGGATCGGTTTGCCTTCGAACGAGGAAATGATGTTGAGCGGCTGGCTCGAGAGCAGGCCATCCGCCGGACCGTACGGATCGACCGACTCGACGATCACGCCCTTGGTACCGGCCGGCAAATCGATCTGCTGGATGATCTCAGGCGTGAGGGTGGTGACCGTGACACCCAGCCGTTCCTTCATCTCGCTCATGCCGGCGTCCGGCGTCGGGCTTTCGGCCTCGTCGGGCTTCTCGTTCGAAGCGAGTTGAGCCGTCTGACTCTGGGCCACCAGCCGGATGCTGTAGGTCCGCCGGACGCCGCCTTTCCGGGCCACCTCGACCTTCACCACCTCGCCCGGCTTCTTGAAGCCGACATTCTGCTGCAACTGGGCGACGTACTCGACCTTCTGGCCGTCGATGCTGACGATCAGGTCGCCCTGCTGGAGACCGGCCACCTTGGCTGGTGATCCATCGCTGAACTCGCTGACCTTGACGCCGTAGATATCCGACAGGCCCGCCCACTCGGCATCGAGATTGGTGACCTCGCCGACGACGACACCCAAGGCGGCCCGCTCGACCTTGCCCTTGGTGATCAATTGGTTCATCACCTGCCGGGCGAGGTCGATCGGGATCGCGAAGGCATAGCCCGCGCTGACCCCGGTGGGGCTGTAGATCGCCGAGTTGATCCCGATCACTTCGCCCCGGACATTGAGCAACGGGCCCCCGGAATTGCCGCGGTTGATCGCCGCGTCGGTCTGGAGGAAGTCCTGGATCGACAGATTGCCGCGGCCGGGGAGGGGGAGTTGCCCCCGGCCCTTGGCGCTCAGAATGCCCGAGGTGACCGTAAAGCTGAGCGACTCGGACAGCGGGTTTCCAACCGCCAAGACCCACTCACCGACCCGGGTGGTCGCGCTCGCGCCCAAGGTGGCCGGCGTCAACTGAATCCCGTCCTTGGGCGTGATCTTGATCACGGCCAAGTCGGTGTTCGGATCGGTCCCCACCACCTTGGCGGTGTACTCGTGCCGGTCGAGGAGCCGGACGGTGACTTGGTCCGCCCCTTCGACGACGTGATTGTTGGTGAGGATGTACCCGTCGGCGGACACGATGAAGCCCGACCCCGCTCCGGTCTCAACCGGTGGCTCGGCCGCCCCGCCCCGGTTCGGGCGATTGCGCTGGGGCGGGCCGAAGAACTGCTCGAATCCTTCGGGCACCCGCCGTTCGCCCTCGCGCTCGGTGCGCCGGGAGCGGATATAGACCACACTCGGCCGGACCTGCTCGGCAACGCTCGCAAACGCGTCCGACAGGCTGACCAACGGCGCCAAGGCAGCCGTTGGGGCCGTTCGGGGTTGGGTCGTGGCCGCCGGAATGGCCCTGGCATCAGTTGGTTTGGGGTTTTGGGCGAGCCCTGACGACGGGAGGTCGAGCAGGCCAGCAAACAGAAGGCCGAGCATGAAAGCAAGCCCGACCAAGCCACCGAATTTGAGCCAATTCAACGACCGGACTGACATGGTTCTTAGGATCCTGCGCCGCAGCGGTTCTCGGTAGAGACTCAGACTCTGAAGGCGCCTTCCTCCGGGCCGCTACGGCCATGGGTCGAAACCCGGCGGAAGGCACGCTTCAATATACCCGTGATGCCCGGAGCCTGGCTCCGGTTGCACGGCTGCTATTTCTTGGTGTCGTCCACGATCTCGTAATCGGCCTCGACGACGTCATCCGGCTTGCCCTGGGTCTGCTGGCCGCCTTCGGACGTCTGGTCGTTGGGGCCTGACTCGGGGTTCGATTGGGCCGCGCTCTGATACAGGGACGCACCCGCCGCCGAATACGCCGTGTTGAGGTCGTTCAGCGCCGTGGTGATCCCGGCGGCATCCCCGTTCCGGAGCGCTTGCTTACCTGCCTCGACCGCGGCGTCGAGCTTTTCCTTGAGGTCGCCGCTCAGGCGGTCCACCCACTCCTTCGAGTCCTTCTCGACTTTGTACACCAGGCCGTCGAGCTGGTTGCGGGCCTCGATCCCGTCCCGCCGTTCCTTGTCGGCCGCGGCGTTGGCCTCAGCCGTCTTGACCATCTTGTCGATGTCGGCGTCGGAGAGGCCGCTCGAGGCCTCGATCCGGATCTTCTGCTCCTTGCTGGTGGCCTTGTCCTTGGCCGACACATGGAGGATGCCGTTGGCGTCGATGTCGAAGGTGACCTCGACTTGTGGCATGCCTCGGGGCGCCGGGGGCATCCCGGTCAACTGGAACTTGCCGATGGTCCGGTTGTCGGTCGCCATCTGGCGTTCGCCCTGCAAGACGTGGATTTCGACCGTGGTTTGGTTGTCCTCGGCGGTCGAAAAGACTTCCGACTTCTTGGTCGGGATCGTGGTGTTCCGGGGAATCAGGACCGTGGCCACGCCGCCCAGGGTTTCGATCCCGAGAGAAAGCGGGGTGACATCGAGAAGCAGGACGTCCTTGACCTCGCCACCCAGAACCCCGCCCTGAATGGCGGCCCCGATCGCGACGACCTCGTCCGGATTGACCGACTTGTTCGGCTCCTTGCCGAAGAAGTTCTTGACGATTTCCTGGATCTTCGGAATTCGGGTCGAGCCACCGACCAAGAGGACCTCGTTGATGTCCTTCTGGGTCATGCCGGCATCTTTGAGCGCCTGTTGCATCGGCGGCAGGGTCCGCTGGATCAGATCATCAACCAGTTGCTCGAACTTGGCCCGGGTCAGGCTCATGTTGAGGTGCTTCGGCCCCGACTGGTCGGCGGTGATGAACGGCAGGTTGATGTCCGTCTGCTGGGTGCTCGACAACTCGCACTTGGCCTTCTCGGCGGCTTCCTTGAGCCGCTGGAGCGCCATCGGGTCTTTCGAGAGGTCGATGCCCTGGTCCTTCTTGAACTCGGTCACCAGCCAATCGATCAGCCGCTGATCGAAGTCGTCGCCGCCGAGGTGGGTGTCGCCGTTGGTGCTCTTGACCTCGAAGACGCCGTCGGCGAGGTCCAAGATCGAGATGTCGTAGGTACCGCCGCCCAAATCGAACACGGCCACCTTCTCGTCCTTCTTCTTCTCGGTGCCGTAGGCCAGGGCCGCGGCGGTCGGCTCGTTGATGATCCGGAGCACCTCGAGGCCGGCGATCTTGCCGGCATCCTTGGTGGCCTGCCGTTGGGCGTCGTTGAAGTAGGCTGGGACGGTAATGACGGCCTTGTCGACCGTGTAGCCCAGGTAGTCTTCTGCCGTCTGCTTCATTTTTTGAAGGATCATGGCCGAGATTTCGGGCGGGGTGTAGTGCTTCCCGGCGATCTCGACTGAGGCCAGGCTGTTGGCCCCCGAGCCGATCTTGTACGGGACCCGCTTGGACTCCTCGGTGACTTCGTTGAGCCGCCGCCCCATGAACCGCTTGATCGAGAAGATGGTTTGTTTGGGGTTGGTCACCGCTTGGCGCTTGGCCACCTGCCCAACCAGCCGCTCGCCGTCCTTGGTGAACGCGACGACCGAGGGCGTGGTCCGGCCCCCTTCAGCGTTGGGGATCACGACGGGGTCGCCGCCTTCCATGACGGAGACCACGGAATTGGTGGTGCCGAGGTCGATACCAATGATTTTCGAGGCCATACTGGCTCCTTGGAAAGGCCCAACGGTGATTGTCTGGGGCTCCCTTGGGCAATAGCCGTACCTGCCATTTGCGCCAAAATGGCATAAAGGCTCGGCGCTCGGCGCTCGGCGCTCGGCACTCGGCGGGGTGGCGGAGGGCTTAGGGGGTCACTATCCTAGGGGCCGTCTTCGGGGCGCTTGGGCTTTGGTGGAAAGTGGTGCGGTGCGTGGGTGTGATCCTGACGGTATTGCTGGCCCTGGGGGGCGGACTCTTTGGGTCCCCCCGGAGTCTTCTGGCTCAAGACGGTCCGGTTCGGCTGAGCGGCTATGTTCGCTCGGAAGCGAACGGTGAAGTCGTTCGCTACGCCACCATCTCGGCCGACGGCCCCGAGTGCCGAGTGCCGAGCGCCAATTGCCGAGCCACCTCGAACCAGGACGGTTTCTATGTCCTGACCCTTTCGAGGGGGCTCCACACGATCCGAGTCCGGGCCCTCGGCTATGCGGCTCGGGTCGATACCTTGGTTTTGGAGGGGTCGGCGAGCCGGGACTTTCGGCTGGCGGCGCTCCCCTTCGAGCTCGAGGAGGTCCGGGTCAGCGGCACCCGCGACTCGTCCGATGTCGATCCGGGCAGTCCCGAAATGAGCACGGCCCGGCTCGATCTCAAGACCGTGCGATTCGTCCCCGTGGTGCTCGGTGAGGTCGATCCGATCCGGACGCTGACGCTCCTCCCCGGGGTCACCACCGTCAGTGACTTTTCGACCGGGTTCAGTGTCCGGGGCGGCACCACCGACCAGAACCTGATTCTCCTCGACGAATCCACGATCTACAATCCGGCCCATGTCTTTGGGTTCTTCTCCGTCTTCAACGGCGACGCGATCGATGACGTGAAGCTCTACAAGGGCGCGATCCCGGCCCGGTACGGGGGCCGGTTGTCGTCGGTCCTTGACGTCCGCCAGCGGGAAGGGAATGCCAAGCAGTTCGAGGGCAACGGGAGTGTGGGGCTCTTGTCGAGCCGGTTGTCGGTGGAGGGGCCGCTGCCCAATCAGGTCGGCTCCTATTTGGTGGCCGGCCGGCGGACCTATGCCGACCTCTTCCTCAAGCTCTCGAGCAATCCCGATCTCAACCAGAACGTGGCCTATTTCTACGACCTGAACGCGAAAGGCAACGTCCGGCTCGGTACCAGCGGGACTCTGATGGCCTCGGGATACTTCGGCCGCGACCGCTTCAAGGTGGCCGACCAATTTGCGGCCAGTTGGGGCAACGTGGCCGGGACGTTGCGTTGGAACCAGGCCTTTGGGAACCGCTTGTTCTCCAAGGCGGTGCTGGCGGTCAGCGACTATGACTACGGCCTCGAATTCTTGGGGTTTGGCCGCGATCTTCGTTGGACCTCCCGGATCGGGAGTGCCGATTTCAAGATCAACGAGACGTACCATATTGGGAACGGGAACCTGATCGAGTTTGGCGGTGAGCTGACCAGCTTCGACGTGAAGCCGGGGAGCATCCGTCCGGTCGGGAACTCGCCGGTGCTGCCGATCGATCTCCAGCAGCGCTTCGGGATCGCCCCGGCGCTCCATCTGAGCCACGAGATCGAACTGGGCCCCAACGTGTCCCTTCGCTATGGCGCCCGGCTGGCGGGGTTCCGGCGAACCGGGCGGGGCACGATCTACCGGTACGCCGGCGCCGGCCCGCTGGCCTACGATCCGGCGCTCGGCCGCTATCAGCGGGGCCGGGTCATCGACAGCACGGTGTACCGCGATGGCGAGTCGATCGCGTCGTTCAGCGGCCTCGAACCCCGGGCGTCGATCCGGGTCGGCCTGTCGCGGACGGCGAGTCTCAAGGCGAGTTACACCCGGACTCGCCAATACCTCCACCTGGTGTCCAACACCAGTTCCCCGACCCCGGTCGATATCTGGGAACCGGTGGGCCCGTATCTCAAACCCCAGGTCGCCGATCAAGTGGCGTTAGGCTACGCCAGCACCTGGGCCGGCGAGGCCTACGAGTTTTCGGTGGAGGGGTATTTCAAACGGCTCCGGAACGTGACCGACTTCATCGATGGGGCGGATCTGGCATTGAATGACCGGTTGGAAACCGAAATGCTGCAGGGCGACGGCCGGGCCTACGGACTCGAGTTCTATGCCCGGAAACGGACCGGCCACCTCACCGGCTGGTTGAGTTACACCCTGAGCCGTTCGGAGCGCCGCCTCCGCGGCCTGACCGCCGATGATCCGGGCATCAACGGCGGCCGGTACTACGCCTCGCCGTTCGACAAGACCCACGACGTGTCGGCGGTGGGGTTTCTGCCGCTCAACCGGAAGTGGACCCTGGGCGGCACCTTCGTGTTGGCCACCGGCCTCCCAGTGACCTATCCCGAGTCGCGGTATCAATACAACGGCCTGGTGGTCGTCGAGTACGGCCCCCGGAACGCGTCCCGGCTCCCGATCTATCACCGCCTCGACCTGACGTTTACCCGGACGTCGGGCTCCAAGCAGTGGCAGTTCGGGCTCTACAACCTCTACAATCGCTTCAACGCCCAGTCAATCAGTTTCCGTCAGGCGGAGTCGAACCCGCTCCAGGTCGAGGCGGTGCAAACGTCCATCTTCGGGATCGTGCCCAGTGTCAGTTTCTCGTTCCGCTTCTAAGGGGTGGCTGGTGGCCTTGGCCGCCCTGGGATGCACCCGCGTGGTGGACCTGACCGTCGACCAAGGGCCGGTTCGCCTGGTCATCGAGGGCCGAATCGAGTTGCGGGACAACGACCCGGTGGCCCGGCAGCGGATTCGCCTGACCACGACCGATGCGTACCAGAGTTCGGCGCCGCCTCCAGCGGCCCGCGGTGCGGTGGTGCGAGTGGCCGACGATGCGGGTCGGAGCTTTGCATTTACCGAATCAGCCACCGAGCCCGGGGTCTACGTGCGGGATGGGCTGGTGCCGGTCATTGGGGCCCGGTACACCCTCACCATCGATTTTGACGGGGAGCGCTACGAGGGTTCGCACCAACTGAATGCCGTGGCCCCGATCGATTCGCTCTACTTCATCTATCGGGAAAAGGGCCTGGCCCAAGGCGATTCCGGCTTTCGGGCGTTGATCGACTACGCCGATCCGGCCGGGACCAAGAACTACTACCTCTGGGAACTCGTCGTCGACGGGAAGCCTCGGCTCAATACCGATCCCGGGAACCAATTTCGGATCATCAGCGACGATCGGTTCTACGACGGCGGCCGGGTGATCGGGTATCAACCCTACGACGAAGAGGTGGTGAACCCCGGAGAGCAGGTCACCATCCGGCAAGTGGCGCTCTCGGAAGGGGGCTTCCGGTACTACACCGCCCTGTTCGAGCAGACCACCGGCGGAGGCGGCCCGTTCTCCACCCCGCCGGCATCGGTCCGCGGCAACATGTCGAACCGCACCAACCAGGCCCACTACCCGCTCGGCTACTTCTTCTCCGCCCAAGTGTCGGAGCGCACCGCCCCCGTCCCCCCCCGCTAACGCCGAGCGCCGAGTGCCGAGCGCCGAGTGCCTAATCCGGCATCCTACTGACCACCCCACCCTTCGCATCCAGGAACTCAAGGCTCGCGACACCGAGCGAGTCAACCTGGAGCCGGATCCGCGGCTTGCCATCGCGGTCTGACAGGTTGAGCACCGCAGCCTTGGCGCGGTTCCGGCCGACGTAGACCCGCTCGGCGTACATCGGCACGCCGTTTCGGGGGCCGAGTAACTTGGCCCGGGCTTCGGTCTTGGCAGGCCCGTCGGGCAGCTTGTTGATCGAGTCCATCTCCGCCACCAACTCCACGATCGGCACATCGGCCCGGTCGGCGAAGGTCAGGCCGGCTCGGCGGTTCCCGTTGTCGTCGTTGTACTGGAGGACCACGACCTGATCCTGGTTGTACTGATCGAACGACATGTGGACCGTGGACGCGAACTTCCCGTTCTCGGTCTTGCCGTCGAAGGTGAGCCCGCCGTTTTCGGTGCCCTCGTCGTTGAAGAAGATGATCCCCGGTCGGCTCCCGCCCGGATACCCGAACGGCTTCCCATAGGCGACGGGGCCGATCGAACGGGGACGGTTCGAGAGCACCATCCGGTAGTGACCGTTCGGCTCGACGATATTGATCCGTTCCACGTCGATCTCGGTGAACTTGGCCTTCTGGGTCTGTTGGAAGGCGCTGACCGAAAAGACGGTGAGAAGGAGCGTGGTGATCAGGCCATAGATTCTGAGGATCCGGAGTTCGTACCGGCTGCGATCAGTCATCATCGTGTCGGGTTGGGGTCGGCCGAAAGCTAGCCCGGCCGACCCCATTCCCACGCTGCTATGGAGCGACCTCCCGGCCGAGCTCCGGATTCCCCGGGTCGGTCTGGAAGGCCCAGTCGAGAATGATCAGGTCGCGCCCGACGTGGCTCACCCGGAGGGCGCCGTAGCGGAAGAACGCGTCGCCCCCGTTCATCTGAAACACATACCCCCACCCGGGCACGGCCTCGATCGGGGCGCGGGCGTAGCCGGTGGTTGGGGCCACATCGATCTCGGTGAGATCGCCGATCGGGCGATTGCCATAGAGCGCCACGGTGGTTCCGGTGCGGATTGGGGTGAGGTAGATCCGTCCGGCTCCATCCCGATCGACCGAGAAGTCGAGATCGGCGGCACCGCCCGACCCGACGCGGCCGAGTTCAGGGGCGTCGGCCTTGCCGTTGCCATTGGCGTCCCGCCAGAAGCGGAAGCCGGCCGTTCCGTCGGCCGATTGCCGGGTGGTGAGCACGACGTTCCGGGCGTCGGGCCGGGGGGTGTCTGCCTGAGTGGGCGACCAGAGGCTTTCAAACCCCTCGACCGAGATCGCCGAGATCGCAAAACACCGCGGGACCCCATTCGGGAGAGCCGCGACTCTGAATTCCGGCGCGACGGTGGTGCCTTCGAGCTGCCACGCGGCCGCGCATCGGTTGGCGTTCAGGTCGTACGAGGTGCCATAGACGCGATAGTATGAGAAGCCTTGCGGCGAGTTGCGATAGCTGTTGTCGGACCAGATCAGGGCGACAGCCCCGTTCAGGGTAATGCTGGTGAGGCTGTTCGGGCGTTCGAGGGTCAGGCGTTCGTCGACTCGCACCACGTTACTGGCCGGACTTTCCGAGTCGCCGGGGCCGTAGGCGGTCACGTAGTATTCGAGTTCCGGGCGCCCGTTGTCGTGAAAGCTGTTCGAGTTGGTCGAGGCACGAAACGCCCACGGGCTGCCGGCGGCGTTTCGCGCATAGACGTTCCAGCCGTCCACGTCGGGGTCGTTGGTCTGATCCCACCGCAGGATGACGCCCGCCGGGTCGCCGGGCTTCCCGCTTGGTTCAACGAGGTAGGTGAGATCGGTTGGGGCGTCGAGATCGATGATTCGATCGAAGGGGCCGGATTCACATCCGGCC
>JANMHX010000181.1:0-5532 GCA_031375485.1 Gemmatimonadota bacterium | reverse complement strand
GCGGCGTCGATTCGGCCCTGTTGGCGGTGGTCGGGGCCCGGTCCCTCGGCCCGGAGCGGTTTCTGGCGGTGATGGGCCGGAGCGCTTCGTTCCCCGAGGTCCAGTGGCGCCAAGCTCGCTCGGTGGCGGCCGAGTTCGGCGTCCCGGTGCTCGAGATCGACACGGATGAACTCGCGAACCCGGATTACCGGGCCAACTCACCGGAGCGGTGCTATTTCTGCAAGTCGGAGTTGTGGGCGCGGCTCACGGAGGTCGCGGAGGCGTCCGGGTTTGACACCATCATTGACGGCACCCACGTTGACGATCAGGGCGAGCATCGCCCAGGGAGCCGGGCCGCGGTCGAGCGCCGGATCCGCTCGCCATTCGTCGAACTGGGCTGGACCAAGGCGTCGATTCGCGAAGCGGCCCGAGACGTCGGGCTTCCGATTTGGGATGCGCCGGCCGCCCCGTGTTTGTCGAGCCGGATTCGGTACGGGCTCGCGGTGACGCCCGAGCGGTTGCGCCAGGTGGAACTCGGCGAGGAATTCCTGCGTACACTGGGCGTTCGGGGCGATCTCAGGGTTCGCCATCACGACGACATCGCCCGCATCGAGGTAAAGCCCGACATGTTTTTGCTCGTTGACACCCACTGGTCGGCCATCGAGGCGGAGTTCGCCGCCCTCGGATTTTCGCGCGTCGAACGCGACCCCACGGGGTATCGGCGCGGCAAGCTCCTGCCGGTGGCGTCGTGAGGCTTTTCATTGGCCTGCCGCTGCCGGCGCCGGCTCAGACGGAGGTCGCCGCGATCCTCCGGCAACTGCGGGCCCGAGAGTGGCCGGTGCGATGGGTCCGGGACAAGGGGCTTCATCTGACCATCAAGTTCTTTGGAGAAACGACGTCCGACCGAGTCGAAGCCATCGTCGAGATGATGAACTTCGCCGCGGAGGGCCTGCACCCGTTGACCATGGTGCTCTCGACCGGGGGCGTGTCCCCGTCCGTCCGGCAACCGCGGGTCATTTATCTCGGGATCGATCCGGAGCCGAGTCTCGAGTTGCTGCAGGACCGGGTGGAACGGGGCGGGGAACGACTGGGGTTCCCGCCCGAAGGGCGCCCGTTCCGCCCCCACCTCACCCTGGGCCGGGTTCGCGAGGGGCATCGATTACCGGACGGCTGGCAGGCCGACCTGGAGAGCATTCCGGCCGGTGAGGCCTTCTTGGCCGACCGGGTCGTGTTGTTCGAGAGCGAACTGACGCCCGCCGGGCCGACCTACGCGATTCGGCACGAGGTGGTCCTCAAATGATTCTGAGCTGCCTGGCGTGGCCGGCTCGGCTGGTGGGCACCGCGGTGCTTGTCGGGATCGGTTATCTGGGATGGGTCAATCGGGGCGAGGTCCGCCGGTGGGTGCACCAGGTCACCGCGGAGCCGGCCCCGCCACCGGACAACACGGTGACGCCGAGCGAGCTTCGTCGCCGCGCCGAGGCGCGACTCGATTCGTTGGCCCGGGGTCGGGCCGACTCGGTGGTTCTGACCCCCCGGGAGGTCGCCACGTTGGTGGTGGCGGAGGTCGACCGGCGGGCCGTGGGTGTGGCCGACAGTGTCGCGGTTGAGCTCCTCGATGGTGGCGTTGCCATCCGGGCCCAAGTCGACGCCGCCCGGTTGCCGAAGGGCGCCTTGGGCCCGCTGGCCGAATGGGTGAGCGGGCGGGAAACGGTGGCGGTGCGGGGCCCCCTCGTACTTCGCCGGCTCGGCACGGCCGAGTGGCGCGTCGACCAAGTGACGGTCCGAGGAGTGCCGCTGCCGCGCGGACTCTGGGAGCGATTACTCACGCTCGTCGTGCCGGGGGCCAGCGGCACGCTCTCCTTCCCGGTGGACCGGTGGATCACCGGGATCCGGGTGACCCCGGCCGGCGCGGTGTTGTTCGGCGGCCCCGCGGAGCGGGCCCCATGAAATCACGGATCCTCGTGGTGGACGACGAGCCGGCGGTCCGGGACGCGCTCCGTCAAGTGCTCGAGTACGAAGGCATGGACATTCGCACGGCGGGATCGGGCGGCGAGGGGCTGACGTTGTTCGAGGAGTTCCGGCCTCATGTCGTCGTGCTTGACGTGAAGATGGCCGGTCTCGATGGGCTCGAGGTCCTGGCCCGTCTGAAGGCTGCCGATCCGGGGGTCACCGTCGTGATGATCTCCGGTCACGGGACCATCGCCACCGCCGTCGAGGCCACCCAACGGGGTGCGTTCGACTTCCTCGAGAAGCCGCTTGATGCCGATCGGTTACTGGTGACCCTTCGAAACGCGATCGGCCATGCCTCCCTGGCCGGCGAGCACGAGCGGCTCAAGGGATCGATCGACACGAAGTATCCGATGATCGGGTCGAGTGCCGAACTTCGCCGGGTCCGGGATTTGATCGACCGGGTCGGCCCAACCGGGGCGCGAGTGCTGATCACCGGTGAAAACGGCACCGGCAAGGAGTTGGTGGCCCGGGCCGTCCATGAGGCGTCCCCGCGCCGCGACCGGGCCTTCGTGGAAGTGAACTGCGCGGCGATCCCGACCGAGTTGATCGAGAGCGAGTTGTTCGGGCACATGAAAGGGAGCTTCACGGGAGCCGTGAGCGACCGGGCCGGCAAATTCGAATTGGCGGACGGCGGGACCCTGTTTCTCGACGAGATCGGCGACATGTCGCTTTCGGCCCAGGCGAAGGTCCTCCGGGCCCTCCAAGAGGGGGTGGTGACCCGGATCGGCGCGGCGAAGCCGATTGAAGTGGATGTCAGGGTGCTGGCCGCCACGAACAAGCTGCTAGCCCATGAGATCGCGGCCGGTCAGTTCCGTGAGGATTTGTTCTATCGGCTCAATGTGGTACCCATCGACGTGCCGGCATTGCGGGAACGTACCGAGGACATTCCCAAACTCATCGCCCACTTTGTCGGCCAACTGGGCGGCCGGGCGGGGATCGCGGCCAAGCCCTTTACCGCTGAGGCAATTCAACGGCTCGAGCACCGGTCGTGGCCCGGGAACGTCCGCGAACTCCGGAACGCGGTGGAGCGGCTCTTGATTCTCTCGCCGGGGAAATCCGTCACCCATGGGGACGTCGAACGGCTGCTGCCGGTTCATGCGGCCGCTCCGGCCGAGGTCCCCGACGGCACCGAAGCCAACGGCAGCTTCGGATCGTTCAAACTGGACGCCGAGCGGATGTTCCTGCTGCAGAAACTCCGGGAGCATGATTGGAACGTCTCGGAAACCGCGCGGGCTCTCGCGATGCCGCGGTCGAACCTCTATAAGAAGATCGAACGGTACCAACTGAACCGGGAGTCAAAGTGACCGGAGGCCAACCGCGGGATTGGGACAAAGAGATGGCGGAGATCGACAAGATCATGGCCAAGACTCCGCCCGCACAACTCACGGAGCGGTCCGGTGCCGGCGGTCAGGCCGCCGCGGCCGCCGCTCCGGCCCGGGGCAAAGCGGTTGCTCCCGCGGGGCGCCGCGCGGTGCTCGCGACCTGGTTCAAGGTTGGCCTCGGCGTGGCGCTTGCCGCCGGGATGACCCAATGGCCGTATTTTCACGCGTGCGGCACCGCGCTCTTCCTGTATCTCGGGGCGATCGGGATGGTCGGTCTGAGCGGCATCTGGGGCATGGTTACCAGTTGGCGCCACCGAATGGGGCTCGCGCACACGATGTCACTGCTGGTTCTCCTGTGGGGCGGCATTCTCGCGGCCGCGACCATCCTTCCGCGAAACGGCTATGCCCGGTTGACCGCCACCTGGGTCTGCCCGTAGCCGTTTCCTCCTCTCCCATTCAGATCCAGAGTCGGCACCATGGCCAAGCTGTTTCGAAACTTCATCGCCGGCGAATGGGTGGCCCCCTCGAGCCAGGCATACTTCGAGAATCGGAATCCCGCCAACCCGCGTGATCTGATCGGACGGTTTCCGGATTCAGAGCCCGAGGATATGGCTCGGGCGGTGGCCGCGGCCGAGCGCGGGTTCCGGCAGTGGTCGGCCGTTCCGGCTCCCGCCCGGGGGGATATTCTCCGCCGAGTCGGTGATCTCTTGGTCAAGCGGAAGGACGCCTTGGCCGATGCGATGACGCGGGAAATGGGGAAGGTGGTGGCCGAAACCCGGGGCGACGTCCAGGAAGCGATCGATACGGCGTATTACGCGAGTTCGGAGGGACGGCGGTTGTTCGGTCACGTGGTGCCCTCCGAATTACGGCAGAAGTGGGCCATGAGCTACCGGCGCCCGATTGGGGTCGTCGGCCTTGTCACCCCGTTCAATTTCCCGTTGGCCATTCCCACGTGGAAGATGTTTCCGGCGTTGGTCTGCGGGAACACCGTGGTGCTCAAGCCCTCGGAAGACGTCCCCCTTACCGCGACCCTCTTGGTGGAAATTCTCCTCGAGGCGGGGCTCCCGCCGCTGGCGATCCAGTTGGTGCACGGCCGGGGTGAAACGGTGGGACGGGCCCTGGTGGAGCATCCGCGGGTGCCGGTAATCTCGTTCACGGGCTCGACGGCGACCGGGTCGATGGTCGGCGAAACCTGCGGCCGAATGCACAAGAGGGTGTCGCTCGAGATGGGTGGCAAGAACGCGATGATTGTCATGAACGACGCCGACCTCGACTTGGCTTTGGATGGGGTGCTCTGGGGCGCCTTCGGCACCACGGGCCAGCGGTGTACGGCCACCAGCCGGCTGCTGCTCCATCGCAAGGTGCACGATCGCTTCCTCGCCCGCCTCGCCGCGGCCGCCGAGACGCTGGTCCTCGGTGATGGGCGGCAGCCGAAGACCCAGGTTGGCCCGTTGATTCACGAGGCGGCCCGGGCCAAGGTCGAAGCCTACGTGGACATCGCCCGGACCGAAGGGGCGGAGGTGGTGGTAGGAGGCCAACGGCCGAGGGGAGCGAAGGTTCGCGATGGCTGGTTCTATCGGCCAACCATCCTGGCCGGGGTGCGGTCGAATCACCGGGTGGCCCAGGAGGAGATTTTCGGGCCGGTGCTGAGTGTGATTCGATTTGGAACCTTCGAAGAGGCCGTCACCATCAACAACAGTGTGCGATACGGACTGTCGAGCTCGGTCTACACCCGAGATGTGAACCTGGGCTTCCGAGCGCTTGAGCAACTGGACAACGGGATCACCTACGTCAACGCCCCGACGATCGGGGCGGAAGCCCATTTGCCGTTCGGCGGCATCAAGGAGACTGGAAACGGACACCGGGAGGTCGGCTGGGAGGGGTATCAGTTCTTCTCGGAGACCAAAGTCTGCTACGTCGACTACTCGGGCACGCTGCAACGGGCGCAGATCGACAATTACGATTGAGGTGGTGGTTGCGAAGTAGCCGCGGCGCGGGGGAGGTTCGGTTGCGGATCGGCTTCTTTTCGAAGGGTCTTGACGGGCATGCGTCCAATCCGGGTCGGCGCTGGGAAAAACGGGTCAGGGTCCGATGACGGGTCCCTCGACATTTATCTTCGGGAAATCAGCCGGTACCCGCTGATTCCTCAAGAAGAGGAGGTGGCCCTGGCCCAGCGACTTCGAACCGGAGAGGAAGAGGCACTCGACAAACTGGTCCGGAG
>JANMHX010000169.1:0-17188 GCA_031375485.1 Gemmatimonadota bacterium | reverse complement strand
AACGGCCCGAGTCCCAGGCCATGGGTCACTACCCCGTCAGCATCGGTCCTCATCACGAACGGCCTCTCTGGAAGCGTGACGATCGACGTGACCGCCGACGTGGCGGCGTTCCTGGCTGGCTCGGCCGCGAACTATGGCTGGATCGTCAAGAAGCAGAACGAGGGCGCGACCGGGCACATCGAGTTTTCGTCGCGTGAAACGGCGACGCCACCGCGATTGGTTCTCGAGATCGCCGGTGGGGGCGGCCCGTCGGGGCTGGTAGCCTTCTACCGGCTCGACGGCGATGGCGTGGATGCAACTGCCAACGCGAATCACGGAACAGTCTCGGGTGCGACTTCTGCGGTCGGTCGGGGCGGACTTGCCGCGACGGCCCTCGAATTCTCCACCGGCGGGGACGAGGTGCGGGTCCCGTCGAACTCAGTTATCCGGGGCCTGACCAGCGAGATCACCGTGGTCGTCTGGATGAAGCGGGGCGCGTCGGACATCACGCCTGGCATGATCCCGATCGCCCGGCGCGACGGAGTGCCGATTCACTTCGAGCTGTACGGAAACGACGGGGGGTTTGCGTTCCAGTGCTGCTCGACGGAGAGTCAGGTGACCGGCTCCTACTTTGTCCCTACCGGGACGGGTCTGTCGACCATCAATGACGGACAATGGCACCAAGTGGCCGCGACCCGCCGATTCGGTGTTGGCGGTTTCACCGAGCTGTACCTGGATGGCATGCTCTTGACGGGGTACTACAGCGCGGGATCGGCCGATGACGCGGCGGCGGACATGATCGCTGATTTCTTGATCGGCCACCAGGAGAGCGCCTCACCTGGTCAGTACATCGGCCTCCTTGATGACGTGATGATCTTCAACCGCGTGCTCACGCAGACGGAGATTCAGTCGATTCCGTAATTCGGGAATCCTGTCGAGTCGGGAGGCCAACGGCCACCGCTGGCCTCCTCATTCAGCCCCTCAAACGTCGGGTTCGGATGCTCCCAGGAACTCCAACTCCTGGGGCCGGTTCGATAGAGTACTTCACCGCACGGTTCGTGCCGAGGGAGTCGGACCGCAACCGCGCACCAGACCGCAAGTCTATTTCCGCACGATCCAAGCTCGTTCGCTGGTCAAGATCGCACTCGGCCACTGGTGCGCTAATCGGCACCGACATCGATCCCGCGAGTCAGGACCTCGGTTTGCCCAGCCTCGAGACAGCCAGTATTCCCTTCGAGGCGCTCCCCGGCCGATCCTGAGGCGGTCCGATAGTGTTCACTCCGTCGCCAGACGCCCCGTGTGGGGTGCCACCACTTGGTCGCGACGGCGCCAGAACAGCCACGCCGTCACCCCCACCGTAACCGCCAGGGCCGCCCCGAATTCCGTTGTGAGCCAGAGGGTCGAACCGGTGTCCACGGTGACTCGGTCGAGGAAGCTCTGGATGAACAGATTGTGCGACGCATGGAACAGCGCCGCCGGCCAGAAACTGCCCGACCGGAGCCGCATCCAGGCGAGCGGAAACGAAAGCCCGATCACCATGACCGTGAAGCAGAGGAGGGCCCACCAGGTAGCGGTGCCGGCGTTGTAGTTGGCCCCGATGATGAGCGGGTAGTGCCAGGCCGACCAGATCACGCCGCTAATGATTGCCGTCTTGGCCAGCGAAAATCGCTCGGCCAGCGCCGGAACCAGAAAACCCCGCCAGCCGATTTCCTCGCCGGTGGCGGCGAGCACGCTCTGGGCCGTGCCCAGGAACACGAAGGTCGCGATCGGGGTCGTGAACCGGGCGAGGTCAACCCCGCCGAGTCCGGCGCCCCACACGGCGCCATACGCCACGATCGCGTAGGCCACCGGAAGGAAGTACCCGAGCGCCAGCCACCGAGGCGCGCCGGGACGCCAGCCCTGCCCGCGGAGATTCCGCTGGAAGATGAGCCGGGTGACGATGGCACTCGTCCCCGGCGACCACATCAGCAAGAAGATGTACGGGCCCTCGGCCATCCGGCCGCTGATGCCCAGCCACCACCACACCGCACTCAGGGCCAACGTTAGGCACAAGAAGGTCGTGAGCGCCGGCCGGCTGATCGATGGCGGGGTCATCGGCCCGCTCCGGTCGCCGCCGACGGCTTGTTCCAAAGATGGGTCTTGAGGAACGTCTCCATCCGGCCCCAGAGGTACATCCACCGGTCGTAGATCAGGGTCTCATGGGTGTCGTCCGGCACCACGATCAGCTCGTGGGGAACGTTCTTCTGCCGGAGCAGCTGGACCAGCCCCACCGTCTGGCTGAACGGCACGTTCCGGTCGTCATCGCCGTGCCAGATCAAGACCGGTGATTTCCACCCATCGATGGCCGCGATGGCCGACGATTGATAGCTGACGTCGGTGGAGTCGAGGGTTGAGCCCCAGAGGTGAACGCCCGCCATGTCGACCCCGGCCGCGAACATGTCGGAGTTCCGGGCCAGCGCCTGCGAGGTGAGGACGCCGCCGTAGGAGAGCCCCCAGATTCCGACCCGCGCAGGGTCAACGTCGGCCCGCTGCTGGAGGTATTTCCCCGCCGCCACTACATCCTGATACTCGGCGTTGCCGAGCCACCCCGACTTCGGCGCGGTCCGGAAGGCCTTTCCGTAACCGATTCCGGTCCGGTAGTTGACCGAGAGCACCACGTAGCCCTGGGTCGTGAGCCACTGATTCACGGCGTAGGCGAAGTGATAGAAGTCCATGTAGTGGTAGCCGAGCAGCATTTGGCGGCTCGGGCCGCCATGGACGAAGATGATGGCCGGGCGCTTTTCGCCGGGTTTCTGGTCCCTCGGGAGGAAGAGCTGGTTGTGGAAGCTCAACCCGTCGGCCGCTTTGAGAATGACCGGCTCCGGCACGACGGATTCCGCCATCGGAAAGTCTTTGCTGAGCGTCGGATAGACGACCCGCCCGCGGCCATTCGCGATGTCGATCACGCTCACCGAGAGCGGCCGGGTGGCCGAGGAGGTGAGGGCGGCGACCTGGCGGCCCGACGCGACGGCAACGGGGTACATCTCGATCTCGTCACCCTGAGTGATCCGGACGGCAGGCCCCCCGGAGGTCGGCGCCTTCCAGAGATGGCGGCGATCGATGTCCAAGGCGTTGCTGGCGTAGATGAGGGTGGCGCCGTCGGGCGAGAGATCCGTGGTCTCGACGGCGCCCTCGCCGGGGCTCAGCTCGATCGGGGTGGCGGTGCCCCCGTCGGCGGACACGGCGTAGTAGCGGATCCAGTCCTCGGGCTCTTGCTGGAAGATCAGGCTCCGACCAGCCCAAGTGATCCGCTGGATCGTCTGGAAGGTCTTGCCGTTAGGCTGGCTGTGCCAGACCTCGACGCCGGTATCGCCGGTGATCGGCGCCACCATCAGGGCCAGGCCGTAGCCGCCCTTGAGGGTGGCGCGGTAGAGGCCGTCGGCCGGCTTCTCGTCGGCATCGGGCGCCTGACCCGGCCCTCGGCTGCTCGGCGCCCGCGCGGCCCGCTGGCCGGCGGTGGGCGGCGTTTGCGAGAGGATGCCGGGAAGCCCCGGGACCGCCTGCTGGCCATAGGGCGTGCCTGGGCGCCGGATGAACGCGATCCGCTTCGAATCGGGCGACCAGGTCGGACTCGTGTCGAAATCAACGCTCGGCGACGCGTAGGCCAGCGTCCGGGCCCGCACGTCGTAGACCCCGATCAGCGAGTGATAGTCGCGCACGCTGACGAACGCGATCTTGGATCCATCCGGAGACCACTCCGGACCCCCATTTCGTCCCCACGCTTTGATCGTCGGGAGCACGTTCTTGTCGGCCAGGGCGGTGGTCCCGGTTCGGCTCGACGGCACCACCAGGATCTGCCCGTCCCTGACCAGCGCGATCGAGCGGCCGTCGGGCGAGAGCACCGGGGCGCCGCCCTCGATGACCCGCCAGGCGCCGGTGCCCCGCGCCGCCCAGATGGCCCGCTCGGGTCCCCGGGGATCACTACTCGGATTGGCGACCCAGCCCTCCCGATTGGGAGCGCTCCCCCGGACGAACGAGACGATCGCGCCGTCATCGGCAATCGCGAGATCCGACAACACCACGCCGTCGTCGTTCATAAAGCTGGTGAGCCGGACCGGCTTCCACGCCGGTGCCGCGGCGGTGAAGACGTTGCGGCGGCCCCGCTCCTCCGCGAGCCAGGCGATGCGGTCGGCCTTCCGGGCGGAGACCAGCTCCGAGGGGAAGCCGGGGCTCATGAACTGATCGATGGTGGGCTTGCTCTGGGCGGTAGCGCTCGCGACCGACAGCGCCGATAGCAGGGACCAGAGCAGTGGCCGGGTCGGGACTCGACTCATGATGCGCTCCATGGGCATTCGGTTATCGCGCTGGCGGCCGGGTGCCGCGGAGACGCTTGATTTCTTCGAGGACGAGGATGTCCGCCTGATCCTGGGGCCGTCCGGTCCGCTTGGAGGCGATCAGATGGTCGATCGATGCCGTCGGGATGGTGATTCCCTCGAGTTCGAACAGATTGGCTTCCCTGACGGCGTCGCGGTACCGGACCGACCACGCCAGCGTGAGAATGTCGACCCGGGGCGAGTCGCCGATGATGGTCACGAACTTCGCGACGATTTCCTTGGCCGCCCATTCGCGGGCAAAGCCGAACCCGACGTGGCCGAGGGCTTCGAGGACCCGGGCGGCGTTGGCTTCGGTCGGATCGATCAGGATGTCGATGTCGCGCGTGGCGCGGGCACTGCCCCAGAGTTGGAGTGCCCGGGCTCCGACCAAGACGTACCGCGCCTTGGCCTGATTGAGATGATAGCAGACTTCGGCCAGCTCCGTCTTGAACGAAGGGGTCAGAGGAGGCCGGCTGCCTCCAGGTTCTTCCATTCGAGATAATCCTCCGGTCGGTCAAAACTGACGAACACCCGCCCGAACGAGCGGGCCGGTACCTCCCGAGCGGTTCGTTCCGCCGCGAGGACCCGATCTTCCGGCGACAGGCGAACATCGTCCGCGAGCAAGCGGCGGCGAGAGGGATCGAGCCGGCCGTTGTCCGCGGGTGCTGGGGTGCCCTTCTGCTGTTCGCTGAGGCGCCGAACGGCTTCGGCGATGACCCAACTGCGGGACCGGTCCCATCGGCGGGCCAGTTGGTCGGCCTGCCGAACCAGGTCTGCTGGAATGGTCATGCTGATCCGGTCGAGCGGCGTCTTCATAGTAAGTATTACTAAGTAGTACTCGATCGAAAAGCAAGTCGCCGAAACCGGGGCAAGACTGGCGGGGGCCGCCTTCTCCGAAAGGACGGCCTTAGCTCTTGGCCCCCTCGGAGGAAATGCGTGAAATGGGTTATGCACCGGCCAGGCGCAATCCTACCTTGGTCGGTGTCTTTCGTTCGGGGCCGACATGGGGCCAGTTCCGGTTGGCAAAATATCTAAGTTGTGTATATTGGGATGAGTCACAAGCCCGTCGTGTGGCTTGGCTCGTCGCGCGAAGCCGTTCGGGCATTTCCTGAAGCGGTCCGCGAGCTCGTCGGCCACGAGCTCTTTCTGGTTCAGGGCGGCCTCCCGCCCTCCGACTGGAGGCCGATGCCATCCGTCGGCGCCGGTGTGATAGAGTTGCGGATTCACGCGGGGCAGGAGTTCCGGGTGCTATATGTCACCCGGTTTGCGGAGGCAGTCGTCGTCCTGCACGCGTTCGTCAAGCGGACCCGGCAGACCCGCGGATTGGACATTGAGCTGGCCGGGCGACGGTTTCGGGAATTCGTCCGGCTGCCGTCCCGATGATGGAGGGCAACATGGCGGTCAAAGTGCATCGGTCGAGCGGCAACGTGTTTCGCGATGTAGGGTTCGGCCCGGAGGAAGCTGACCACCTCCGCCTCCGGTCTGAACTCGCCGCGGAAGTGCTGAAGCTGATTCGGTCGCCCAAGATGACTCAGGTCGCCGCCGCGAAGCTGCTGGGGGTTACCCAGCCCAGGGTCAGTGACCTGGTGCGCGGCCGGATCGAGCTGTTCAGCATCGACGGCCTGGTGTCGATGCTGGCCCACGCGGGGATTCGAGTCGAACTAGTGGTGAAACGTCCGCGCCCGGCCGCCCGTCGCACCGCATAGTCCCCGATTATAAGCCGTCGAGTGTCTTTTCTTCCCGAGGATCGCCTGTGAGAACTGGTCTCCTGCTGACCTGCCTGACCTTGCTCTCCGCCTGCGCCGGCGGGGACGCTCACTACGACCTCGTCATCCACGGCGGCCGAGTCATCGACCCCGAAACGAACCTCGATGCCATTCGCGACATCGGGATCACGGCCGGCCGAATTGCCATCGTCTCCGACCGACCGCTCCAAGGCACCCGGATCATCGACGCCTCGGGCCTGGTCGTGTCCCCCGGGTTCATCGACCTCCATCAGCACCAACAAGACTCTGCCTCGTATGCCCTGAAGGCCATGGACGGGGTGACCACCGCGATGGAGATGGAGTCTGGGGTGCCGGACTACGCCGCCTATCTGGCCGCGCGGGCCGGCACGACGCTGATCAATTACGGCGCCACCGCGAGCCAGGAGGCGGCCCGGGTGATCGCCTGGGGCGGCCAGCTGACGCCGAGTGTCATGGGCCCGGCCGCCGGAATCGACGATCCGGCCTCGAGCCCCGCCACCGACGACCCCCCGACCCCGGAGCAGCTCGACCGGCAAATCGCCCATCTGACCAAGCAGCTCGACGCCGGGGCGTTAGGCGTCGGCATGGGCATCGAGTACACGCCCGGCGCCACCCGGCTCGAGGTGGTCCGGCTGTTCGAACTCGCGGCCAGCCGGCGGCTGCCGGTGTTCGTGCACATCCGGAGCGTCGGGAAGCTCGAGCCCGGCTCCAGTGTCGAATCGGTCGGCGAGATGATCGCCGCGAGTGCCATCAGCGGCGCGCCGGTCCAGATCGTCCACTTGAACAGCAGCTGCCTGGCCGACGCGCCGACCTGCCTCGAAATGATCGCGGGGGCAAGGAAGCGCGGGCTCGACGTCACGACCGAGGCCTATCCCTATGGCGCCGGGATGACCAGTATCGCCTCGGCCCTGTTCAACCCCGGCTGGCGGGAAAAGCGCGGTATCGACTATGCCGCCATCGAAATCCCCGCCACGGGAGAGCGGCTCACCCAGCAGCGGTTCGACGCGCTTCACAACAGTGCCACGCCGGAATACGTCCTGATCCACATGAACCCGGACTCGGTGGTCGACCGAATCATCACCGACCCGGGCGTGATGATCGCGAGCGACGGCCTCAAGAGCCACCCGCGGAGCGCCGGCACCTACAGCCGGATCCTGGCCCGCTACGTCCGGGAGCAGAAGAGCCTGACGATGCTCGAGGCGGTCCGGAAGATGGCGCTAATGCCGGCCCAGAGGCTCGAGACGATTACGGCGGCGGCCAAGCGGAAAGGCCGGATCCAGCCCGGCGCCGACGCCGACCTCGCGATCTTCGACGCCGAGACGGTGACGGATCGCTCGACCTACCGGGAGCCGGGGCTCCCGAGCGTCGGGATGAAGTACGTCGTGGTGGGCGGCACTCTGGTGGTGGATCAGGGGGCGGTGGTCTCAGGCGTGGCACCGGGCAAGCCGATGGCGATCGAAAAGGTCGTCCAGTAGCCCCCGACTTGACTCGGCCGCGTCGCCGAGCATAATCTCGGCTGACCACTTACCGGATGCAGCCCATGGCCATCGACCCAACGCCCCTGGTCACCGCGGATGAACTTTCCCACTATCCCGATTCTCGCCGCTACGAGCTGGTGGCCGGGGCGCTTCGGGTTTGTGAACCGCCCGGTGGCCTTCACGGTCAGGTTGCGGCCCGGCTCTGCTACCGGCTGACCGGATTCGTCGACGCCGAGCAGCTGGGCCTGGTGCTGGTGGAGAGCGGCTTCATTCTGCATCGCGGTCCCGACACCGTGCGCGGCCCCGATCTCTCGTTCGTGGCCGCCGCCCGGCTGCCGGCGGGCCGAGTGCCGGCGGGCTTTGTCCCCCTGGCTCCCGATCTGGCGGTCGAGATCCGGTCGCCCGATGATCGCGCGGCGGCGGTGGCGGAAAAAGTGAAGCACTATCTCGATGCCGGCACGCGGTTGGTCTGGGTCGTGGATCCGGCCGGCCGCGAGGTGACGATCCATCGGGCGGACGGTTCGACGACTCGGCTCAGCCCCTTGGACTGGCTCGATGGCGAGGCGGTGCTGCCGGGGTTTCGGTGCCGGATTGGTGACGTGCTGCCGAGTCGGGTGGAGGTGTAGGGCCCAGCGGGGGTATTTTCCCCTTTCTTAGAACCCCAAGCGGAGCCCGGCCTTGACCCCAACGCGCCCCGGAATCGGTTGGTGGCTGATGGTCGTCCTCGCGGCGCTCACCGCCGCCTACGGCTTTGCCACCGCCCTGATCGGTCCGCCGATCTACTCCCCGGACCTCAAGGCCTCATTCGTAGCCCGGCCTTGGGGCATCTACCCCCACGCCTTCTTCGGCGGCCTGGCCGTCATCCTCGGTCCGTTCCAGTTCCACCGGGGCCTTCTCCGGAACCGGGCCCGCCACCGGAAGATCGGCCTCACCTACGTCACCGCGTGTCTGATCGCCGGCACCGCCGGTCTCTACATGGCGGTGTATTCCTACGGCGGCTTGATCACCAACTTCGGCTTCGGGGGCCTGGCGGTGGCGCTCCTCACTACGACGGGCTTGGCGTTCCGCGCCATCAAGGGCCGCGACGTCGCGACGCACCGGGAGTGGATGATCCGGAGCTACGCCCTGATCTTTGCCGCCGTGATGCTCCGGATCGAGATTCCGCTGCTGATGATGGCCACCCAAGGCAACTTCGATGTCACCTACCGGATCGTCGCGTGGCTCTGCTGGGTCCCGAATCTCATCGTCGCCGAGTCGATCGTGCGACGGACTCGGCCCACGGCGGTCGCGGGCCTCCCGGTGTTCGAATGCCGATAGTCCGATGGATTCCGTTCTTATGAAGCACCCAACCATGCTCGGCGTGATTCTCGCGCTTGCGACCGGCGCCCTTGGGTGTGGCAGCCAACCACCCGCCGCCGCCCCTTCGTCATTGGGTCTGGCCCTGGTCGATTCGACCCATCACGTCGACTCGCTGGCTCGCGAACCAATGGTGGCGGAACATCCGAACGGCACCCTGTTCGTCAGCGGCTACGGCCAACCCGGCCCGAAGCTCTGGAAGAGCACCGACCGGGGCCGGACTTGGCAGCGCGTGGCCGTCGGGACCGAGGCCGATGGCGTGGTCGGCAACTCCGATGTCGATTTGGCGGTTGGCCCGGACGGGACGCTCTACTTCATCACCATGGGCTATGACCGCACGGTGTTCGAAGGCACCCATGTGGCGGTGGGGGTGAGCCGGGACGTCGGCGCGACCTGGACCTGGACCCGGCTCTCGACCGACCGGTTCGACGACCGGCCCTGGGTCGAGGTGGCGCCTAACGGCACCGCCCATGCGATCTGGAACGACGGGAGCGGCGTGTCCCATGCGGTGAGTACCGACACCGGCCGGACCTGGCGCGAACTGGCGAGGATCCACCCGTTAGGCGGCTCCAGTCACCTCGCGGTCGGCCCCGCCGGCGAGGTGGCGGTCCGGATCGTGCCGATGTCGGCCTCGGGCAACAAGATCGACCGGGACACCGACCTGGTGGCGGTGAGCACCGACGGCGGCGCCACCTGGCAGAAGCATACGCCGCCGGGCACTCGGGCCTGGGGCTTTCCGCTCGGCAACCCGGCGGACCTGCCCCGCTGGGTTGAGCCGGTGGCCTTCGATGCCACCGGCCGGCTCTATTCGCTCTGGAGCGAGGGGACCTCCCTCTGGCTCGCCCACTCGGCCGATCGGGGCGCAACCTGGACCACGACCCGGATCGTCGAGTCCGCGGTCCGCCTCTACTTCCCGTACCTCATCGCGCGCGGCTCGGGTGAGTTGATTGCGTCCTGGGTGGCCGGCGAGGGTGACAGTCTCCGGGCCCAGGTCGCCCGGATCGAGATCAGGGACGGCGCCGAGCCGGTGGTCGCGATGGCCCCGGCCATCACGCCCCAGTCGTTCGGGACCCCCAAGCAGCCCAACGACCGGCCGACTCGCGACCCGGCGGGCGAGTACTTCGCGATTGCGTTGCTCCGGGCCGGCGGAGTGGCGGCGGTGACACCGATCCAGGATCCGGCGGGCGGCCGATTCGGGTTCTCGTTCTGGCGCCTCGAACCCCGGTCACCCTAACGACTCCAGCCGGCCGCGTTTCACGGGACCCGCTTCGCCACCATCGGGTTCCCCTCGAGCACGATGACCAACTGACGAGCACCCGCCGCCCGGTCGAGGCGGACGACCGCGTCCGGCATCGACTTGATCCGGAATTCGCCGCTGCCCTGATACAACAGCCGGCCTGGTGCGGCGCCGCCGATCGACATCTGGAGCCCCTCGGGGGTGTCGGTCACCACCAGCGCCGTGCCGCTCACCTCATACTTCCCAACCAGCTCCGCCCGAGTGGCCGCCGGCACCGGCAGGTCCGCCATGGTCGGCAACGGAATCCCGAGCACGACGCGGGCAACGAGCTCACCGATTCGGACCGCCGGTCCACCGCCTGAGTTGGTGAGCACCGTGACGGTCAACTCGTCGTCCGGGTACCGCGCCAGCCAGGAGGCGAAGCCGTTGATCCCGCCGCTGTGGGCGAACGCCCGGTGGGATTCGAACGGCCGGAGGCTGACGCCGAAACCATAGCTGGTCGGCTTTCCATCGTTCAGGGTGGCGGGGGTTCGGATCTGATCGCGCGAGGCGGCCGAGATCGGGCGGGCTTCGTCGAAGGCCCGTTGCCACCGAACCAGGTCCAGCACTGTGGAGCAGATCGCGCCGGCGGCGCCCGGGGTGGTGAGGCTGAGCGGCACCGCGTTGGACACCGTGCCGGCGTTGGCCTCGTACCCGGCGGCCCGGTGGGGGACGATGGCGCGGTCGTCACAGTACGAGGTCGACGCCAACCCCAGGGGCTGGAACACCCTCGCCTCGACGTACTTCGGGTACGGCATCCCGGTGACCTTCTCGATGATCACCCCGAGGAGAAAGAAGGCCGAGTTGTTGTAGGCGTACTTCTCGCCCGGTTTGAAATCGAACGGCTGGTCCTTGAAGAGCGCGATCATCTGGTCATTGGTGAGGTCGAGCCGGCTCGACTCGTTCCAGAACTTGGGGCCGAGGCCGGTGTAGCTCTTGATGCCCGAGGTGTGGGTGAGGAGGTGGCGGATGGTGACCCGATTGCCCTGGGTGGGGTAGTCGGGCAGGTATTTGGTCATCTCGTCGTCGAGGCCGATCTTGCCTTGCTCGACCAGCTGCATGATCGCGGCCGCCGTAAATTGTTTAGTGACCGACCCGATCCGGAACACGGTCTCGGCGCTGGTCCGGGAGTTCGACTCGACGTTCTCGAACCCGAAGCCGCGGGCTAGCAAGAGTTGTCCGTGATGCTCAACCGCAACCGCGGCCCCCGGCGTCTGGGTGCGGGCCATTTCCGCCGTGACGATCGAGTCGATCCGGGCGAGCAGGGCGGAGGAGCCGGCGGGTTGTTGGGCGACGAGGGCGCCGGGCACCACCAGCAGCAGGCAGGCGAGCCGGTTGGTCATGGATTCTCTCGGGGATTCATGGGTCCTCAATGTAGCACCGGGCTCCGCCGGTTGTCGCGGACCCGTTCGGGAAACATATTCTTCTCCTCTCTCACCTCGGACATGACCGTGACCATGAGTGCCAAGGTACCCAAGAGCATCAGCGACTACATTGCGGCCTGCCCCCCCGCGGTCCGGCCCATCCTCACCAAGATCAGAACGACCATCCGGGCGGCCGCCCCCGGGGCCAAGGAAGTGATCAGCTACCGGATGCCGGCGTTCAAAGGGCACGGTATCCTGCTGTACTTTGCGGCCTTCAAATCCCACATCGGGATCTATCCGCCGGTGTCCGGAGATCCTGGTTTGACGAAGGCTCTCGCGTCCTATGCCGGGCCGAAAGGCAATCTCAAGTTCCCGCTCGATCAGGCGTTTCCATATGCGTTGCTCAAACGGATCGTCCGTCACCGCGTGAAGCAGGACCGGATCAAGAAGGCCTTGGCGGGTTCAGGATCGAGATGATGCGGATCGAAGAGCGGGATGACGAGCCGGGGGTGCGGAACCCCAAGCACTGGCACCTGTTTCATGTCGTGGCGAAGAAGCGATGACCGACGCCGGAAGGGATCGGATCTCCAGGCCCCAGGCTTGGGTGGCCTGATGAGGCTTCGGTCAGTGTGTGCCACGTCGCTCGCGGTGATCGGCTGTTCGGCGTCGCCCGGAGCGGTCGTCCGGCAGGATAGCGCGGGTGTTCAGATCATCGTGAACCACGGCGCTGACCGGCCCCTTTCCTGGCGGTTCGACACGGCGGCGGTGATCCGAGGGGACGTTGCTTCCGTTGAGATGACCGAACTCACTGAATACACGGTCGACGCCGATACCCTCGGCCACACCTACGTCATGGATGCTTGGTTCGGCCAACGCGCGCAGATGCTCGACACACTGGGTCGGTTGCTGCGGGTCCTGACTCGGCGCGGTCGCGGCCCGGGTGAGGTCGCGGCGGGCGCCTCGCTCAGTGCCAGCCCCGATGGCGTGGTCAGCGTGTTGGACTTTGGGCACTTCGGTCTGGTGCGAGTGGCTTCTGACGGGACGGTTCGACCGCCGCTCCCGTTGGCCGGCTACCAGTTGTTCGGCGGCGGGCGAGCCGTGGCCGATACCGTTGTTGTGCACACCCTGGCTTCCGATGGTAGTTCTGCTGAGTGGCTGCAGTATCGGACTGCCACCAGCCGGGGCATTGTGGTGGTCCACACGCCTGAGCGGTTGGGGCCCCTCAGCTTCTGCGGCTCACCGACGGAGGGCCTCACGCCAATGTTGAGTCCGGAACTGCGCTGGACCAGTCGGGGTAGTCAGATCGCGGTGGCCCACACTGGGGACTATCGGGTTGATCTATTTCGGGGTTCGGACCGGCTTCAGAGCATTCGCCGTTCCGGCCAGGTGGAACGAGGAACCGCCGAAGCCGTGAGGAGGTTCTTCCCGGATGGAAAGCTGATCGGCTCGAAGTACTGTACCGTGTCGCCGTCCGAATTGGCCTCGAAACGCGGGGTTGCGGTCACCATTCAGCCGGTTCGACGGCTCTCCATCGATCTCGACGGCAACACCTGGGTTGAACGGAACACCTTTCCGGACCAGGTCGGCCGCACCGATGTCTTTGATTCGACTGGTGCCTACCTTGGGACGGTGTCGGGACTTGGCGCCCCCCTCGGTTTCCCGAGTCGTCGCCACCTGGTCGTTGCCTCATCCGACTCGACCGTGGAGCCGCGACTCTACATCTTGCGCCGAATCCGATGAAGGGACCCGCGGCGATCCGCGGTCAGTCGAGTTCTACTTCAACGCCGCCGCAACGCGGCGTCGGAGCGCCGGGATGACCTCGGCCTCGAACCAGGGATTCCGGCGGAGCCAGATGTTGTTGCGGGGGCTTGGGTGGGGCAGGGGCATCGCGGACGGGCCGTAGGTTCGCCACGCCATGACGGTCTCGGTCAGCGGCCGGTCACCGACCCCTAAATGATAGGCCTGGGCATACTGGCCGAGGACGATGGTGAGCTCGAGGTGGCGGAGGCGGTCGAGCAGGGGCTTCCGCCACGCGGGCGCACACTCCGGTCTCGGCGGGAGGTCGCCGGTCTTTCCGGATCCTGGGAAACAGAATCCCATCGGGAGAATCGCGATTCGCTTCGGGTCGTAGAACACCTCGCGGGTCACGCCCATCCACTCGCGGAGTCGCTGGCCGCTCGGATCGTCGAACGGCACCCCGGTCCCATGGACTTTGCTCCCCGGGGCCTGGCCCGCGATCAGGACCCGCGCCTCGGGGTGGATCTGGAGCACCGGCCGGACGCCGTGCGGCAAATGCGCCGCGCAGATGGTGCACCCGCGGACTTCGGTGAGCAGCGACGGGAACGACTTCATCGGATGAACCTAGGCGGGTCGGTGACCTGGCGCACAGCCCCGGGGGGCCGGACCGGGTAGCGTTCGAGGGTTGGTTCCGCCTCCGAGGTGTGGGATGTCTTGGCGCTTCCGTGTCACCCCAGTTCTGTTCCTAGCCGCTGCCACCCCGGCCGCGGCCCAACTGATTCCGATCCGGACCATCCCGGTCTTCCAATCGCAACAGTTCGATTTCTTTCCCTCGCTGACCCTCGGCATGGGCGGGGTGTCGCTGGCGGTCGAGGACTCCTTGCTCGATCCCTTCTCGAATCCGGCCAAGGGTGGCCGGATCGGCGGTGCTCGGTTCTTTGCGGCCCCGGGCGTCTATCGCGTCGAGGGAGGTGCGGGCGCCGCCCGCACCCTGCCGTTCGGTGCCGTGGCCCGCTCCGGCACCTGGTTCGGCGGCCTCGCGCTCGCGCTCCAGGGGCTCGATCTCGCCGAGCGGTTCGGAGCCCAATGGTCGTTCGCCTGCGCCGGTTGCGCGAGCCGGGGTCTCGATCCGGCGCGGGCCGACCGGACCCACGGCAACCGATACGCGACCGGCGTGTTAGGCAAGGTGTTTCCCGGCACCGGCGTGTCGGTCGGCGCCACGGTGTCCTGGGCCGGCCTGAACGCGATTCAAGGCGTCGACCAACTCTATCTCGGGAGTGCCCGGATCAAGCAGGACGGGCACGCGCTCGATCTCCGGGTAGGGGCGCTCAAGCAATGGGCCGAAGGGCGGTCACTGACCGCGCTCTTCGTGCACAACCGGTTCGGGGTGACCCACGATGTGCTGTTCCTGGACCAAAGCTGGGACGGGGCGGCTCAGGTACTCACCCAACGCGGCCGGATCGAGGAGAACGTTGAACGGAGCCGGACCTGGGGCCTTCACCTCGAGTACGTCTATCCCCTCGAAGGCCGGGGGTGGCGGGTCGGCTGGATTGCGACGACCAACCTCAAGTCCCATCCCAAGATTCCGGCCTATGTCATCCCGGATGTCCAGAGCATTCCGCGGGACCCGGGCCATTCGGAGGCCTTCAACCTCGGCGTCGGGCTCTCAAAGACCAGCGGCGGTTCGACGTTAGGCGCTGACCTGATCTACGAGCCGATCTGGAGTCACACCTGGGCCGATTCGGATCAGCCGGTTGGGACGGCGGAGGGGGGGACCATCCAGCCGGGCGGGAAGACCGTGGAGAACTGGTTCCGGTTCTCGAACGCCGTGGTCCGGATGGGCTTTTCCCATGAGATCCCGTACGACGAAGCAAGAGCCGCCAACATCCGGCTGGGCCTCTCCGCCCACAGCATCAACTACTCGCTGGCGCAGCAGGACCATGTCCAGGGAAGGGCCCGGGCCGCGCATCAGGGATGGGTCGAGTGGACTCCCACCTGGGGACTGAGCGTCCGGTTCCCTGGCTTCGAAGTCCACTATCGGGGTAGTGTGACGGGCACCGAGATTGCGCGCCTGGGGAGTGGCGACGATGTGACCATCACCGAGCCGGGGGGCGGCGGCAACATCCTGGCGCCGATCAACGGCCAGTTGCTCCTTCGCGCCCTCCGGGTGGTGACCCATCAGATCGCGATCGCGGTGCCGATCCGCTAACGACCTATCGGTACCGCCTTCACCAGCCGCTCCATGACCCGCCGGAGCGGGAGTGACTTGCCGCCGGGCAGGATGTTCCATCCGTTGAACACCACCACCAAGTCGCGTTCCGGAAACGCCATCGGAAGCTGGCCACCGAAGCCCGACCCCGACCACACCAGCTTGGTTGTGTCGGCCGGGTTCTGGTGGAGCCACCACTTGAGGCCGTAGTACGGCGCCCCCGCGCGGTTCGCGGCCCTGACCGCCGGAGTGACCGAGGTCTTGACCCACTCTGCCGAGACGATCCGAGTCCCCTTCCAGACGCCGCCGCTGAGGAACAGCTGCCAGATCTTGGCCAGGTCGCGGGCTTCGAGGTAGAGGCCGCCTTCGGTGTCGATCAGGCCGGTTGGAATCCGCTTCCAATGCCAGTCGGCGATGCCGAGCGGTCCGAACAGGTGCTTGGCGGCATACTCCTCGATGTCCTGGCCGGTGGCCTTCCGGAAGATGTAGGCGAGCAACTCGGTTTCGCCGCTGCTGTAGTTGAACTCCGAGCCGGGCTCCCGGGCCATCGGGAGGTTAATCGTGTACTCGACCCAGTCCCGGCTCGCTTCCATCGCCACGCCGTTGTTGCGGGGGTCGATGTAGGGCAGGTTCTCGTTCCAGTCGAAGCCGCCGGTCATCGTCAGCAGGTGCCGGACGGTCATCCGCCGTTTCCGAGCGTCGATGTTGGTGACCGCGGTGGTGTCGAAGAACCGAAGGACCGGGGTGTCGATCGACGGAAAGTCGCCGCGCATAACGGCCGTTCCGATGACGACGGAGGTGACGGTCTTGGTGACGGACTGGAGGGTGTGGAGGCTTCCGCGCCGGTAGTAGGGATGCCACCACGGATTGAAGTAATTGTACGGCCCGGTCGGGTCGCCGGCGTTGAGGGCGTTCGGGGTCTTGGCCGAGTCGGCGTAGATGGTGGCGTAATCGCGGGAGTAGCTCTTGTCGAAGGCGATCTTGCCGCGCCGAATCACCAGCATTCGATCGACGTTGCCGTAGTCGCCGCGGGTGATTTCGGCATCGAGGCTGTCGAGAACCCGGCCGTTGATCCCGGCGGCGCGCGGCGTGGTGACCGGCCAAGCCGATGAACCGGGCCGCTGCTGGGCGGCGCCGGAGGCCGGGAACCCAACGACGGCAAGCAGGGTGGCGAGGCGGAGCGAGACAGACATCGGCGATCCCAGGGATGAGTGGTGTCCAGTAACCTGGCACCGAGTTGCGACTGCCGCAATCCGGCCCCAAGCCTCCGCCGTGTTTGCCCGATTCCTCCAGCAACTACCGGAAGTACTTCCTCTTCCATCCGTTCCCGCAGCGAACGGTGATCGGGAATCTCCGGTACACCTTCTAAGCCTCAGGGCAACCGGATCCGGGCCGTCGCCACGCGGTTGGTGCCCGGATCGGTCCAGCCCAGGATGGCGTCGCCGGATGGGGCGGTGAGCGCGAGGTGGGGCATGCCGCCGGCCCGCTTGCCGTCACCGAACTTGGCCACGTCCACCGCCGGCGAGCGCGCGCCGTCGGCTCTGATGTGCCGGACCCGGAGCACGGCGTTCCCGTCCCGGCGTTCGATCCAGGACACCAGGGCGCCGCCGCGAACTCTACGAGCGACCTCCGCGGGGCTGCGTGGCGGAGATGGTCGTCGAGCTGCCGGTGAGCTTGGAGATCAGCACGACG
>JANMHX010000148.1:0-14133 GCA_031375485.1 Gemmatimonadota bacterium | reverse complement strand
CGCGCTCCCATACCAAAGCCGACCACCGGGCCTTTGACGTGAAGATCCGGGCGGTGGAACCGGTCCTGCCGACCGGTCCGGACCGGGCGGCCGCACTTCGCAAGATGATCATCTGGCAAGAGGTGCTCGGAAAACCGGTGGCGCTCCGGCGCCCCGAAGGCCGTTAGCGGTTCACCGAGGGTCCGAAGTGCTCGGTGTACCGCGCCGAGCATTCGGTGATGATCCGATGCGCCTCGCCAGCATTGCCGAATCCCCGGCTTTCTTGCTGGCCCCGCTTGGCCCCCTCGAGATCTTTGTAGACCAGGAAGAAGTGCTCGATTTCGCGGAGGGTGTGACTCGCGAGGTCGCCGAGGTCGTGGATTTCGTTGGTCCACGGATCGGCCACTGGAACCGCCAGAATTTTCTCGTCTTCCTCGCCCTTGTCGATCAAGAAGAACACCCCGACCGGCCGGACCTCGATCAAACACCCCGTGAACACCGGCTCGGTCATCGTGACCAGCACATCAAGCGGGTCGTGGTCGCCGGCCAGGGTTCGGGGCAGGAAGCCGTAATCGCCGGGGTAGTGAACGGCGCTGTGGAGGACTCGGTCGAGCCGGAAAATGCCGAGTTCCTTGTCGAGTTCGTATTTGTTCCGGTCGTGCTTGGGGATCTCGATCAGGGCGTTGCACACCGTCGGTGGATTGGGGCCGGTCGGGATGTCGTGCCAGAGGTGGACGGGACGGCGCGGGTTGGCGGGCATGGGGCGAATGTAGCGGCTTGCCTGGCCCCGGGGGGAGCCCCATATTCGTGGCCGTTGCCCGAGTGGCGGAATGGCAGACGCAGTGGACTCAAAATCCACCGGGGGCAACCCCGTGCGAGTTCGACTCTCGCCTCGGGCATTTCCAAAGCGATAGTGGGGGGACGTCACGGCCCCTATCCGTCGGACCCTTGCGCATTTGGCCCGTGGGCTTCAGTATTGTATACAGCACTGTGTGCTGACCTTCTTTCAAAATGCCTTCTGTACTCAGTCTCACCCCGCTCGGAGGACGCCCGTTTATGGGTAATCGCTTCGCGCAAGCGCTACGTCGAGTAGCGTCTTGCTTCGTTGGACTCGCGGTCGTCGCCACCGCGTTTGCTCGGCCGGTGTGGTCCCAGGCCGCCGGCGCCGTGACGGGTTCGATCGTCGACAGTAAGTCCGGTCGGCCGCTGGCTGACGCGCTCATCGCGGTGCAGGGGACGCCCGCGGGCGCCCGGTCCGGCACCCGGGGTGAATTCCGGCTGGCGACCACAGCCACGGGCACCGTCACGCTCAGCATCACTCGGATCGGTTTTAAGCCGACGACCGCCCAGGCCACCGTCGGCGGGCCGGCGATCCAAGTTGAGCTGACGGAGTTGATCGTGAAACTCGACGAGTTGATCGTCACGGGTACGGTCGGCGAGGCGCAGCAGCGCTCCCTCGGCAATGCCATCGGCCGCGTGTCGGTGGCCGAGGTTACTAAGATCGCGCCGCCTTCGAAACTCCAGGACATGCTGTCGGTCAACGTGCCGGGCGTCCGGATCATTCGGGCGTCCGGGGCGATCGGCTCCGGCGGCACCACCCGGATCCGCGGGTCGGGCAGCTTGAGCTTGGCGAACCAGCCGCTGATTTACGTCGACGGCGTGCGGGTCAACAACGCCGACGCGGCGTTCAGTGACGCCTTTGGCGGCCAGGAATCGCCGTCGCGGATCAACGACTTGAACCCCGAAGAGATCGAGTCGATCGAGGTGCTGAAGGGCCCCTCGGCGGCGACGATCTACGGTACTGAGGCGTCGAACGGGGTGATCCAGGTCATCACCAAGCGGGGCCGGGCGGGCCGGCCGACCGTGGACTTCCACGCCGACGCCGGGGTCAATTGGTTGCAGAACCCGGTCGGTCGTTACGCCTCGAACTACTACTACAGCCAGGTGACCAAGAAGGTCACCGAGTTCAACGTTCTCCAGCACAACATCGACAAGGGATTGGGGACGCCGTTCACCAACGGCACGCCGCTGGCCGCCGGCGCCTCCCTGTCCGGCGGTACCGACCAGCTCCGTTACTTCTTCTCGACCGATTTCAATCGGGACGAGGGGATGGTCGATTACAACTGGCAGAATAAGTACTCGGCCCGGGCCAACGTCAGCTATACGTCGTCGAACGACAAATTCAAGGTCGACTTCAGCCTGGGCCAAGTGCGCTCGAAGCTGCAGGGCGCATCGGGGTTCCAGCCGATCACCACGTCGATTCTCTGGGCCTGTAACTTCCCGGGCTGCGAGCCTGACCCGTCAAACCCGAACAACACCGGGTACAACGACGCCGGCCACGGCTACCAGTTCTACCGGCCGGAGGACTACGACATGGTCCGCGGGTTCGACAACATCGACCGGACCACGTTGAGCCTCAAGTTCACGCACCGGCCGTATTCGTGGCTCCGCCAGTCGCTCACGGTGGGTCCCGACTTCGTGAACAACAAGTCGTCGCTCGAAGTCGAGCTCAACAGTGAGCCCCGGCGGCCGTTCTTCAGCTACAGCAACGGGATCAAACTCGCCACCCAGCAACGGTCGACGTTCGTGACCCTCGACTACTCGCTGTCCGGCGACTGGAACGTCAGCAAGAACCTGGTGTCGTCGACGGCCGTTGGCGCCCAGTACTATACCAAGGAATACGATGTGGTTCGGGGCACCGGTGAGAACTTCTCGATCCCGGGCGGCGGCAACATCTCCAGCGCCTCGCAGATCGGGGCGCTCGAACAGTTCCAGCAGAACAAGACGGTTGGGGTGTACGCGCAAGAGCAACTGGCGTTCAAGAACCGGTTGTTCATCACCGGCGCTGTCCGCGCCGATGACAACAGCGCGTTCGGCAATAACTTCGACTTGGTCTACTATCCGAAGTTCAGCGCGTCGTGGGTGGCCTCCGAAGAGCCGTTCCTCCGCGACTCCAAGATCTTCTCGCAGCTCAAATTGCGCGGCGCCTGGGGCCGGGCCGGCCAGCAGCCGGACGTGTTCTCCGCCATCCAGACCTATCAGGCCAAGGTTGGGAGCCGGGGCCTCGGCGGGATTACGCCGCAGAACTTTGGTAACCCGGACCTCAAGCCGGAAATCGGCGAGGAGTATGAAGCCGGGTTCGACGCCGGTCTCTTCAATCAGCGGATCGGGATCGAGTTCACGTACTACAACAAAGACATCAAGGACGCGATCCTCTCGCTGCCGCTCCGCCCGTCGCGCGGGTTCCCGGGCAACCAGTTCCTCAACATCGGGAAGACCCGGAACCGCGGTATCGAACTCGGCATCGATGGATCGGTGCTTCAGTCCAAGAACCTGGGGATCGACCTCCGGGCCACCTTGGCCACCAACAGTTCGCTGATTCTCGACATGGGTGGCACGCCGTCGGCCTTCGTCGGCGGGTCGTTCATCCAGCAGTACAATGTCGAGGGCTTCGCACCGAGCAGCTTCTTCTTCCCGAAGGTCGTGAGCTCCGACGTTCAGACGATCAACATCGGGGTGCCGCTTCCGCTCGGGTTCAACGTCAAGTGCGAGGGTGGTACGGATCTCGGGCGCGGCGATGGCACCGTGGTCGATTGCGCCGGGGCACCGCGCCTCTATGCCGGCCGGCCGACCCCGAGCTGGAACGGTAGCTTCAGCGCGACCTTCACAATTGGGAAGCGGCTTCGGATTCTCGGCTTGGTTGACGCGCTCGGTGGCAACACCGTACTCGTCGGCGACATTGCCGCCATCCACTCGTTCTTCTTGAGCTCGAAGCAAGTCTTGGAAGGCACCGACCAGATCCTGTCGGGGTATGTCGGCCTGGAGATCCTCCAGGGCGACGGCAACAGCGTCGGCGCGACCGGCTTGACCAAGGGCGGCTTTGCCCGGTTGCGGACGGTTTCGGCGTCGTATGATTTCCCGACCAGCATCGCGAAGTTCTTTGGAGCGTCACGGGGATCCTTGACCCTGGCGGCCGAGAACATGGCGTTGCTGTGGCGGGCCCAGAAGGATGTCTTCGGCGTCAAGTGGATCGACCCGGAGATCACCCCGAACCGTAACGGCGACACCACCGGCAACTTTGGCTATACCCAAGAGTCGTGGCCGCAGATGGCGCGGATTCGCACCACCGTCCGATTCACCTTCTAACGGCGACTACCACACGGAGATGATGAGCGATATGAACATCCAACTACTCCATCGCGTCGGGGCGACCGCTGCTGTCGTCGTCGCCAGTTTCGGGCTCGGAGCGTGCGGCAGTCTGCTCGATGTCGAGTTCCCGGGCCAGATTCCGGCGGAGAACATCAACAGTCCGACGTTGGCGCCCGTCCTGGCGCGGAGCGTCATTGGCGATCTCGAGTGCGCCTACAACAACTATTCGGCGGGCAACTCGGCCCACTCGGATGAGTGGGAGAGCTCGAACGGGAACGTGCCGGGCAGCAACTGGGGCGAGCGCAGCATTGGCGCGGGTGAGGACGACTATGCTCTCGGTGCCTGCGAGAACAACTCGTACTTCGGGATGCCGTCGACGCTCGGGACGGCCCGGTACCAGTCTGAGGACATTTTTGCGAAGCTCTCGGGTTGGACCGACGCCCAGGTGCCCGGACGGGGGAGCCTGATGGCTCAGGTTCGGACCTACGGCGCCTATTCGTACCTGTTCATGGGCGAGACGTTCTGCCAGGTCGCCTTCGATGGCAAGGCACCCGAGGCGCCGACGGTGGCGCTGGCCAAGGCGGAGGCGCAGTTCGCGGAAGCCATCACGCTGGCTACGACGGCCGGCAACACCGACATGGTCAACATGGCCCGGGTCGGTTTGGCCCGAGCCAAGATGGATCTGAAGAAATGGTCGGAAGCGGCGACCGCGGCGGCCCTGGTGCCGGTCGGGTATGAAAAGATGGCGGATCGGGGCGCTGAAACCTCGCGCCGCTACAACAAATTCTTCTTCTTCATGACCGACGGTGGGTACTTCACCGTGGCCACCGAGCTCCGTGCCACCGCGAATCCCCAATCCCCGAGCTACGATCCCCGCTACGACATCGCGGACGCCGGCAAGGGAGGGTTTACGCCCCAGATCCGGCTCTGGTACACCAAGAAGTACCCGTCCCTCAGCACGCCGATTCGGTTGGCCAGCGGGCGGGAGGCGCAGTTGATCCTGGCGGAAGCCAAGACCTATCCGGGTCCGCAACTGGACGTGGCGGGTGCGTTGGGCATTCTGAATGCCCGCCGCGGCCAGCTGGGGCTGGCGTTGATCCAGGCGAGCTCGGACCCGCTGGTGGTTCGGACCGCCGTCATCAAGGAACGCCGGGCCGAGTTGTCGTTCGAAGGCGGCCACCGGACCAACGATCTGCTCCGGTACGCGCTCCCGTGGAAGGGTGCCAACGGCTCGACCAAGATCGCCAACGAGTTCGACGGCCGGCCGTACGGCGTAACGACCTGCTGGCCGCTTCCGACCAAGGAAGCCAACGGGGCCTGATCGGTTCCGGCGGGTGGAGGCAACAAGGCGGGAGGGGTCGGGAAACCGACCCCTCCTGTCGTTTCCGGGTTAGGCGTCGCCGGCTTGGGCGTTGAGGTCGTACCGCATGATCGCGGCGTGCGGGCCGTTCATGTCGCGCTCGGCGGTGTAGACGTCCCCGATGGGGCCGGGGGCGGGCCCGGTTGCTTCGGCCAGTTCGACCCGATCGGCGTCGGTCAGCCGGAGCGCCAGCGCCGACCGGAGTTCCCGGGCCCGTTCGGCGCTCGGCATCCCGACGATGACGGCCGCGACGCCGGGCCGGTCGAGGATGACCCGGGCGGCCACCGCCGACACCGCGACCCGGTGCCGTTCGGCGATTCCAGCGAGGGCTCTCAAGATCCTCTGGAACACCGCCCAGCCGCCGAGGTCGTCGATGACGAGCCGGTACTTCACCAACGACCGATTGGCCAACTCCAGCGGTTCGGCTTGGCCCAGCCATCGAGTCGACAGAAACCCGCCTGCCAGGGTCCCGTAGCAGAGCAGGGCCACGTTGCTGCCCTGGCAGGCCGCCGCCAAGCCCCGATCGGGCCGTTGATCGAGCACGGAGTACTGGAGTTGCATCGAGGCAACCGGCACCGCGGTGGCCAGGAGTTCGCGAAGCCGCGGGGTGTCGAAGTTGGTCAGGCCGATGAGCCGGATCTTCCCGTCGCGAGCCAGGTCGCCCAGATGGCCGAGGGTCTCGACGTAGCGTTCGACGCGGTAGTCCCACCAATGGAACTGGACCAGATCGAGCCGCTCGAGGCCCAGGCGGGCCAAGGACCGGTCGATGATCCGCTCGACGCCCCGGCGATCGAGGGTCGGGAGCGCCGCGAGGTCGGGCACGAACTTGGTGTGGATTTGCGGAGGGGCTTGGCCGGCGGCCAGGCGGCGGCGGACATACTCACCGATCGTGGCCTCGACGCCGGTGTAGATATCGGCGCAATCGAAGGTGTTGAATCCTTGGTCGAGGAATGAATCCCAGCGCGAGAACAACTCGGTCCGCTCGAGGGCTCGATTGGCATGCCCGGCGGAGAGTTGCCAGCCACCCAGAATGATCCGCGGAATCGAGTACCCGGGCCCGAGATCGATCAGCGGCATCATCCGGGAAGGGGCTCCCCGGATTCTTCGCTGTGCCGGAAGGTTCGTTTGCCAGTTCGGGAAATGCGAAAGACCGCCCCGCAATGCACGTCGGGACAAGCGATGTCGGAGTCGGTCGTCATCCAATCGTTCCGGTGGGTCTCCCGCTGCTTGGCGGGCAACAGGGGAAGCAAGGCCGCCATGGCGTAAATTGGAAACCCCTGGCCGTCGGGCAAGGCAATCCGGCCGCCGCGCACCTCGAAGTAGTCGCCGACCCGCTCGTGACAGAGCATTCGGCCCCGGCCCTCGACGACCTCGACCCGCAGGTCGTACAAACTGAACTCGTCGGATCCGTCGGTCATGGCATTCTCCCTTTGGTCGCGGCCGAAAGGTAACGGGGCGCCCGGTGGGGGGACACGCCTAACACCGTTGCCCCGCTTGACGTTAGGGACAGTGTATCGGTACACCGATACGGTGGCTCGGCGTTTGCAATACCACTCCGCATGACTCCGAAACAGCCCGGGCTCCTCCTCAGGTGGTTGGAGGATGTCGATGCCCGCAGCCCCGTCCCGCTGTATGACCAGATCGCGAGCCGGCTCAAGGCGGCGGTCGGGGGCGGGGTCCTGGCCGACGGCGATCCGCTCCCGTCGGTCCGCCTCCTCGCGAGCGAACTCCGGATCAACCCCGCCACCGTCGTGCAGGCCTACCGGCTCCTCGAGTCCGATGGGTTCGCCGAGATACGGCAGGGTGCGGGCACGTTCGTCCGATTGCCGTCGTCGGAGCAGCGCCAGCGGGAGCGGGAGGCGCAGGCGCGCCGCCTGATGCGTGAGGCCCTCGCCGAGGGCGCCCGGCTCGGGATTTCGGCAAAGGAAATGAGAATGGCGTGGGATGAGACCATCAAGGAGCGAGCCCGATGACGGACGCAATCCGGTTGGCGGGAGTCGGGTACCGGCCCGGCGCGGGTTTCGCGATCGATAATCTGTCGCTGGCGGTGCCCGAGGGGGCGATCTACGGCTTTCTCGGACCCAACGGATCCGGCAAGACCACGACGATCCGGCTGATGCTGGGCCTGCTGCGGCCCGCCACGGGTCAGATTGCCGTCCTGGGCGAGTCGGTCCCCGACCGGGTTGCCCAGGCGTTAGGCAGGATCGGGTACGTCCCCGAGCGTCCCCACCTGTATGGCTTCTTGACCGTGGCGGAAAGCCTTCGGTTCCACGCGGCGTTTCATCCCCGATGGGATCAAGCGTGGGCGAATCAACTGCTCCGCGGGTTTGGTCTGGCGTTGGACCGGCCGCTCGGCCGGCTCTCGAAGGGGGAGATGGGCAAGCTGCTGATGCTGCAGGCACTCTGCCAGCGTCCGGAGCTCCTGGTGCTCGATGAGCCGACCGACGGGCTCGACCCAGTCGTCCGGCGAGAGTTGCTCAGCGCGGTGGTGGATTATGTGGCTGAGCACCGGGCCACGGTGTTCATCTCAAGTCACTTGGTGCACGAGCTCGAGCGGCTCTGCGATTGGGTCGGCGTCATGGATCAGGGGACGCTGGTGACCCAGTTGCCGATGAGTCAATTGAAGAACGGCATCAAACGCCTTCGGATGTCGGGGCCGGTCGACCGGCTGGACGGGGCACCGTTTTCGGTTCTGTCGCGCGACGGGCGCACGCCCGGGTCAATCTGGATCGTCGACCGATGGGACCTGGGGATGGCCGGCTGGATCGCGGACCGGGGCGTTCGGATCGATGCGATCGATGATCTCGATCTCGAAGAGGGTTTCGTCGAGCGGCTCAAGGCCCGTCGGGCGGGGAGGCAATGATGTTCACGGCTCTGGTATGGCTGCAGTGGAAGTCGAGCCGGGCGTGGATCGTCGCGGCGGCGGTGGTGGTCATGGCGCTCCCGGTGGTGTCGGTCGTTCGCGAATGGCCCACCGACCCCTACGCGATGGCGCAGTTTCTCGGGCGGCTCGAGGCGTGGAGTTTCTTTTATCCGGCGCTGGCCGCCGCGGTCGGTATCGCGATGGCCTCGTTGACTTGGCGGGCGGATCGGGCGGGGCACTTCGTTTATGCGCTCACGCTGCCGATCGAGCGGTGGCGTCAGGTGTCGTACCGCTACGGGGCTGGGGTGCTTTGGATCCTGGCCGTCGCCGCGCTCCTGTGGATCGCTGCGCTGGTGGCCGTCGCGGTGACGCCGGTGCCGGCATCGTTGCGGAGCTATCCCCATGGGCTGGCCGCCAAGTTCGGGCTCGCTACCGTAGCGGTCTTCACGATCGGCTTTGCCCTGCTGTCCCTCCCGGAACGGACTCGGCGGGTGTTGGCCACCGCCGTCTTGGCCCTGATCGCCGTCCAAGTGGCGGCGATGCTGGCCGGTTGGGAGGCGAACTGGCTCCTCGCGGCGTTCGAGGCCCTGGTGGGCCCGACCGGACCGCTCGGCATGCTGGGCGGCCGGTGGATGTTGATCGATGTCTAGTCTCCTGTTGGCCCTCGGGCTTCTGGCGCAGTCGATTCCCGGACTCGACCCTCGCGGAACCCTGACCAAGCGGGTCGACTCCCTCGACCGTGCCATTGCCAAGCTGGCAGCCGAGATCGAGTTGGTTGACCCTCGAGATCCCGTCGATACGGTAAACGTCGGCCGGTTTCGGCTGACGGTGCCCCGTCGAGATCGCGAGCGATTCCTGCCGCCGACGGCCGCGGTTTCGCGAGAATGGGAGTCGTTGTTCGCGACGACCGCACCTCGCCTGTATCTCACCGTGACCAGTCGCTGGACCGGATCGCGCACCATCTCCGTGCACGCGGATTCGAATGGGGTGGTTGTCGGAGCGGCGATCCTGCCCTGGACCTCGGCTCGGCGGGGTTTGCGAGAGCCCGACGTGCGACGGGCCGTTTGGGAGGCCGTCGGCGGTGCCCTCCTCGAGCGCGCCGATTCGGCTCTTCGGGTCTGGATGCCCGTGGCGCCGGTCGGCCGTACCGATGTCTTTGATCCAGACGACCTGGCCTATCAGTGGGTCACCGCGTTTGGGCCGGCCAGCGCCGATTGCCGGGCCGGCGATGGGACGCGCTGTTTGACCGCCTTGGGTCTCGGCCCGTCGGTGGACCGGGAGTTCACCCTCCAGACTCGGGCCGCCTTGCTCGCCCATCTTCTTGAAATTTCCGCGCCCGGTGGTTGGACCCGGCTCGAGACCAGTGCCGGTCAACCGATGGTGACCCGCTTGGCGGCCATCACCGGTGGCGATCCCCAGGCTGCGATCATGACCTGGCGCCAAGGGCGACTCGATCGGCGCCGAGCCTGGTGGGATGATCCGTGGCGCTGGGCGATGGCGGGGGCGTGGTGTCTGGTGGCCTTGAGTCTGTCAGTGGCGGGGGGGATGCGACGATGAGGCGATCGGTCTTCGTGATTGCGATGGTGGCGGCCGGGTGTCGGACTCCCGATCCCGAAAGGCGGTGGCTTCGGGATCCCCGCGGCTGGGAACTGACGGCTCTCGAGACCGATCGACGGTTGGCCCGCCAGCAACTGGAAATCCACCGTGTACTTGACTCGCTGGGCTCGGTGGTTGCCCGGTTTCCTGCCGGTGCCCCGACGATGCTCGTCGGCCTCGATTCGGCGCCGCCGGCCGCCCGACGGGTCGTCGAAACGGCGATCGGTCGGCTGTGGCCGCTCGACGCCGCGCACGGTCTCCGCTTGGCGTTGGTCTTTGCCCGGCCCGTTGGTCGTGACTCGATCCGGCGGCCGAATCCGTTCGAAGGGACGATCCTCCCCGAATTGACGGACGGGAAGACCTGCGTGGGTGTCGCCTCCACCCGGACCAACTGGCAGGGCGAGTGGGTTGGGGCAACCCGGGGGCAACTGCAGCGGATCGTGGCCCCGTGCTTGTACTGGGCTCGATTTGGCCCTCCTGGTTCCGGCGTTGCCGAATGGCTGGCCGCCACCAAGTATCAAGCCGTTCAGTCCGCCGAGTGGCTGCTCCGACCTGGCATGGCGGCGCCGGGCAGCGACTGGTGGTTCGAGTCGGGCCGCGCCGAGTGGTTTCTACCGTTTCTTCTGGCTCTGGGCCACGACCGGGTGCCGCCGTATTGGAATGGAGCGCCCGCGGTGGGTTGCCTGGCGGGGCGGGTGGCCGCTTGCGAGGAACTGATCCAGGGACCGATGCGGACGCGCCGGGGTGCGGTGCTGCCCCAAGTGAGGGGCATCGTCCCCGCCGACTTCGACTACTACTTCTCGGAGCTCGGTGGCCGCGCGGAGTGGGTCGACCACCTCATCCGGACCCGGGGCGAGCCGGCCTTCCGGCAATTCTGGCAGAGCGACGCCAGTCTCGCCACGGCGTATCGGGCCGCGTTCGGAGAGGACTTCGGGCCGGCCGTCGCCGCGTGGGAGCGACACGATTGGGAAAAGCGCCGTGGCCAAGCGCGGGTCCAGCTCGGCGCTCCGATCAATCCCAAGGCCGCGATCGCCAGCGTGGGATGGTGGTTGTTGATTCTCCTCCTTCCGCTGGTGGCGGCCCGGCACCGGACCCTGCTCTAGCCCGCGTTTCCTTTTGTCCTGGCTTGGTTTAGGTTCCCCAACTTGATCCGGTCCGCTAGGGTTCAGGGACCTTCACCCTCGGCCACGGGTGGCTACCGACCGATGTCGTTCGCCTCGACCATTTCCGTTCTCTCCGCTGAGTCATACCGCGGTCCGCTGCTGATGCTGTTGGTTCCTCACGCTCCGTTGCCGAGTTCGCTTCAGTTGCTCGATCACCAGGCGGGTGGCGCTCTCAGCCGGGTGTTTCTGAGCGGCGATTTTTCGGGCAAGAAGGACGAAACCGTCACCCTCTATCCAGCGGGCGACGTGCCCCGGATCCTGCTGATCGGACTCGGCAAGCAACCGGACCGCTCGGCGCTCCGGCGGGGCGCCGCGATCGGTGCCAAGCGAGCCCGAGTTCTGGGCGCGCCGAGCGCCGGACTGGTTTGCCCAGCCGACGCCCGGGCCGGCGTGGCTGTCAAAGAAGCCTACCAGGCCCTGGCCGAGGGCGCGGCGCAAGGGGCGTGGCACTTCGCTGACATGAAGCGGCCGCCCGAGGACCCCAAACCGGCGTTCGAGTCGATTGCGATCCTGGCCGAGGCCTCTGATCGGGCCGCTGCGGAGGCCGGCCACCGGCTGGGCGCTGCCATCGGGGCGGGGCATCAGTTCGCCCGCGGGGTCCAGGTGCTGCCACCGAACGTGCTGACGCCGACCAAGCTCGCGGAGACGGCGGCGGACTTGGCGGCGCGGCATGGCTTCGGTTGTACCGTGCTCGATCAGGCCGGGTTGGTGGCCGAAGGCATGGGCGGTATCCTCGCGGTCGGGCAGGGGTCGGCCGAAGAATCTCGGTTCGTCGCGCTCGAGTATCGGGGATCAAGTGCGGCGCCGATTGTCCTGGTCGGGAAGGGCGTCACATTCGATACCGGCGGGATCTCGATCAAGCCGGCCCAAAGCATGGAAGACATGAAGTACGATATGTCGGGTGCGGCGGCGGTCCTGGGCACCTTCGAGATGCTGGGGCGGCTCAAGCCCCCGGTCTCGGTGATCGGGTTGATTCCGAGTGCCGAGAATATGCCGTCGGCGACGGCCTATCGTCCCGCCGACGTGGTGACGAGTCATTTCGGGAAAACGATTGAGGTCATCAACACCGACGCCGAGGGTCGGCTGTTGTTAGCCGACGCCCTGTCGTACGCCCGGCGCTACCAACCGGCGTGCGTCATCGACATCGCCACCCTCACGGGCGCGATCGGGATTGCGCTCGGTCACACGGCTTCGGGGGTGATGGGAAACGATGCCGCGTTGGTTCGGGAAGTGATCGAGGCCGGGCAACGGGCGCACGAGCGGGCCTGGGAACTGCCCCTGTGGGATGAATATCGCGAGCTGATCAAGTCCGACATCGCGGATGTCAAGAATTCCGGTGGCCGGGCCGCGGGCAGTATCACGGCCGGATGGTTCCTCCAGGAATTCGTCGAGGGCTTCCCATGGGCCCATCTCGACATCGCGGCGACGGCCTATACCGACCGCGATGACGCCGCGATGGTCAAGGGTCCCACCGCGATGGGTGTCCGCCTGTTTGCCGAGTTCGTGCTGGCTCGGGCCGGCGCCTAACCATGGCGTGGCGGCTGGCGGCGGCCGTCGGTGCCGCGGCCATGATCGGGTGCGGGGGTGGGTCGACCGCGCCCGCGGATGAGGCGGGGTACGACTTCGAATTCGCCGACGCCGCGGGCGACACGGTCGCGGCCACGACCAACCCCGAGGCGCTCAAGGCCATCGACCTGGTCACGGTGTCGGGCCGGATCGACCGGGACCGGTTGACCGTGACGTTGGAGTTTGCCGAAGCACCGGCGCCGTGGAGTGCCCGCGCCCCGAACTCGCTCGATGGATTCATCGATTTCGATCCCGATCCCACCGGCGCTCTCCAAACCACCGACGGCTTCTACCTCGATCTTCGCGACAATGGCGCCGGCCAGGCCGGCCTGGTGGGCGTGAATCAGCGAACCCTGACCTTGGTGAAGCTCCGGTTCGAGGGGAATCGGGTCGAGGCGGAAATTCCCCGAGCGGCCATCAGTTCGACCCGGGACACCGACAACCAACTGCAGATGGCGGTCGAAGTCGGTCCCCGCAGCCGGTTGCCCTCGGACCGATCGCCTAACGTCGGGGCGCATGCCCTGAAACCTCCCGCGCCGTGATCCGGACTCTGATCGCGGCGGGCATCGCCCTGGTGGCGGCGGGCAGTCTGGCCGCCCAAGTGCCGGATTCGGTCCGGGCCGACACGACCGCCCGGGATTCCACCGACTACTCGGAACTCTTCATCAAGACCTATGAGGCGGGACGGCACCGGGTTCCGGTGTTTCCGCGGTTGGGGCGCGCCGAGTTGATGGCGCCCCTGGGCCGGATCGTGTACCATCGCGATTCGCTCGAGTGGCACAACATGGCCACGCTGTCGGACCTGCTGGCCAAGGTGCCCGGTGTGTTCGTCTGGCGGGGCGGTTGGCTCGGCCGGCCCGAGCCGATCAACTTCCAGGGTCGGGCGACCGCCTCGATGGAACTGGTGATCGACGGGGTGCCGTATCAACCGCTCGGTCCCGATAGCGTGGCGGTCGACCCCAGTCTCTTGCCCATGACGTTCTTCGACCGGGTCGAGATCGAGCGCCTTCCCGGCCAACTCAGGGTCCACCTCTTCTCGCGCCGCCACGACCGGCTGCCACCCCGCACCCGGGTGGGAGTGGCCAGCGGCGACTTTCAAATCGCGCGCTACATCGCGTCGCTCGAAAAGCGAACCGCCGGCGGGTTCGGCTATGTCGTGGCCGCCGAGCATTTGGCCGTGCCGCTCCGAAGCGGCGACCAGGGCTCCTACTCCAATACCCAAACCTGGATTCAGGCGAGCTACGTCCCCGCCGGCCGGATCAAGGCCATGGTGCAGTTGTTCCGTTCGGTGCCGAAACGGGAAGATGTGCGGGCGCTTTCGGCAACCGGTGGCGTCAATCCGGCGGGCGATACCCTGTCCCAGGGCCTCGATGGCCACCGCGCTGATTTCCAGGCCAGTGCCGTGTACCAGTCGCGGCGGGACGGTCTCGGATTTCGTGGCGTGGCGATTGCCGGCA
>JANMHX010000335.1:0-11470 GCA_031375485.1 Gemmatimonadota bacterium | reverse complement strand
GCCAGAAGGAAATCCAGCGGGTGATGGAGATTCTGGCCCGCCGGAAGAAGAACAACCCGGTGCTGATCGGCGAGCCCGGGGTTGGCAAGACGGCCATCGTCGAGGGGCTCGCGATCATGATCGCGACCAACACCTGTCCCGATGTGTTGCGGGACCATCGGGTGTTGTCGCTCGACATGGCGGCGGTGATCGCCGGCACCAAGTATCGGGGCCAGTTCGAGGAGCGGCTCAAGGCGGTGATGAACGAAATCGCTCAAAACAAGAGCATCATCCTGTTCATTGACGAGTTGCATACGCTGGTCGGCGCCGGGGCCGCCGAGGGCGCCATCGACGCGTCGAATATGCTGAAGCCCGCGTTGGCCCGCGGAGAGTTGCAGTGTGTCGGGGCATCGACGCTCAATGAGTACCGCAAATACATCGAGAAGGACGGGGCGCTCGAACGCCGATTCCAGGCCGTGATCGTCGATCCGCCGTCGGTCGACGAGACGATCGAGATCCTCAAGGGTCTTCGCAAGAAGTATGAGGACCATCACCGTGTGGTGATTCCCGATGAGTCGCTCAAGGCCGCGGCGGAACTCTCCGAGCGGTACATCACCGACCGGTTTCTCCCGGACAAGGCGATCGACGTGATCGACGAGGCGGGTGCCCGGGCCCGGTTGGCCACCCAGGCTCCGCCCCCGGAGTTGTCGCAGCTCAAGGCGGAGCTGGACAAGGTCAATCAGGAAAAGGAGAACGCGGTGCGCGATCAGAACTTCGAGCGCGCGGCCGCGCTTCGGGATTCCGAGCGCGATCTCCAGAATAAGATCCGGCTCAAGCAGGAGGAGTGGGAGCGCGACCGCCAGAGCCGCCGCCCGGTGATCGACGAGGAAGCCATTGGCTTCATCGTGTCCCGGTGGACCGGGATTCCGCTGACCCGGCTTCAGGAGGCGGAGACGTCGCGGTTGCTGCGGATGGAAGACGAGATTCATAAGTCGGTGGTCGGCCAAGAAGAGGCGATCGCGGCGGTGTCCCGCGCCATTCGCCGGTCGCGAGCCGGCTTGAAGGATCCCCGCCGACCGATCGGCTCCTTCATCTTCTCGGGACCGACCGGCGTCGGGAAGACCGAGTTGGCCCGGTCGCTCGCCATGTTTCTGTTCTCCGATCCCTCGGCCCTGATCCGGGTCGACATGTCCGAGTACATGGAAAAGTTCTCGGTCTCCCGGTTGATCGGTGCGCCTCCGGGGTATGTCGGCTACGAAGACTCCGGCACGCTCACGAAGGCGGTGCGGCGGAAGCCGTACTCGGTCGTGCTCCTCGACGAGATCGAGAAGGCGCACCCGGATGTGTTCAATATCCTGCTTCAGGTCCTCGATGAGGGTCACCTGACGGACAACTACGGACGGATCATCGACTTCAAGAACACCGTTGTGATCATGACGTCGAATGTCGGCGCCCGGGACATTACCCAAAACAAGTCGCTGGGATTCCACCAGGCCGGCGGGGCCCAATCGTTCGCCAAGATTGCCGAGACCGTCAAGGAAGAGATCGGCAAGGTGTTCAACCCGGAGTTTCTCAACCGGGTCGATGATGTCATCGTGTTCCACCCGCTCGACAAAGAGCACATCGTCAAGGTCGTGGCGATCCTGCTCAAGGATCTCGACAAGCGGGTGGGCCATGAGGTTCGCTTGACGGCCGCCGCGGCCGACTTCTTGGTGACCAAGGGGTACGATCAGAACTACGGCGCCCGGCCGCTGAAGCGGGCGATCCAGAAGTACATCGAGGATCCGCTCTCCGAACGACTGCTGTCGGGCGAAATTACCCGGGGCGAGGAGTTCGAGGTGGATATCGCTCCCGAAGGGGACCGATTGATGTTCCGCGCCCTCTCCGGTACCCATCCGTAGGGTGACGGCGGAGGTGGGTAGGAAACGGATACGCCGCTGGCTGCATGGGCTTGCAGCCGTCACGGTCATGGGGCTCGCGACGGCCGGCGCCCGGCCGGCGCTGGCTCAGGATCCGGCTGCGGCGGCGCCTGCCGTCCCGCCCTCGGTGGACAGCATTGCCGTCGAGGGCAACGTCCGGCTCCGGGCTGAGGAGATCATCAGCTTTACCGGGATTCAGCTGTTTCAGCCCTTCAACTATCGCAGTATCCAGCGGGCCATTGCGGCGCTCTACGCCACCAGCCAGTTCGACGATGTCCAAGTGGACGGCAAAGAGCTGGACACCGGGGGGTATTTGCTGACGATCTTCGTCAAGGAGCGTCCGGTGCTCCAACGCTGGGCCCTTCGTGGGGTCGAGAAGCTCGACGAATCGACGGTTCGCAAGAAGGTAGCGGTTCTCGAGGGGCGGGCGATCGACCGGGTGGCGGTGGCGCGATCGGTGGCCGCCATCGACTCACTCTACAAGAAAAAGGGCTACTTCGCGGCGGAAGTGTCGATCGAGGAGACCAAGCGCGACTCCACGAATGCCGTCGAGGTCACCTTCGTCGTCAAAGAGGGCGGCCGGGTTGCCATCAGCCAGGTGGTCATCGAAGGCAACGAGAAGTTCAAGGACAAAGAGATCCTGAGCGGGATGACGTCCCGGCCCGAGGGGTTTTGGTGGTTTCGGAAGGGCGAGTACACCGAGGACAAGGTCGAAGACGACGTTCGAAACCGGATCCCGCAGTGGTACGCCGATCGCGGGCATGTGGATCTCCGGGTCCTTCGCGACACCTTGGTGACCGACAGTACGCCGGGGAAGGCGATCCTCAAGATCACCGTCGATGAGGGCAAACCGTACGTCGTCGGGGCCTTCGACATTGTCGGGAACCGGCGGTTTTCGGCCGATCAACTGAGCTTGTTTTTTCCGTTCGGCACCGCCGTCGTGGCCGGAAGCGGTACCGACGTCGGGGTTCCGTTCAGCAAGGCCGATTGGGAGACCGCCACCGGCAAGGTTCGCGACCTCTATTCGAACAACGGGTATATCTCGTCCCAGGTCGAGCCTGAGGAAGTCCGGCGAACCGGGGCGGACGGCAAGCCCATGGTGGACCTCCGATGGCGGGTGTTCGAGGGGCAGCCGGCGACCATCAACAAGATCATCATTCTGGGCAACGATGTGACCCATGAGCGGGTCATCCGCGAGCAGATCGTGCTGGTGCCTGGCGCAACGTTCAACCGCGACCTCTTGATCCGGTCGTATCAGAACGTCTCGAATTTGAATTTCTTCGAGCAGCCGTTGCCGGCGCCCGATGTGCAGTCGGCCGAGAACGGGACCGACGTCGACGTGATCTTCCGCGTGACCGAACGGAACACCGGCAACGTGAATTTCGGGGCGTCGGTCGGGCAGGGGGTCGGGGTCGGCGGGTTCTTGGGGCTCGAGGAGCCCAATCTGTTCGGCAAGGGTAAGCGCGGCAAGATCCAGTGGCAGTTCGGCCGGAACATCAACGACTTCAATCTCAGCTATTCGGATCCCGCGATCCGCGACAGCCGGATTTCCGGGACGCTGACGTTGTTCAACAGTCGCCAGCGCTACACGGTCGGCGACTTGGGCCGGATTCGCCGGGAAGGCGCCAACCTCCAACTCGGCTTCCCGTTCTTCGGGTCGCGCTATACCAGGGTGTTTGCCTCGTACGGGTTTCAACGGAACCGGTTCACTGATACCCCCGCCGACCTGGCTGACCGGTTCCGGTGCGATCAGAGTTGTAGCCGGTCGTCGTTGGGTCTGAGCTTGGTCCGGGACACCCGGGTGGGCTTGCCCTTTCCCGTGGGCGGGAGTTCGATCACGACCTCCGGTGAGTTCAACGGCGGCTTTCTCGGCGGGAGCGGTCAGTACCAGAAAGTGGATCTCGAGGGTAACTGGTTTACGCCTCTGGGCCGGACCGGTGGCGACAACTTCGGCGGCGGAATCCAGTTCACCTTGGGTTTCAAGGCCAAGAGCGGGTTTGTCTTCGGCGATGTCGGCCCGTTCTTCTACGAGTTGTATTCGCTCGGCGGAGTCCAGTACGGGATTCCGCTCCGGGGCTACGACGAGTTCTCGATTACGCCGCTGGGGTTTGACCCGACGGCCAGCGGCTCGCAGGTGCAGCCGGGCTCTTTCGGGAAGGCCTACGCCGCCTTCACGATCGAAGCCGGTGCCCGGTTGAGCCAGCAGTTCTACGTCAACATTTTCTCGGACGCGGGCAACGTGTATGGCCGGGCCCGGCAGTTCAATCCGACGCGGTTGTTCCGCAGCGTGGGTGCCGGGGTGGCGTTGATCTCGCCCCTCGGGCCCATCGGCATCGATTTGGGCTATGGCCTGGATCGGGTCGATCAGACCGGTAAGCCCAAACCCGGCTGGCAGCTGCATTTCCGATTGGGCAATTTCTTTTAACCCGTCAACCTTAGGGTCGGCGGTCTTTCTGGAGGACACGATGTTGTCTGTTCGTAATGCCTTGGTGATGTTCGTGCTCGCGCTTTCGATCGGGACGGGATCGGTCGCGGCCCAGGCCACGCCGCTGAAGCCCCAGCCCCAGGCCGCGCAGCCGGCGCCGACGGGGAGCAAGATCGCGTTCATCAACGCCCAGGCGCTGCTTCGGGGTATGCCGGGCTATGCCCAGGCCGAGAGCCTCTGGACGAAGGACGCCGAAGTGGCAAACGGTGAGGCCCAGAAGCTCCGGGCCGTGTTCGATTCCGCGGTGGCGCAGTATCAGCAACAGCAGGCGCTGATGACGCCGTCCGCCCGGACCAGCCGAGAGAAGGCCTTGCAGGCGCAAGGTGATTCGCTGCAGGCCAAGCTTCAGGCGCTGCAGGCTCGGGTGGGGAACAAGGAGCGGGAGCTGCTTGGTCCGATTCAAGAGCGGCTCAAGTCGATTATCGACGGGATCAGGGCCGAAGGGAATTATCTGATGATCATCGACCTTTCGAGTGACGCGGCGGCGAGTGTCGTGTCGTACGACAAGTCCGCGGACATCACCCTTCGCGTCGCTCAACGTTTGGCGCAGGGGCAGTCGAACTAGGGTGCCCGATGCCGCGGTGGTCCTCACCGCGGCGGCCGTCGCCGCGTTGGTCGGCGGCCGCCTCGATGGGGACGTGTCCGTTGAAGTTGGCGCCGTGGGTCCGCTCGATCGGGCCCACGGCGGTGCGCTTTCCTTCCTGACGTCCGCGAAGTACGCCGATCAGTTTGCGGCGTCCGCGGCCGGCGTGGTGCTGGTCCCGATCGGGTTTCATCCGCCCGCGACCGGCCCCCACACCCGGATCGCCGTGGCCGATCCGCAGCGGGCGATGGCCATGGCGGTGCAGGCGCTCTTTCCGGCGGTGGCGCCGGTAGCGGGCATCGACCCGACCGCCTCGCTGGGCCGGGGCGTCCGGGTCGCCGCCACGGCGTGGGTCGGGCCGCATGTCGTCCTTGGGGCCGGGGTGGCGCTGGGGGACGAGGTCAGGGTGGGCGCCGGCGCCGTTCTCGAGGAGGGGGTCGCCGTCGGGCGGGGTTCGGTCATCGGGCCGCGAGTCGTCTGTCATGCCGGCGTGTCCCTGGGCGAGCGCGTGGTGGTCAAGGCCGGGGCGGTGCTCGGCGGGTCCGGGTTCGGCTTCGTGTCCGATCGGGCCGGGCATCAGGTGATTCCCCATGTCGGCGGCTGCCGGATCGGGGACGACGTGCAGATCGGGGCCAACAGCTGTATCGATCGCGGCAGCGTCGATGACACCGTCATCGGGGACGGTACCAAGATCGACAATCTGGTGCACATTGGGCACAACTCCCGGTTAGGCAAACGGTGCCTGGTGATGGGCGGGGTCGTCGTCGCCGGCAGTGCGCGGATCGGTGACGACGTGATCTTGGCCGGCCACAGCGCCGTCGGGGGTCATTTTTCAGTCGGCGACCGGGCGCGGATCGGGGCCAAGGCCGGGGTCATTTCCGAGGTGGCCGCGGGGGCCGACGTCAGCGGATTTCCGGCCCGCCCGCATCGCGAGTTCCTGCGGGCCCAGGCGGCGTTGTACCGGCTCGCCCCGATTATCGATCGGCTGGAAACCCTCGTTCACGATCGCTCGTGAGACTATGTCGAGACGCACCCTAGCGGCACCCGTTGAGCTTTCCGGTACCGGCCTTCACACGGGCGTCGTCACCACCGTGCGGTGCCTGCCCGGCGCACCCGGCAGCGGCATTCGGTTCCGCCGGGTTGATCTGCCCGGGGCGCCGGAGTTCGCGGCCCGGGTCGATCAGGTGGAGGCCACCGAGCGCCGCACGGCGATCGGGCATGGCGACCAAACCGTGCACACGGTCGAGCACCTCCTGGCGGCCGTGGCCGCGCTCGAAATCGATGACCTGATGGTCGAGGTCAACGGCCCGGAAGCGCCGATCCTCGATGGTTCGTTCGCTCCCTTTTCGGAGGCCCTCATGGCGGCGGGCCTCACGGTCCACGCGGGCGAGCCGACCGTCTTCACGGTCGACGCGCCCTTTACACTCACGGTCGGCGAGGCCAACTACGTCGTCTCGCCGGCCAAGGGGCTTCGGGTCACGGCCACGATCGAGTGGGATCACCCCTCCATCGGGCGGCAGACGGCCTCGTACGATGTGACGGCCGAGGCCTTCCGCCGGGAGTTGGCCCCCGCTCGCACCTTCGGCTTCGCGCATGAAGTCGATGCCTTGCGAGCCAAGGGGCTGCTCAAAGGCGGATCGATCGAGTCGGCCGTCGTGTTGTCCGCCGACGGGGTCGTCAACGGTCCGCTCCGGTGGAGCGATGAATTCGTCCGGCACAAGATCGGCGATGTCATCGGTGACCTCGCGTTGGCCGGCGGCCGGGTCCGGGCCCATGTCATCGCCACCCGGCCCAGTCACGAAGGCAATGTCGCCTTGGCGAAGGTCCTGGTGCGAACGGCGGCGCAGGGCGGGGGCCGGGTGCTCGACATCAGCCGGATTCTCGCGGTCATTCCGCACCGCTACCCGTTTCTCCTGGTCGACCGGATTCTCGAAATCGAGCCGAAGAAGCGCGTGGTGGGGATCAAGAACGTCACGATCAATGAGCCGTTCTTTCAGGGCCATTTCCCGGGCCATCCGGTCATGCCCGGCGTGTTGATCGTCGAGTCGATGGCCCAGGTCGGCGGGATGTTGCTGATGGACGAACTCGACGCGCCGGGTGAAAAGGTCGTGTACTTCATGACCCTCGACAACATCAAATTCCGGCGTCCGGTGGTGCCCGGCGATCAGATTCGGCAGGAGGTCGAAATGGTCCAGCTCCGGGGGCGGACCTGCCGGCTCAAGGGAATGGCCTACGTCGATGGCAAGGTGGTGTGCGAGGCCGAAATGATGGCGATGGTGGTCGACAAATGACCATGGCGCCGGCCGCCACCGCTATCCACCCGACCGCGCTGGTCGATCCGACCGCCGTCCTCGGCGACGGCGTCGACGTCGGGCCCTTCGCGATCATCGGGCCGGGCGTCACGGTGGGTGACCGGTGCCGGATCGGACCCCGGGCCACCCTCGAACGGAACGTCCGGCTGGCCAGTGGTGTCGTGGTCGGAACCGGGTCGATCGTCGGGGGCGATCCCCAGGACCTCAAGTTCAAGGGCGAGGAGACCTGGGTCGAGATTGGGGCGGACACGGTGATCCGGGAGTATTCGACGATCAACCGGGGAACGACGGCCTCGGGGGTCACCACCGTGGGGTCGCGGTGTTTCATCATGAGCTACGTCCACCTGGCGCACGATTGTCACGTCGGAGACCATGCCATCATCGCCAACGGCACCCAGCTCGCGGGGCATGTCACCGTTCACGATCGGGCGATCCTGTCGGGGCTGGTGGCGGTGCATCAGTTCGTCACCATCGGGGCCCTCGCCTTTGTCGGGGGATGCTCACGGGTCAACCAGGATATTCCGCCGTTCGTCAAGGCGGTGGGCAATCCGGTGGAGCTGTACGGGCTCAATAGCGTCGGCCTGCAGCGGGCCGGCTTCAGCGAGGACACGGTCCGGGCGCTCAAGCGGGTCTATCGGTTGTTCTTTAATTCGGATTTGAACCTGTCGCAGGCGGCCGAACGGGTCCGGGCTGAGTATCCCGACCTGGCGGAAGTCCGCCAGTTCCTCGATTTCGTCGGGCGGTCCAATCGGGGCATCCCCTCCTGACATGACCCGGATCCCCATCGGGGTGATCGGGGTCGGAGCGTTAGGCCGCCACCACGCGAGACATTTGGCCACGTCGACCGTGGCCGACTTGGTGGGCGTCCACGATCTGGATGCCGAGCGGGGCCGCGCGGTGGCCGACAGCGTCGGCACCCGCTTCTACGCCGACCCCGACGCGCTGCTGCGAGATACCGAAGCCGTCACGATTGCCGTCCCGACCCCGGTCCACGCGGCCGTGGGCCTCCGGGCACTGGACCGTGGCCGCGCGGTCCTGATGGAAAAACCGCTCGCCGCCACGATTGCCGAAGCCGACGCCATGATCGCCGCCGCCGAGCGGAGCGGGGTGCCGCTCGTGGTCGGTCATATCGAGCGCTTCAATCGGGCCATCCGGGCCGCGCTCCCGTACCTTGGCGATATCAAGTACTTCGAGAGCACCCGGTTGGCTCCCTATCAGGCCCGGGGCTCCGACGTCGCGGTAATTCTCGACCTGATGATCCACGACCTGGATCTGGTGCTGCACTTGACCCACGGGGACCCGGTGTCCGAGGTCCGGGCCAGCGGGGTGGCGGTGCTGAGCCCCCATATCGACGTGGCCAACGCCCGGGTCGAATTCCAGAGCGGCGGCGTGGCGAACATCACCGCGTCGCGCGTGGCGCGGGACCGGGTTCGCAAGCTCCGCTTGTTTCAACCCAACGGGTATCTGTCACTCGACCTCGCCGCGGGCACCGGCCTCTTCATTCGCCTCCGCCCCGATCGGCCGGCGGGCCCGGCCACCAGCCTCGAGGAGGTGGCCGAGGTCGTGCCGCTCGAGGCGCCGGAAGGTGACGCGTTAGGCGCCGAACTGGAGAGCTTCGTCCGGTTTCTCGGGGGCGACCCGAACCCGGTCGTTACCGCGGGCGAGGGGCGGGCGGCCTTGGCCCTGGCCCTCCGGGTCAGCGAAGCGGTTGCCGGCCGGTAATGCGGCGGATCTTCATTTCCGCCGGAGAGCCATCGGGCGACCTCCACGGGGCGCCGGTCGTGGAGGCGCTCCATCGCCGGTTTCCCGGGGCGGCGATCGAAGGATTCGGGGGCCCCAAGATGGCGGCCGCCGGCGCCACCATTCTCTGGCCGATGGACCAGTACACGGTCATCGGCTTCGTCGAGATCCTGGCCAAGATTCCAGCTCATGTCGGACTCCTGAGAGCCATGACCCGGCGCTTCCGGACCGCACCGTACGATTTGGTGGTGCTGATCGACTATCCCGGATTCCATCTTCGGGTCGCCGAGGCAGCCGCGGCGGCGGGCATCCCGGTGCTGTACTATGTCGCCCCCCAGCTCTGGGCCTGGCGCCCGCAACGAGCCAAGCGATTCCGGAAGGCCGTCGATCGGTTTGCCGTCATTTTCCCGTTCGAGGAGCCGTTCTTCCGGGGATTGGGTCTCGCGGCCGAGTACGTGGGGCACCCCTTGGTCGAAACCGCCCGGCCCAGCCGCGAGGCCGCCCGGGTAGCGTTAGGCATCCCGCCCGAGGCCCGGGTCGTCGGGTTGTTTCCCGGGAGCCGGCCCCAGGAGGTCGACCGGCACTGGGCCGCCTTTCGGGATGCGGGCCGGTCGCTGATCGACGGGGGCGTTGCCGGCCAGGGGCTGGTGGCTCCCATTCCGAATGGCCGCTATCCCGACGCGGGCCCGCTCCAGTTGGCCCCCACCGATCCGGCCACGGTGCTCGCGGCCGTCGACGCGGTGATTGCCAAGTCGGGGACGACGACGCTCGAGGCGGCCTTGACCGATACCCCGATGGTCGTCGCCTATCGGGTTCATCCGCTGACCGCATGGTTTGCCCGCCGAGTGATGCGGGTTCGGTGGATCAGTCTGGTCAATCTGATCGCCGACCGCCCCGTCGTCGAGGAACTCGTGCAGGAAGACGTCACCGCCGCCCGGTTGGCTCTGGTGGTGCGCCGGTTGCTCGATCGCCATCATCCGGACACCCAGGCCCAACTCAGGGGTTTAGCGGAGGTCCGGGAACGACTGGGCAGCGCCGGGGCGGCGGACCGGGTTGCGGCGATGGCGGCCGACTTGATCGGATGAAGTGGCCCCTGTCCCCGAAGGCCACCGCGATCGCGGCGGGCACGGTGGTCTCGGCGGTGGCGGCGAGCTGGCGGGTCGAGGTGACCGGTGGGGCGGCCTACCGGGCCGCCCGGCACGACGGGGAGGGCTTCCTCTTTCTGCTCTGGCACGAGGCGCTCTTGCCGCTGCTCTGGCACCACCGGCGGCAGGGCGTTGCGATCGTTGTCAGCGAGGCTCAGGATGGCCGTTACCTGGCGGCGTACGCCGAACGGTTGGGGTATCGTTGTCTGCTCGGGTCGAGCACCCGGGGCGGGGCCAGGGCCCTGCTGGGCGCGGTTCGGGCCCTCGAGGCGGGAACCACGGTGGCCTTTACCCCGGACGGGCCCCGGGGGCCCCGCCGAGTCGTGAAGCCGGGTATCTTGGCGGCCGCCGCCCGGAGTGGCGCCTGGGTCCTGCCGATTCACGCGGAGGCCGAACGCTGCTGGCGGCTCCGGTCGTGGGACCGGTTCGTCGTGCCTCAGCCGTTCGCCCGGGTCCGGATTGGGTACGGCGACCCGTTCCGGGTCCCGGAGGGTTCGGATCTGGAAACGGCAGCGCAGGACGCGGCGGGCCGGCTTACCCTGGTAGAACGGGAGATCGCATGGCGGGACGGCGGGGCGACGGACACCGGCTGATTCGATGGCTCTGGACGAGTCGGCGGATCGATGCCAAACTGGCGCGGGCCGGGTTGGCGCCGCTTTCAGGCCTTTGGCGGTCGGCTGTTGCATTACGAAACATCGGATTTGACCGCGGGTGGCTTGCCGTCCGGGATCTGCCGCTGGCGTCGGTCGGGGTAGGCAACCTGACCGTGGGCGGTTCGGGGAAGACCCCGATCGCCGGATGGATCGCCAAGCACTTCCTGGCCCGGGGCGTGAAGCCCGGGATTCTGCTTCGCGGGTACGGGCAGGACGAAGTGCTGCTGCATGAGCACAATGTGCCGGGCGCGGTGGTGGTGGCGAACCCGGACCGGGTCGCGGGGGCTGAACTGGCGGAGGCTCGCGGCGCGGAGGTCCTGGTCATGGACGATGCGTTCCAGCGCCGGGACGTCCGCCGCGATTTCAATTTGCTGTTGGTGGCGGCCGAGTCCGCGCGGGCGGTGCGCTGGTGCCTGCCGGCCGGGCCGTGGCGGGAGCCGATCGGCTCGGCTCGGCGGGCGGAGGGGCTGATCGTGACCCGGAAACGGGCTGATCTGGCCACGGCCTTGGCCGTGGCCCGTGATCTGGCGCCCTTGGTGTCCGGGCCGGTCGGCGTGGTGCATCTCGGCACGGCCCGATACGTCGGGATGTTGAGCGGCAAGGCCCATTCGGCCGATACCTTGTCGGGGCGGCGGGTGGTGGCCGCGTCGGCCA
>JANMHX010000099.1:0-4587 GCA_031375485.1 Gemmatimonadota bacterium | reverse complement strand
GGTACCCCGGCCAACCGCCACCAGGGTACCCTGCTCATCGCGGACCTCGATGTCCGCACAACAGACGGTCCGCCCCACCTTGACCGATTTACCGGTGGCGAACAACGCCCCGCGCCGCGCCGGGCGAAGCCAGTCCACCCGGAGGTCGATGGTCGGGAGTCCGTTGCCAACGACGGTCCAGAGGGCGTAGTCACCGGCGATATCGATCAGAGCCGCCACGACCCCGCCATGATACCAGTCGGACCCCTCGGCTCGGAGAAACTCATCTTTGAACGGGAGCTTGATTTCCACCGAACCTGGCTCGGACCGAACCAACTCGAGTCCGAGGAAACGCTGGTACGGTGATTCGTCGAACGCAGGAAGGGTCACGCGGCTCCGCCCAATGGCACGCCGGGGCCCGACGGGATCAAATCAGGAAACAGCCCGCCCAACGCCCGCTCCCAGAACCGGCCCAGGTCTCGAAGCATCTGAACCCACCGGTCGCCCGGGGCCCCGTCGAGGCCGGCACAGCCGGCCGCGGTGGCGGCCAACAACGGCTGGAAGATGAAGGCGGTGAGTTTGGCCCGAATGGCGCGAGGGTCGGTGGTCGATCCGATGATCGGCCGATCGACTGTGGCGGGAAGATCGCGAAGGCGCTGCTCGAGCTGGACCAGCACTCGAATCAACGGCCAGGCGGCATGCGGCACCGTGATCCGGCGACCGGGGCTCCCCGTTTCCGGGAGGAACCCCGCCCACCCGGCGACCGGGATGGTCCCGTCGTCAGTCGCGGAACCATCGAGGAACCACTCCACCGGGAGACCGTACGCGCTGGCCAGCCGTTCCAAAGTCGCTGGGCCCGGTTTCCGGGCCCGGCCGGCGTGGATTTCTCGGAGGCTCGCATACGGAATGCCCGCATGCGCCGAGGCCTCGACCAGATTGCCGTCGTGGACATCGTCCACCAGCCTTCTGACGCGGGCGGTGACTCGGCTCCATGAGGCGGCTACTGGCGCGGGGGGGCGCCCTCGGCGTCGTTCTTTGAGCATGAACGTCGGTTGTTGGGGATGTCTTTAAACTACCGCCCCGAATTGGTTCCGCCAGAGGCACGGTGCAACTTGTTGCCGATTGGGGCGTTGATTCCCAGTTGACACTTCGTTGATACCGCTGAGTATCGTTGGAGCAGCCTCGATCACGGGACCCCATGCTTCACTACGCCTACATCCTGCCATACTGTGGTACCTGCCAACATTGGACCGGCAGCCGGCGGGCCGCCCGGGACGAGGGCCGAGTCTACACGCCCCGCCACGCCACGATCGGAACCTGTGACTGCCCGCACGGGCACTGGCGGGGCCGCCTCAAGCCCGGCGAATCCAATTGCCCCCATTGGCAAACCTGGTCGGAGATGGACGGGGCCGCCGACCCCCGGAAGCCCCGAAAACCCGAAGGGGAATAGACGCTCGCGCCTTCTGTGTCTAACCTTCGCCCCATGCGAACTACCCGTCGGGCCGGGTTCATCCTGGTTGTGGTGCTGGCCGCCGTACCGAGTCGGATCACGGCGCAGACTGTTTCCTCGAAAACCGGGCTGGTGGTCTCGACCTCCGGCCCCGCCTCCGATGCCGGTGCCGCGATCCTTCGGGCCGGGGGCAACGCCGTCGATGCGGCGGTCGCCACGGCCTTCGCGCTGGCGGTGACCTATCCCGGGGCCGGTAACATCGGCGGCGGGGGCTTCATGGTGATCCGGCTGGCCAACGGGACGGCCACGACGATCGACTACCGGGAGCGGGCTCCACTCAAGGCCACCAGCACGATGTACCTGAATGCCGCGGGTCAGATCGAGCGCGCGTTGACCCGCGAGGGGTACCTCGCCCCTGGAGTCCCGGGAACCGTGCGCGGCTTGGCGCTGGCCCACCGGAAGTATGGGAAGCTCCCCTGGAAGCAGGTGGTAATGCCGGCGGTGGTTCTTGCCCGCGACGGATTCTCACTCTCGCCCTCGTTGGCGGGGGCGCTCAACTGGCTGGTCAAGGAGACGACGGGCAAGTACCCCTCGACCGTGCAGGCCTATGGCAAACCCGGCGGCGGAGAGTGGGCGGCCGGCGATCGTCTCGTGCTCCCCGACCTGGCCCGGTCGCTCGAATCGATCGCGACCGAGGGACCCAATGCGTTCTACACCGGCCGGATCGCCGAGCAGATCGCGGCCGCCATGGAAGCCCATGGCGGGATCATCTCCAAAGCCGATCTCGCCGCCTACCGGGCGGTGGAGCGCGCCCCGGTTCGGGGCACCTTCCTCGGCTACGAGATCATTTCGATGCCGCCTCCGAGTTCCGGCGGCACGGCCATGGTCACGATGCTCAATATTCTCGAGCGGTTCGACATCGCCCGGCGGCCCCGGTTCGCGCCCATGACGCTGCACTTGATGATCGAGGCGCAGCGGCGCGCCTACCTCGACCGCGCTGAGTGGCTCGGCGACCCGGATTTCACCACCATTCCCGTGAGCCGGCTCACGAGCAAAGCCCACGCCCGCACCCTCGCGGCGTCGATCGACACGACCAAAGCCACCAGCAGCGTCGCGCTCGCGGAGGGCCGGATTCCCGTGGCCGTTGTCGAGGAGCCGACGGAAACCACCCACTTTTCCGTGGTGGACCGGCTCGGAAACGCCGTCTCCAACACCTATACGCTCGAGGGTGGCTATGGTTCGCGCGTGGTCGTGGATGGCGCCGGATTTCTGCTGAACAACGAGATGGGCGATTTCAACAAGAAGCCGGGCGCCACGACGACCGAGGGTGACATCGGCACGGCACCGAACCTGATCGCGCCCGGTAAGCGAATGCTCTCCTCGATGACGCCGACCATCGTGACCCGGGGCGGCCGGCTGGTCTTGGTGACCGGTTCACCCGGGGGCCGGACCATCATCAACACCGTGCATCAGATCGTGCTCAACGTGACCGCGTTTGGCATGGACGCCCGCCACGCGGTCGACGCCCCCCGATTCCACTCCCAATGGTTGCCCGACCAGGCGTATTTCGAGGCGGCGGCCATCCCTGAATCAACCGTCGCGGCACTCCAGGCCCTCGGCCATGCGATCCGAGTCGGCGGGGACATCGGCGACGGCCATAGCATCGTGATCGACCCGAAGACCCGGATCGCCTTCGGGGCCAATGACCACCGCAGTGCCGACTCGAAAGCCTCACCCCGATGACCGCCCGCGCCGCTTCGCATGTGCTGTTGGTCGCACCGAACGAGTACCGGACCAACGCCGAGACCGCCGAGTCCAATGCGTTCCAACGGGCCGTGGGCACGACCGAGGCGGGTATGCTGGCCGCCCAGGCCGTCGAGCAACATCGGGCGCTCCGGAATCTGTTGGTCGACCATGGCGTTCAAACGACGGTCGTCCGGAGTCTTCGCGAGACGCCCGATGCCCCGTTCTGCAACAACTGGTTCTCGACCCACCAAGCCTCGGCCGGCGAGCCGGCGACGTTGGTCCTCTATCCGATGATGGCCCCGAGCCGCCGGATCGAGCGGCGGCCCGAGCTCGTCCGGATGCTCGGGCAGTGGTATCCGCGCCGGATCGACTACTCGGCCCGGGAAGCCGGCGGGACCTTCCTCGAAAGCACCGGAAGCCTCTGCTTGGACGATACCAATCGGGTGGCCTATGCCGCGATTTCGATCCGAACCGATCTCGACCTCACCCGCGAGTGGGCGCGGACTCTCGGCTATCGGTTGGTGGCCTTCGACGCCACCGACGCCGACGGCCTTCCCTACTACCACACCAACGTCATGATGTTTCTCGGGCACGGCCTGGCCGGGATCTGCCTGGAATCGATCACCGAAACGGGCCGCGCCGGGATGGCGGGACGGGCCGCCGTCGAGGCCAGCCTCCGGGAGGGAGGATTCGAGATCCTGCCGATCACCCGCCGCCAGGTCCTCGCGTTCTGTGGCAATTGCCTGCCCTTGGTGAACGACCAGGGCGAGCCGCTGTTGGTGATGTCCTCGGCGGCCTACCACGGATTTCTAGCTGCGGACCGGGCGGTCATCGAGCGGCACGCGCGAATGCTGCACACCGATCTCGCGGCGTTCGAGGCGCTAGGCGGTGGGTCGGCTCGCTGCCTGCTGGGCGAACTCTTCTAAGCCGTTGGGTGGTGACCTCGTCAAGGGGTTGTAACTTTTCCAGGCAACGGTGGGAAGTGACGTTCTATTCGATGTCGCTTCACCAATTCAGGATTACCGATAGCCTCTCTGAGGTTCTCCCCAAGTCGGCGAGGTTTTCCCGAGGCGAGATCGACCACACAGTAGGTCGACGTGCCCCGGGCCAAGAGGGCCTGATCGGCCAGCCGGGTGATCTGATAGTACCGATCGCAGGTCAGCGGGGTACAGGTCGGCACCCAGGTCACCACCGCGAGTCCCTCCCCCACGAACGCGGGGAGGAAGTAGTCGAGCTCGTGACGCATCACCACCCAGCCGACCCCGGCCACGGCCGCCGGATCAACTCGGGCCCGGGTCACGTCCCAATGCCGGGTTGCCGCCTCCAGCATCCAGCGGAGGTAGTTGACGTTATTGGCGTGGCCCAACTCGTCGATGTCGGCCGGACTGACCGTGACGTGGACCTCAAACCCG
>JANMHX010000081.1:0-16521 GCA_031375485.1 Gemmatimonadota bacterium | reverse complement strand
CCGACATTGTGGTGGGTCTTGATGGTGACCGACGGCCCGCCCCGAGGCGAGAACGACTCGATGACGTCGGGATAGAGGGTTCCCTGCACCAAGAATCCGACGTCGGAACCGACGACTTTCGCCGCGGCTTCGAACACGTCGATGAACGTGTGCCCGATGATGGTGCGCTTCCGCTCCGGATCGGTGACCCCCGCGAGGAGCCCGAGGAACTGATCGCTGGCATCGACCACCCGGAGATCGATCCCAAGGTGCCGGCGAAACGTGACCTCGACCTGATCGCGCTCATGGAGCCGGAGCAGGCCGTGATCGACGAAGATGCAGGTAAGCCGGTTCCCCACCGCACGGTGGACCAAGGCAGCGGCCACCGCCGAGTCGACTCCGCCGGACAGACCGCAAATGACCCGGGCCGTCGGGCCAACCTGGGCCTGGATCTTGGCGACTTCCGTTTCAATGAAATGCGCCGGCGTCCAATCCGCGACGGCGCCGCAGACATCAAACAAGAACGCGTTGATGATTTCCCCGCCCCGGGCGGTGTGAGCCACCTCGGGATGAAACTGGACCGCCATGATCGGCAGCGTCTCGTGCTCGATCCCGGCGATTGGGCAGTTGTCACTTGACGCAGTGAGGCGATAGCCCGGCGGAACATTCTCGACCCGGTCGCCATGGCTCATCCAGACCGTGGTCGTTTCGCCGGGATCGAAGCCCCGAAACAGCCGGCCCCCGCGCACCGACACTTGCGCGCGCCCGTATTCACGCCGGCCCGCGGCCGCCACCGTGCTACCGGCCAGCTGCGCCACGAGATACATCCCGTAGCAGAGACCGAGGACCGGCACGCCAAGATCCAGCAACTCGGCGGGTGCGGTCGGCGCGCCTTCGTCATACACCGAGTTCGGCCCTCCGGACAGGATGATGCCCTTCGGACCCCATTCGCGAATCCACTCGAGTGACCGACTCGGCGGGTGGATCTCGCAGTAGACATGCGCCTCCCGAACCCGGCGGGCAATGAGTTGCGTGAACTGCGAGCCGTAGTCGATGATGAGAATGGCGTTCTTGGTCACGGGCATCAGCGGTGGAAGGGGTCGTCGGTTTCGCCCCGGAGCAGATCTTCCAGGGTCTCGCGAACCCGGGTGACCCCGTAGCGTCCGCGATCAATCAGGACTTCGGGGGCCCGGAGTCTGGTGTTGTAGTTCGAGGCCATGACCGCCCCGTAGGCGCCGGCACAGAGGATGGCCAGATGGTCGCCGGTTTCGACGTCCGCCAGCGGCCGGTCCAACGCCAAGAAGTCGCCGGTTTCACAGACCGGACCGACGACGTCGACCGTCCGGACCGCCCGGCCCCGAGCCACCACCTCCGTGATCTCGTGGTAGGCGTGATAGTGGCTGGGCCGAACCAGATCGGTCATCGAGGCATCCACCACCACGAAGTCCTTGCCGCCCGAGCGCTTTCGATAGAGCACTTTGGTCAGCAGCACACCGGCGCTGCCGGTCAAGAACCGGCCCGGCTCGAGGTGGAGCGTCAGTCCTCGCCCCGCGATGATCGGCGCCAGCACTTCGGACAAGTGGCGGGGTTCGAGGGGTGTTTCGTCCCGATACCGGATCCCGAGCCCGCCCCCGACGTCAACCGCTTCCAGCGAACGGATCCCGAGTGCCGCGATATCGTCGATCAGCCCGACGAGCTTGGCTGCCCCATCGGCAAACGGGGCCGGATCGAGCAACTGGCTGCCGAGATGCATGGCCAGACTGACGAGCGTCAACCGGGGATTCGCGGCGATCCGCCGAGCCAGCCCGAGGACCTGCTCGGTGGGAACCCCGAACTTGATCCCGCCGGCCCCGGTGGTGATATAGGGATGGGTGTCTGCGGCGACATCCGGATTGACGCGGATCCCCAGCCGAATCGGGTACTCGACCGACCGCCGGCCGACGATCCGCTCCAGCGCCGTCAGTTCCTCAGCCGACTCGATGTTGATGCCACCGATCCGGCAGCTGATGGCCGCTTCCAGCTCAGCATCGGTCTTTCCGACCCCGCTGAAGACGATCAGCTTCGGGTCGAAGCCCACCCGGGTGACCCGCCGGAGTTCGCCACCCGACACGATGTCCGCTCCGGCGCCAAGATCCTTGAGAATCTTGAGGACGGCCAAACTGCCGTTCGATTTGACCGCGTAGTGCACCCGGTGCGGGATCCCGGCAAAGGCCGAGGCGATGGCCTGGTACCGCTCCCGAACCGCCCCACCGTTGTAGACGTAGGCCGGCGATCCGACATCTCGAAGGACCGCCTCGAGTGATACTCCACCCATCCGCAGGAGCCCATCCGGGCCCCGCTCGAGGCCGGCGTCCCGAAACAGTTCGTGCGAGTCCACCGCGGTAGCCCCCGGCGTCACCAGCGAACCGCTCATTCAGTACGCCCGTGCCCAGATGACCTCGGCGACCGCGGGCCGCCCGGTCCAAATGCACGTCTTCGGCGACTCGCCCTGGAGGAACTCCGGATCCGGCATCACCCGGATCGTGGCCTTGGTGGCTTCCTTGATCTCGGCCTCGACCGCGGGATCGCCGCACCAACCGGCGTAGACGAATCCGCCGTTCCCCTCGATGAAGTCGATGAACTCTTGTTTGCTCTTCGGATGCCGGAGCGAGTTGGCCTCGCGCCGGGCCTTGGAGGCTTCGAACAGCCCCGTCTGCATGGTCTCGATTTCGACCGCCAGCGCGGCGGCCAAACCCGACATCGGCAGGGACGTCTTCGGCCCGCCGGTCCGCCGGGCGAGCATGACCGTGCCCGCGGCGAGATCTCGAGGACCGATCTCGAGCCGGAACGGAACCCCGCGGCCCTCCCACTCATAGTACTTGGCCCCGGGCTTCATCCCTTCGCGGCCGTCGACGTGAACTCTGATCCCGCCGGCCCGAAGGTCACCGGCCACCCGGTTCGCGGCTTCCAGCATGGTGCCGCGCTCGGCATCGGTCTTGTAGATCGGCACGATGACGGCCTGCCACTGCGCCAACCGGGGCGGACACACGAAACCGGCGTCATCGCTGTGGGCCATGATCATGCCACCGATCATCCGCGTCGAACTCCCCCACGATGTGCTCCAGACATGATCGATCGTGCCTTCCGCCGTCTGGAAGGAGATATCGAACGCCTTGGCGAAATTCTGGCCGAGGTTGTGGCTGGTCCCCATCTGGAGGGCCTTGTGATCCTGCATCATCGCCTCGAGGGCGTAGGTGCGAAGCGCGCCGGCAAACCGTTCGGTGTCCGTCTTCCGGCCGGTGATGACCGGCAACGCCAGATACTGTTCCTGGAACGTCCGATAGACCCCGAGCATCTGGAGGGTTTCCGCCTCCGCCTCAGCCTCGGTCGCATGCGCCGTATGGCCTTCTTGCCAAAGGAACTCGGTGGTCCGCAGGAAGAGCCGGGTCCGCATCTCCCACCGGACCACGTTGCACCACTGGTTCAGGAGCACCGGCAGGTCTCGATAGCTTTGAATCCACTTGGCGTACATCGCCCCGACGATCGTTTCCGAGGTGGGCCGGACGACCAGGGGCTCCTCGAGTTCCTTACCGCCCCCGTGGGTCACCACCGCCGTCTCCGGGGCGAAGCCCTCGACGTGCTCGGCCTCCTTGGCCAGGAAGCTCTGGGGGATGAACAACGGGAAATAGGCGTTCTGGTGGCCGGTGTCCTTGAACATCTTGTCGAGCGCCGCCTGCATCTGTTCCCAGATCGCGTAGCCGTTCGGCCGAATGACCATGCAGCCGCGGACCGGACTGTAATCGGCCAGTTCGGCACGGGCGATGAGTTCATTGTACCAGGCGCTGAAGTCCGCGGCCCGGGTGGGTAATGCCTTGTTGTCCGACATCGAACCGTCGTTTCTGCCTAGAGAGGTAACGAATGCGCCTGAGTGCCGGCACCCAGCGCCCGAAGCGCCGGAACCACCTCGCCCCGAGGAACCGGGCGTTGGGCTCCGGCGGTGAGATCCTTGATCACCACTTCGCCGCGGGCCCGGTCATCCGGACCAACGACAACCACGAACTTGACCCGCCGGGCATCGGCGAGTTTGAACTGCTTCGCCACGGTCTGATCGACCAGGGCGTACTCGACCCGGAAGCCGTGGTCCCGGAGTTCATGGGCCAGACTCAAGACGAACGGCCGGTCCTCCGCGGTGACCGCCGCCAGAAACACGTCAACGCTCGGGCCGGGCGCCGGCAGCAGCCCGCGATCCCGGAGCAGCTCGGTCAGGACCACATCTCCCATCCCGAAACCGAGGGCCGGAAAATCCGCACCACCCAGGGCCGCCAACAGATTGTCGTACCGCCCGCCGCCGCAGATCGCTCGAAAGGTTCCCTGGGCGTCGAACAACTCGAAGACGGTTCCCGTGTAGTACGCCAAGCCCCGAACGATCGTGAGATCGAGGTCCACGAACCCGCCGAGGCCCATCGCATCCAGGGCGCCCAGCGTGTGCCGAAGCGGCGAGGCCGCTTCCAGCACCGCCGGGAACGGAGCCAGCAGGGTCTCCATCTCGGCCCACCGCGTGACGCCTCGGTGCCGTTCCACGAAATCCAACGCCGCCACCGAAGCCGCCAGTTGGGCGAGCTTTTCCTTGTGCGAGGCGAACTCCCGGCGACCGATCTTGTCGATGGCCTGATAGGCCACCCCGAGGTGCTCGGCCGGAACCCCCAGGCTTTGCAACAGGGCCTGAAGGACACGCCGGTCGGATACCCGAACCCGGATGTCCGCCGGACCGAGGCCAAGATCCCGCATCACGTCGATGGCCAAGGCGATGATCTCGGCATCGGCCGCCGGGCCCGCCTCCCCGATCAGATCGCAGTTGAGCTGAAAGTGCTCCCGCAACCGGCCGCGCTGTTGCCGTTCGTACCGGAACAGCTGAGGGATCGAGAACCACCGGATCGGCTTCTTCATCGACGACGCCTTCGGGGCGACCATTCGGGCCAAGGTCGGCGTCATCTCGGGGCGGAGGGCGACCTCCCGATCCCCTTTATCGCGAAAATGATAGAGCTGGCCGACGATCTCGTCGCCGCTCTTTTGGGTATACAGCTCAAGCGACTCGAGCGGCGGCCCGTCATACTCCTCGAACCCGTACCGAAGAGCCACCCGCCGCATCGCGCCGAACACGTGCGACCGGATCGCGAGTTCGTCGGGATAGAAATCACGGAAACCGGGGAGGGCCTGGATCGACATGCCCAAATATAAGCGGGGCCGAAGGCCCCCGTTTCGGTCAAATTGGCGCGAGACCCCGGGCGGCCATGACGTCCCCAACGGTGTGAAACGAGCCGGTCACCAAGATCGTCCCGGCACCGGCGGCGGCCGCGTCGAGCGCCTCCGGAAAGTCCTCGATCAGCCGCCATTCCGCCCGGGCCGGCGGCCGGTCGGGGCGGTCGAGCCACCGCCGGAGCCACGAAAGGTCCCACTTTCGGCCTTCCGCCGACGGAGCGACGGTGAGAATGCCTCGGTCGACCACCTGGTCGAGCTGGACCAGCATCTCAGGCCACTCCTTGTCCCCCAGGATCGAGACCAGGGCATGGAGCGGCCGCGGGGGATTCAGGTCCGTGATCGCCGCGACGAGGGCCCGGACCCCGTCAGGATTGTGGGCCACGTCGAACAGCCAGCGACCACGTCGGTCGAGACGGCCGGGGACGAACGCCGAAGCGAAGCCCCGCTCGATCGCCGAGTGGGTCGGCCTGAACCGCTCCGGCAGCGCCATCAGCATCCCGTGGGCCACCGCCGCGTTCCGGCGCTGGTGGGGACCCGCCAACCCAAGCGGCCCTTCCCAGAGGTACTCCGGAGGCAGGACCCGGATATCGGCCCGCCCACCCGGATCGATCGCCGCAACCGAACGCCCCGCCTCCTCCCGCAAGACCGCAACGATCGCCGGATCGCGTTCCCCGATGATGAAGGGGGCGCCGGGCTTGGCGATCCAGGCCTTCTCCCGCGCAATGGCTTCCAGCGTGTCCCCGAGGTACTTCTGGTGGTCGAGCGCGATCTTGGTGACCCCGCTCACCATCGGCCGGACCACATTCGTGCTGTCGAGGCGGCCTCCGAGCCCGACCTCGACGACGGCCACCTCCGCGCCCCGGCTGGCCAGGTCGGCAAAGGCAATCGCCGTCGTGGCTTCGAAGAACGTCGCGCCGGACTCCTCGATCAACGGGCGCAGCTGTTCCGTCCACATCGCCGTGGCCGCGGCCGAGATCGGGACGCCCTCAACCGTAATCCGCTCCCGAAAGTCCACCAGATGAGGCGAGGTGTACACCCCGACCCGGAGGCCGGACGCTTCCAGCGCGGCGGCAACCAGCGTCGTCACACTTCCCTTGCCGTTGGTGCCGCCGACATGGATGGCCGGCACCATCCGATCCGGGTTGCCTAACGCCGCCAGCAGGAGTTCCGTACGATCGAGACCGAATTTGATGGTGGTGGTACGGGGATACAGGAAATCGAGCGCCCGCTGATATCCGTCGTGACGCCGAAGGTTCACACCACGCTCCTCGCCTCCGCGTCGGATTTATGGCCCAGCATGTGCCTGAGGAGTCTCGCCACCGTGTCCCGGAGCGCGCCGCGAGGTACCACCTCGTCCACCTGACCCCGCTCGAGCAAGAACTCAGCGGTCTGAAACCCCTCCGGCAAATCTTGGCCGATCGTCTGCTTGATGACTCGCTGGCCCGCAAACCCGATCACCGCACCCGGCTCCGCGAGGATGGTGTCGCCCTGCATCGCGTAACTGGCCGACACGCCGCCGGTCGTCGGATTGGTCAGGACCGTCAGATACGGGACCCCTTCACGCTTCAACTCGGCAATCGCCGCCGACGTCTTGGCCATCTGCATGAGGGAGAGCACGCCCTCCTGCATCCGGGCCCCGCCGGAGGCACACACCAGGACGAGCGGGATCCCCTTGTCGGACGACCGGCGGGCCAATCGGGCAATCTTCTCACCGACCACCGACCCCATCGAGCCCCCCATGAAGGCAAAGTTCATCACCCCGACGTGGAGCGGGATCTTGTCGAGCCGGCAGAGGCCGGTATAGATGGCATCGAGTTGTCCGGTTTTGGCCTGCGAGGACTTGGACCGGTCGGCATAGTGTTCGAACGAGAGCGGGTCCAGCGGTCCGAGGTTCGCGTTGAGCTCGCGCCAGGTGCCCGCATCGCTCAGGAGTTCCACGTATTCCTCAGCCAGGAAGCGCCGATGGTGGCCACAATTCGGACAGACATTGAGCTCCCGCTCGAACCGCTCCCGGATGTCGACGTGGCCGCAGGACTCGCACTTGTCCCAGGCATCTTTGGGAATCTCGAGCCGAGCGCGCTGGGACGGCCGGGGCTTCCGTTCCTTTTTAAACCACGCGCTCACAGCCATTGACTCGCGACGAATGACACGGATCCACGCACGCTACGGTGAAGGGACCATGAATCTGGGCTCCTCGGGGCGAACGCGCTAGACCCTAACTTGCAAGTCGTTGTCATGATTCGAGATAGCCACTTGACCGTGAATCGTAGGCCACCCGCAACACCAACCCCATGCTGATGCCGCACGCCAGAACGAATGAGCCTCCGTACGAAAAGAACGGCAGCGGGATTCCGGTAATCGGCATGACGCTGATCGTCATGCCGACATTCTCGAACACGTGCGCGAACAAGAGACCCAAAATCCCGAACACGACCAAGCTGCTGAACGGGTTGGTGGCCCGCCGGGCGATCCGCACCAGTCGGAGGAACAGGATCAGAAAGAGGGCCAGGGCCACCACGACGCCAAGGAAGCCGAGTTCCTCGCCCACCACGGAAAAGATGAAGTCGGTGGGCTGCTCCGGCAGGAACGCCAGGCGTTTCTGCGGCCCGTGCAGATAGCCGTTGCCGAACCACCCTCCGGACCCGATTGCCACCTTGGACTGGATCGCCTGATAGGCCGAGCCCGACGGGTCGGCCTCCGGATTGACGAAGGACATCAGCCGCTTCTGCTGATACGGTTTGAGCCCGTTCCACAGAATGATGGCCACCACTCCCATCGCCGAGTTGACCAACCAGATCAACACCCCCTCGGCCACGTAGGTGCGCCAGACCAAGAGCAGCACGGTCAGCAACAGGATCCAGGCCCCCCACCACCGGGTATCGACGGCCAGGAGCAGGCTGACGATCGGCGAGGCCAGCAACAGCAGGAGCGAGGGTTTGACGCCGGTCCAGAACAACATGGCAAACAGAATCACGACGAAGACGATGGCGCTCCCGAGGTCGGGTTGGAGCATGACCAAGAGGAATGGACCGAGCGCAATCAGCCCCGGCCGGACCAAATCGATCAGCGTCTGGGGTGGCTGCCGTAGTCCGGAGAGGTAGCGGGCCAAGAGCAGGATCGCGCCGATCTTCGCGAGTTCCACGGGCTGGCCGATCCGGACCCCGCCGATGGCTAACCAGCTCTTCGTCCCCGCCGCGGTGCCGGCCCCGGTGCCGATCACGAGCGTCAGGGCCAGCAGGGCCAGGCCGAGCCCATAGAGTACCGGCGCCCCCCACTCCAGAATCCGAAACGAAAGCCGAAACGCGACCGCGCCCATCCCGATGGCGAGCAGCATCCACACCAACTGGCGGACCCAGGCCCGCTCGGCGGCGGTTGGGAGATCGGTTTGGCCGGCGGAATACACCATGGCCAGCCCGTAGGCAGCCAGGGCCAGAAGCGTCAGAACGAGCGGGCGGTCGAGCGTGGTACGCATCAGCGCGGCGGGGGCGCGGCGGCGGAATCCGCGATCAACTCGGACACCGCGGTGGCCGAGTCTTCCTGGATTACCATCTTGATCCTGGCCTTCGCCAGCGTAGGATCCGATTTCGCGAGATACCGGCGAATGACCTTCACCACGTAGGGCGCCACCGTCGTCCCATGGAGGGCAAACTCCATGATGCTCCCGACCACCACGGTCGGCTTCTCGGCCGGGGCAAAGGCAATGAACCACCCGTGATCGGGCCCCTGGGGATTCTGCGCCGTCCCGGTCTTCCCCGCCACCCGAAGGTCACGTCCGCCACTGGCGGCGGCGGTGCCCCGGTCGACGACCGCGACCAGCGCGTTCCGGAGTCCGGCCAGTTGCTCCGCCGTCAGGCCTAACGATCGCCGGGGGCCGGCCGGCTTCTGGACGACATACGGGATCGGCACCGTCCCGTCGCCGGCCAAGGCGGCATAGAACCGGGTCAAGCCCATCAAGGTCTGGGCGTTCTCTCCCTGCCCGATCGACAGGTTGAGCGTCGCCGCGTTGCTCCAGCCTCGGGCCCCGTAGAGCCGGTCATAGTAGGCGGTCGATGGCGGGAACGACGAGCTCCGCTCCGAGGCCAAGTCGATGCCCGTCGGCGACCCCAGCCCCATGGCGGTGGCCTCCGCCAGGAAATTCGGGAGCCCGATCCGGAGGCCGAGTTGGTAGAAGTAGATATTACAGCTGTTGGCGATGGCCCCGGTCAAATCGAGCGACCCATGCCCGGACTTCTTCCAGCAGTGGAACACCCGGTTCCCAAACCGGTACCCCCCGGTGCAGCTCTGCGGCATGTGGCTCGAAAAGTCGACCAGCCCTCGTTTCAAGGCCACCGCGGCGGTCACGAGCTTGAACGGGGAACCGGGCGGAAAACTCCCGCGAATCGCGCGGTTCTGCAGGGGCTTGGCTTCACCGTTGAGCTCGGCCCACCGCCGAGAGGACACTCCGGTGATCAACTCGTTCGGATCGAACGTCGGCGCGGAATAGAGCGACAGGACCTGGCCGTCCGGGGTCATCGCGACCATCGCGCCCCGCACCCCGACCCGGTCGGCCGACCAGAGACTGTCGATATACGTCTGTAATTCGAGGTCGATGGTGGTCCGGATCATCTCCCCGGTCACCGGCTTCAGGGCCTGCGACTCACTCTCGTCGCGGACCATCCGTCCCCGAGCGTCCACCTCGATGAAGCTTTCCCCCTCGAGCCCCCGCACGACCGAGTCGAACTTCGCCTCGAGTCCGTCTTTCCCGACGATCGTGCCGGGCCGGGCGCCGGGAAACCGACCGCGCACAAGCTCGTCGTCGGACACTTCGCCCGCGTATCCCACGAGATGCGCCACGGCCTGCCCCGCCCCGTAGAGCCGGCGGGGTTCCGTCCGGATCACGAGCCCGGGGAGGAGGTAACGGTGCTCCTCGAGAATCGCCACGGTCTCGATACTGGCGTTCGCGAACACGAGCGCCGGCTGATAGGAGGCGAGGTCATACCGGCGCACCACCGGCCCCTCGATGTCCTCCGCCCCCGGCACCAACGTCGCAATCCGCTTGAGGACCGCCTTCAACGAGTCCCGAGAACTGGCCACCAGTTTGACCGTAAAGCCCGGCGCGTTCTCGGCGATCTGCTTGCCGTTCCGGTCCAAAATGAAGCCCCGGGGCGACGCCAAGATCAAACGACGGAGCCGGTTGTTGTCGCTCTGCCGCCGGAAATCGGCGGTGCCGATGACCTGGGCCCGAAAGAACGCCGCCAGGAGGAACAGAAACAGGGCGCCCAGCACGAACGTGGCCCGCCCGGCTCGCTCCCGAACCCGAAAGGGCGTGAAGGCGATACTCATTCGTCCAACCGAATCGCGAGCCAGTCGCGGAAAAACACGACGACCACGACGCCCACCACCGCGGTGACCACCGCTTGGATCGGCGCCCAGATCAGCAGGGTACTGGCGAGTTCGCTCGCCCCGGCCCCGCTCGCGAGCAGGACGATCAAGGTCCGGAGCCAGACGCCGCCGGCAAACAGACCGGCATTCACCAACAGGTTGTCCGGAAAGAAGACCGCCCGGCCATAGGCGGCGAGATAGCCGACAATCGTATGCGAGAGCGCTCCAGCCCCGAACCGGGCCGGAGACAACACGTCGGCGGTCAGTCCGACCAGGAACCCCGCCACCGCCGCCACGCCCGGGCGACTCCGAATGGCCACCAGCATCATCGCGAGCATCAACAGATCGGGCGCAAACCGGCTGGCGACCCAGGGCCGAATGTAGAAGTGGGCCGCGATGAGGATCGCGATGACGAACACCAACCGACGGCGACGGGCCCGCTTGTCGAAGCTCATGGGTCGAGTCGGTTTTCGCGGATCAGATAGATCAAGACGTGCCGCACATGGCCCGGATTCGCGGCCGGCGTCAGCCGGTAGACCCGCTCCCAGCCCATCTCCTCCCGCCGAGTCCCGACCACCCGCCCCACGGGAATGCCGTTCGGGTAGACACCCGTGAGCCCCGAGGTGAGCACCTGGGTGCCGTCAGGCACCGTATCCCGATACGGAACGCCCCTGAGTTCGAGAAACGACTCGCTGGCCTCGAAGCCGGGTGTCGGCGCCACGATGCCCATGATGCTGCCATCAGCCGTCGTAACCGAGACGGCAAAGTCCGGATGGGCCCACGTCATGGCCACCGACGAATGCGATTCGGCGCTCACGATCAAGCCCAGCAGCCCGTCGGGGGAGACGACCGGATTGCCGACGTGCACGCCGTCACTCGACCCGGTCCCGAGAAGGAGCGTCCGGCCTTCCGTGGCTGTGGTCTGATGAAGGACCTCGGCGGGAACCGTGCGGTAGGAAATCTTTGCTTTGAGCGCCAGCAAGCCGCGGAGCCCGGCGTTTTCAGCTTGCAGGCCCGCGAGGGACTGCGCCGCAAGCGACGCCGAGTCCCGGGCGGAGGAGATGACCTGGAGCTCGAGCCGGCTGGTGCGCCACTGCTCCGCGTTGTTCTGGAGCCACACCACCGGGGCCAGCGCCGTGGCCCGAACTCCGCTCGAGAAAACCAACGCCCATCGAGTGGGCAGCACCATGGCGACGACCGACAGCACGAGACAGCCAACCAGGAGAGCAGTATCACTTCGGGAGAGCGACCGGCCCTGTCCGCGGCTCATGTCACCTCGTCAGCACACTGCGATACTTTTCGTATTCGTCGAGGATCCGCCCGGTACCGCGAACGACACAGGTCAACGGATCCTCATCGACGTGAATCGGCAATCCGGTTTCCTGCGAGAGCAACAAATCGAGCCCCCGGATCAGCGCTCCCCCGCCGGTCATCACAATTCCGCGGTCGACGATATCGCTGGCCAATTCCGGCGGGGTGATTTCGAGCGCCCGGCGGACGGCATCGACGATCTGCTGAATCGGCTCCTGCACCGCCTCGCGGATTTCCGTCGAATGCACCCGGACGGTCTTCGGAATGCCGGACACGAGGTCACGGCCCTTGACCTCCATCTCGCGCTCATCGCCGGTCGGATACGCCGACCCGATCTTGATCTTAATCGCTTCGGCGGTCGGTTCACCCACCAGCAGGTTGTAGTTCTTGCGCATGAACTGCACGATGGCTTGGTCGAGTTCGTCCCCACCGGTTCGAATCGAGGTATCGCAGACGATACCGGACAGCGCGATGACCGCGATTTCCGTCGTGCCACCGCCGATGTCGATCACCATGTTACCCGTCGGCGTTTCCACCGGAAGACCCACGCCGATCGCGGCGGCCATCGGTTCGGCCACCATATAGACTTCTTTGGCCCCGGCGGTTTCCGCGGAATCACGGACCGCTCGCCGTTCGACCTCCGTGATGCCCGAGGGCACCGCGACGATCACCATCGGTTTGACCCGAACGAAGTGTTTGTTGATGATGGTACCGAGAAAATGCCGCAGCATCTTCTCGGTGCGCTCGAAGTCGGCGATGACGCCATCCTTGAGCGGCCGAACCGCGATGATGCCCTCGGGCGTTCTGCCTAACATCCGCTTGGCGTCGAGGCCGTAGGCTTTCGGCTCGCCGGTGGCCCGGTCGATCGCCACCACCGACGGCTCGTTGAGCACGATGCCCTCACCCTTCACGTACACCAGGGTGTTGGCGGTGCCAAGGTCGACCGCGATTTGATTCGCGGACCGGAAGAAATCGAATTTGAACGGAAACTTCATTGGATTACGGGCGCCCCCCGACCGAAGCGCAAGTTAATGTTTGACAAGCACTTCGACAAGCCGTTACCGACCGGTGCTCCCGAACCCGCCGTCGCCGCGGACTGTGGCTGGTAACGTCTCGACGGCCTCAAATCGCACGCTTTCAACCCGTGCCACCACCAACTGGGCGATTCTCATCCCCCGCTCCACCTGGAAGGGCTCCGAGCCCAAATTGATCAGCCCGACCTTCAGCTCGCCCCGGTAGTCGCTGTCGATGGTGGCGGGGGTGTTCGGGAGCGTCACACCGTGCTTGACCGCCAACCCCGACCGAGGCCGAATCTGGATCTCATAGCCGGACGGAATCGCCACCGCGAACCCGGTCGAGAAGAGCCGCCGCTCCATCGGGGCCAAGAGCCCGGCCTCCGCCGCGGCGATGTCCGCCCCGGCCGAGCCCTCGGTCTGCGGCGTCGGCACCGGCAGCCCCTCCCCGTGCGGGAGGCGCTGAATCAGAACGGAAACCATGCCCTAGAGAAGGCTGTCGACGTTCACCAACGGGAGCCCGAACGCTTCGGCCACCCCGGGATAGACCACTTGGCCCTCGACCACGTTGAGCCCGAGCTTCAAGGCGCCGTCCTGCCGGCAGGCGGCCTTCCAGCCAAACTTGGCCAGCTTCTGGGCGTAGCTGAGCGTCGCGTTGGTCAGGGCCAAGGTCGAGGTCCGCGACACCCCTCCCGGCATATTCGCGACCGCGTAGTGGAGCACCCCGTCCACGAAGTAGATCGGATTCTCGTGGGTGGTCGGCTTGATGGTCTCGACGCAACCGCCCTGGTCGACCGCCACGTCGACGATGACCGACCCCGGTTTCATCAGCTTGAGATCCTCCCGCCGGATCAACCGGGGGGCCTTGGCGCCCGCGATTAACACGGCGCCGATCACCAGATCGGCCCGCTGGATGGCTCCCAGGATGTTGTAGCGATTCGAGTAGAGCGTCGTCACGTTCGGCGGCAGGACGTCGTCCAGGTACCGGAGCCGTTCCAACGACAGATCCAGGATGGTGACGTTCGCCCCCATGCCGGCCGCCATCTTGGCGGCATTGATCCCGACCACCCCGCCGCCGATGATGATGACGTCGGCCGGAGCCACCCCCGGAACACCCCCGAGCAGCACCCCCCGGCCCCCGTAGACCTTCTCGAGGTACTTGGCGCCCTCCTGGACCGCCATCCGGCCGGCCACCTCGGACATCGGGGTCAGCAACGGGAGCTCGCCGTGGGGCAACTGGACGGTTTCGTAGGCGACCGCAATGGCCCCGGAGGCGATCACCGCCCGGGTTAGCTCTTCGCCGGCGGCGAAGTGGAAGTAGGTATAGATCACCTGGCCCGGCCGCATCCGCGGGTATTCGACGGCGATCGGCTCCTTGACCTTCATGATCATCTCGGCTTTGGCCCAGACCTCGTCAGCCGTGTCGAGGATCTTGCCGCCGGCCCGGACGTAATCGTCGTCGGAAAAACCGCTGCCCAGCCCTCCGCCCCGCTCGACGAACACCGTATGTCCCTGCTCGACCAGCAATTCGCAACCCGCCGGCACCAGCGCGATGCGGTTCTCGTTGGTCTTGATCTCCTTCGGTACGCCGATCACCATGGTATCCCCCGCTGGAAAGTGTTTCTCGGCTCAGTCCCCGCCCAATTCAACCACCGCCAACCGGGCCGGATCGAAGAACTCCCGGGCCAATTGGTTGACTTCGTCGCCCTCGATCCGGTCGATGGCCGCCAGAATCTCGTCCGGCTTCCGATAACGATCATCGTTCAAGACAAATCCCGCCAGTCGGTGCACCCGGCTCCCGGGGTTCTCGAGCGCCAGCATCAGTTGCCCCTTGAGCTGCTGGCGGCCGCCGACGAGTTCTTCGGTCGTGAGGCCTTCGCGAGCCAGGCGCTCACACTCCGCCTGAATCGCTTCCTTGGCGGCGGCCGCCGTTCCCGGCTGGGTCGCGACGTAGATGCCCGCCAAGCCGGCCGACCGATACGGCTGGTGGAAGGCGGAGACCGCATACGCCAAGCCCAGATCCTCGCGAATCCGCTGAAACAACCGGCTCGACATCCCGCCCCCGAAGACGTTGGTCAGGACCGCCATGGCGTAGCGCCGCGGGTCCCGGCTCTCGAAGGTATCGGTCCCGAAAACGATATGGGTCTGCGCCGAGTCCCGGGTCACGTGGTGGTGCTTGGACCGGACCGCCGGCGCCGGCGTCACGGGTGGCTTGGCCTCGACGAAACCGCTGCCCTCGAACCAACCGAGCCGCATCAGATCCTCGAGGAACCGGTCGTGGTCGACATTCCCCGCCGCCGCAATGACCACGTTGCCGGGGTAGTAGCCGGCGGCGTGATAGCTCCGGATGTCTGCCGCCGTCAGCCGGCCGACCGTCTCCGGGGTGCCGAGAATGGAGTAGCCGTACGGATGCTCGGGCCACAGGTGGGCGGCAAAGAGGTCGAAGACCAAGTCGTCGGGGGTATCCTCGACGCCTTTGATTTCCTCCAGCACGACGTTGCGCTCGAGATCGAGGTCCTCGGCCCGGATCAACGGCGACCGAACCAGATCGGTGAGAATATCGGCGGCGAGGGGGAGGTCCTGGTCGAGCACATGGGCTTGGTAGCTGGTGTGATCTCGGCTGGTATACGCGTCCAGCGAGCCACCCCGGACCTCGAGCGCTTGGGCCAGTTGCTTGGCCGTCCGGCGCTCGGTGCCCTTGAACACCATGTGTTCGAGCAGATGGGCCACGCCCATCTGCTCGGGTCCTTCATGGCCGCTGGCCCAGCGGACCCACACTCCCACCGCCGCGGAACGAAGCCCGGGCAGGTGCTCGGTGAGGACGTTGAGCCCGTTCGGCGCCGTGGTCCGGAAGAGCCGCTCGTCGAGTTGCTCCCGGACCACGGTCACTCCTTCGGCAACAACGCCTTCCGGGACAACCGCATCCGGCCCCGCTCATCGACCTCGAGCAACTGGACCCGGACGACATCGCCCTTCTTGACGACGTCTTCGGTCTTTTCCGTCCGGGCATGCTGCAATTCGCTGATATGGAGCAACCCCTCGACGCCCGGCATGATTTCGATGAAGGCGCCGAACGCCGTGGTGCTCTTGACCGGGCCCTCGTAGATCATCCCGACCACCGGCTCGGCCACCAGCGCCATGACCATTTCCCGGGCCTTGTCGCCGGCTTCGCCGCCGACGGCCGCGATGGTCACCAACCCGGTGTCTTCGATCGAGATCTTGGCGCCGGTGGCGTCCTGGATCCCGCGAATGGTCTTACCCTTCGGTCCGATCACGTCGCCGATCTTGTCGGGCTTGATCATGATCGTGAAGATCCGGGGCGCGAAGGGCGACAGGTCGGCGCGCGGCGCCGCCAGGGTCTTCTTCATTTCGCCCAAGATGTGGAGCCGGCCCCGACGGGCCTTCTCGAGCGCGTCCGCCAGCAATTCGAGACTCAGGCCGTCGATCTTGATGTCCATTTGAATCGACGTGATGCCCTTCTCGGTACCGGCGACCTTAAAGTCCATATCGCCCAAGTGGTCTTCCGAACCGAGGATGTCGGTCAGGACCGCCACCTTCTTGCCTTCCATGATCAGACCCATCGCCACCCCAGCGCAGGCCGCCTTCATCGGCACGCCGG
>JANMHX010000068.1:0-43672 GCA_031375485.1 Gemmatimonadota bacterium | reverse complement strand
ACCTGCTGCAGCAGCAGGTCCGCGGCCTCCGGCCCGAACGGATGGGTGACCTCACCGGTCGGACTCACCCGGGCGATGCCCCGGGTCCGGTCGCTCTGGGCGCTGATCCAGAGGGTGCCGTCGCTCCCCCACGCCATGATGTTCGCCCAGCTCAAGTCCCGCGGGAGGGGCTTCCCGGTCCCGCCCTCGATCGGAAAGCGGAACATCTGCGCGTTCTGGACGTCGGTCGCGATGAACTCCTTCGCGTCCGGTGAGATGGTGGGTCCGGAGAAGGTTCGCGGCACCCCGGGAATCGGGGTCGGTTCCGCATCCTCCAGGGGGCGGCGGACGAATCGGGTCACCCCCTCCGATTGGTTCGTGTACAGCAGGGTGCGGCCATCGGGCGAAATATCGAGGAAGCGCTGCAGTCCCGCGGAGCCTCCGAGCCCCGGGGCCGGGATCGCTAACCGCGAGGGGGGTAGCTCGGCTTGCGGGACGGGGCGGAGCCAGCCCCAGATCGCGGCACCGGCCGCGAGGGCGAATCCGAGGGGCCAGATCAAGCCGGTGGCGCGCGGGCGACTGGACGAGTGGCGAGCCCGGGATCTTGGCCCATCGGCTCCGAGCGCCGCCGCAAACTCGGCCGCGCTCGCGAATCGGTCCGCCGGCAGCTTGGCCAGCGCCGTTAGGATCGCGTCGGAAACGTGCTCCGGTACGGTCTTCCGAAGTGCGGTGACCGGCTCGGGTTCGCTGCTCATCACCCGGGCAATGATTGCCTGCGCCGTTGGTCCGCTGAACGGCGGCTCTCCCGCCAGCAACTCGTGAAGCACGCAGCCCAGCGCATAGACGTCGGTGCGGGCATCGAGGTTCCGCTCGCCCAGCGCCTGCTCCGGGCTCATGTAGTGCGGCGTGCCGAGCGACATTCCGGTCTCGGTCATCCGGGAGCCGCCCTCGGTCCGGCTGGCCGCGAGTGCGATCCCGAAGTCGGCCACCAGGGCGCGGCCGTCGTGGAGGAGGATGTTCTCCGGCTTGATGTCGCGGTGGATCACGCCGTGGCGGTGGGCGTAGTCAAGGGCACCCGCGACCTCGGTGGCGATCCGGACCGCATCGGCCACCGGCAATTGGGTCTCACGGTTGAGCCGGTCCCGGAGTGACTCGCCCTCGACGAAGGGCATGACGTAGAAGACGGTGCCGTCGACCTGGCCTGAGTCGTAGAGCGCCAGGATGTGGGGGTGCTGGAGGTTGGCGGTGGTTTTGATCTCGACCAGGAACCGTTCGGCGCCGATGACGGCGGACAGCTCGGCGCGGAGCACTTTGAGCGCCACTTTGCGATCGTGCTTCACGTCGTGGGCGAGATAGACCGTGGCCATGCCGCCGGCGCCGAGTTCTCGCTCGCTCCGGTAGCGGTCGGCGAGTGACGCGGCGAGCCGGGTCACGGTGTCAGCCATGACCAACCGCGGCCTCGAAAGCGGTACGATCCGTCCAATCGTCGAGGGTACGGTGAACCAAGAATTATCCGTTGGTGTGAAGACAGGGTGCTGCCGGAAGCCATCGGATAATACTCCGCCGTCTGGGGAGTTGCCAGCACGGCGGAGGTCGGACTAAGCCATTCCGTGATAACGGCTTGCACCAGCCCCTTCCCGGGTCCCGGATCCCCGGCGAGATTGCGGGTGACGCCCCATCCACCGGAAGCCAATCATGAAACCGTTCGTCCTCATCGTCTCGATCCTGGTGCCGCTCGTTGCCTCCCCCGTCTGGGCGCAGGTGACCCGACCGGCTCCGGAACAAGCCTTGGTCCGCGCGATCTACCAGGAATTCATCGCCGTCAACTCCGGCTTCAGCACCGGTGCCACCACCCCGGTGGTCCAGGCCGCCTTGGCTCGCCTCAAGGCGGCGGGGTTCCCGGACGGGGACATCCAGGTCGCCGGCGCCCACCCGAACAAGATGAATCTGGTGGTTCGCTATCGGGGGAGCGGTCGGCAGAGGCCGCTGCTGCTCCTCGCTCACACCGACGTCGTCGAGGCCAAGCGCGAAGACTGGACCCTGGACCCGTTCGAGCTCACGGAGAAGGACGGCTATTTCTACGGGCGCGGCGTCGGCGATGACAAGGCCCAGGCGGCGGTCTGGATCGCCAACCTGATCCAGTATCGGAAGGAAGGGTTCACACCCGACCGCGACATCATCGTGGCGTTGACCGCCGACGAAGAGGGCGGAGGTCCGTATAACGGCGTCGACTGGCTCCTTAAGAACCATCGCGACTGGATCGACGCCGAGTATGCCCTGAACGAGGGAGGCTGGGGCGAATCGGTGAACGGCAGGCGGATCGCCAACGACATCCAGGTCAGTGAGAAGTACGTGCTCGGGTTCCGGCTCCAAGTCCTGAATAAGGGCGGCCACAGTTCGCTTCCGGTGGCCGACAACGCCATCTATCGGCTCGCCGGAGCGCTCGACCGGCTGTCGCGATTCAGCTTTCCCTTGAAGACGAACGAAGTCACCGCCGCGTATTTCAAGCAGATGGCCAAGACCGAAACCGGAGCCGTCCGAGCCGATCTCGAGCGGGTCGCGGCGGGTTCACGCGAGGCGATGCTCCGAGTGGCCCGGTCGTCGACGTCGTGGAATGCCACGCTCCGCACCACCTGCGTCGCGACGATGCTCGAGGGCGGTCATGCGATGAATGCCCTCCCCCAACTGGCGGCCGCGACGATCAATTGCCGGGTCCTGCCGGAGGACGAGCCGGACTACGTCGAGGCCGCCCTCCGCAAGGTCGTCGCCGATTCGGCGGTTGCCATCAGCCGCGTCAACGCCCTGGGCCGCGGGCCGGCGTCGCCGCTCCGCCCGGATGTGATGAGCGCGGTGACCGAGATCACCACCGCGATGTGGCCCGGGGTCGTCACGGTGCCGATCATGGTGATGGGCGCGACCGACGGCCGATCGCTTCGATCGGCCGGGATCCCGACCTATGGGGTGCAAGGGTTCTTCTTCGACCGGGACGATATCCGCTTCCACGGCCGGGACGAGCGGATCCGGGTGCAGTCCTTCTACGAGGGCCACGCCTTCTTGTACGAGCTGGTGAAGCAGTTGGCGCGGGCGAAGCCGATTTCGTGACCGTGGGCTCGCTGCCTAACGGATGCCGACGAGCCCCTTGACCGAGGCGTAGAGCTTGGCGCTGTCGTAGCCGATCCCGTCGCGGAAGACCACCGTGACCTTCCGGATGTCGGCGGGCCGGGCCACCGGATCTCCGGCGATCACGGCGAGGTCAGCGGCCTTCCCGACCGCAATCGAACCGAGCCGATCGGCGATGCCGAGGACTTTGGCCCCGTTGAGCGACATCACCTGGATCGCCTCGGCCGGGGTGAGTCCCGCCTCGACCAGCAACTCGTAGTTCCGGTGATCGCCGATCCCCGCCGGCACGTTCCACGCCGGGTCGACCCCGGCGCCGAGCAGGCCGCCGGCCCGGAAGAAGGCGACCTCGTACTCCATGGACTTCTTGAGCGCCTGCTGCGACACCTCGGTATGACCCGCGGCCTCCACGCCACGATGCCTGGCCTCTTCCTCGGCCTTCGAATCGGGCGAGAGCACCTCCCAGAGCCGTGGGTCATCCCCCCAGGGGCGGCCCCCGGTCCCTGATTCATAGACCGCCAGGGTCGAGGTCATGGCGACGTGGTGGGCGGTCATGTCGGCAAAGGTGGCCTTGATCCTCGGATCATTGGCAATGTCGAGCTTCACATAGGCATCGCGGATTCCCGTCGGACAGAGATCGGGTTGCTTGGCCGGGAAATACTCGGAGTTGGTCATCAGGCCATGTTCGAGCGCGTCGATGCCCGCGGCGATGGCGTCCCGGAAACCCACGGAGCAGAGGTGCCCGGTCACCTTGAGCCCACGCTTGTGGGCCTGGTCGGTAATCGCGGCGAGCGTCGCCACCTGGAGTTGGTTGTAGACCTTGAGCCAGGTCGCACCTTCTTCGGCCCAGTAATCGACCACCTTCCGGGCCTGTGCCGGGCCCGACAACTCGTGCATGCCGACGAGGTCGAGCCGCATGTCCGGTCCGGGACTGATCAGGTAGGGCCCGGTGACGAAGAGCCGCGGACCCGGGATTTCGCCCCGTTCGATGTTGGCTTTGAGATTGAGTTCCGCGTACGGCGACGCGCTGCCGGTGGTCCGAATGGTGGTCACGCCGGCCCCGAGGTAGAGCCGCGAGGCGGAGAAGTTCGACTGCACGGCCCGGGGCGCCGCGGTGTAATAGAAGGTGTGATTGTGGAGCCCGACGAGGCCGGGGATGACGGTGTGGCCGGCGAGGTCCATGATGCGGGCGCCGGCGGGGATCGGGGCACCGGCGGCCGGCCCGACCCAGGTGATCTTGCCCCGCTCGAGCACGATGGTCTGATCGGCGCGGGGCGCCGCCCCGGTGCCATCGATCAGTTGCACGTGGGTGAGGGCCACGACGGGGGCGTCGACCGAGACGTACTGTCGGACGCTTGGGGCCATGGATTCGAGTGACTGTGCCGCCGCGACCACCGGGAACGCGGCGCCGAGGAGCGCGAGGCTACGAGTGATTCGCATGGACGGGCCTGAGTCGGGGTCTCCTGAATACTACCGCCGATTGGCGGCAAGCCAACCCGCCCGGCTCAGGCCTCCGGTAAAAGCGGCGCGAGAAGCACCCAGTCGGTTTGCCGGTCGCCCCCCACCTGGAAGTCGTGATGCCCGACCTTCGTAAACCCGGCTTTGGCGTAGAAAGCGATCGCCCGGGGATTCCGCTCCCAGACGCCGAGCCACAGGTGGCGCCCGCCGAGTTCCCGGGCCGCTTCGCGGGCCGCCCGCATCAACGGCATCGCCGCTCCGGTTCCCTGCGCGGAGCGAACCAGGTAGAACCGATGGAGTTCAATCGGGTGTTCGGCGACCACGCAAGGCGGAGACGATTTGCGGCGCACTTGGGCGAAACCGATCAGTTGATCGTCCCGGTACGCGAGCACGGTTCGGACGTCGGGGTCCGCTATCTCAGCGGCCTGCTGGGCGATGCCATAGGCTGACCGGAGGTGGGCCTCGAGGTCTTCCGGGCGGTTGTCGGCGCCAAAGCTGTCCGCGAAGGTCCGCGCCGCAAGCTCGGCGAGTGCCGGCGCGTCGGAGGCTTCGGCGCGACGAAACCTGATTGCCAGGGCGTCAAACTCCGAGTTGATCATCACGAAGCTCCGATCGCGACCCGAACGATGGACGTGGTACTGGCGGACGCCGGACCCCTATTCCGGTTCCCTGCGCCGAAGATAACTGGCCTCGATGGGTCCGAATCAGGAGTCGAGGGGCACCGTGGTCCGCGAGCTGCGATGTCAGGTCATCCGGCTCTCACTGGCTTTGGCGAAACGCGCCGCGGTTCCGGCAATGAGTGGCCGATAGAGGTACCGCAGGAGCCAGCCCGGCAGAACGCGGCCGCGCTCTTCGAGGGCCACCCGGGCCCTCGGGTGGTCCATGAAGCGGAAGCCCGAGGCGGGGTAGCCCTCGCGTGGCGTTCTGAACTCCAGGCGGGACAGATGTTTCACCGATTTGTAGCCATAGTGGGCCGGGGCGATCAATCGGAGCGGGGCACCGTGGTCCACGGACAACCACTCGCCATTCATTCGATCGGCGAGGAGGACGCCGGGCGCGAGCAGGTCCTCCAGCAGCAACCCGGTTTGAGCCCCGTCCTGCCCCCGGAGGGCCACCAGTGTGGCACCCGGGTGCGGCGCCGCCTGTGGCGCGATCACCTGCTCGTAGAAGTCAGCGAACCTCACACCTTCCCATTGAAGCGCCCGATAGCTCCAGGTCGTGACGCAATGAAAGTCGGAGACCTGCTGGATCCGGGGCAGGCCTTCCAGCGCGTTCGCGAGCCGGACCTCCCGAGCGACGGCCCCCGCGATCTCGAGGGTGCGAGTGGTGGGGTCCTTCGGGAATCGCTCGGCAAACCGGGTGAGGCCGAAACGATGGAAGACGGCGGTTTCCCGCTGGCCCCGGGGAAGCGCTTCATTCATGCGTGGCTCTCCTGCCCCGCGACGTCAGGTTGTGGACCGTGCCGCCGGGCCGGTACATTCCTTCGGCCGAGTCAACGACCTCGCCGCAACCCTCAACCTCATCCCGACCACTCAATGTCACTCCGTGCTTTGGTCATCCTGCCGTGCCTCGTTGGCGCCTGTGCCGTCGGTCAATCGTCGTCGGGTGCTCTGGCACCCCTCGCGCCTCCCCACGCCGCGGCGATTCGCGACAGCGTCCAAACCTTTCTCACGGCCTTCGCCGCCGACCTGAGCGCCCCGCCGATCGGCAAGAAGGCGCGGGAGGCCGTCGCCCCGTTCTATGCGCCGGAGATCGTGATGTCGACCGACCTCGGCCCGGACGAACCCGTGCTGATCCAGACCCTCGACTCGATGGTTCCTCCCGACGAGCTGGTCTCCGCTCCCGCCTGGATCAAGTCGACGCGTCTGGTGTGGGGCACGACCGTGATCACGCCGCTCGCCCCGGGTCTGGCGGCCTTCACGGCGAAGTACACCGAGCAAGTGACCGACACCAGCGGCACCGTGACGGTCCTTCCCGGGGTCCAGCACGGCGTGGTGCGCAACGGAGCCAACGGCTGGCGCCTCGTGACGCTCCAGTCGGCCCACCCGATGGCCATGCACCAACGCCAGGCGGAACTGGTCGCCAGGGTGACGGGGGTCAAGTAGGCAGGTACCGCCGATCTACTTCAGGCCGAGCCGGTACAGCGTCCCGGCGTTCGTCCGCATCACCATGGTCGCGATCGCCTCGGCGCGGGCCCGGCTGACCTCGCCGTTCCGAACCATCTCGCTGAGCGCCAACGCCAGGGCCGCCCGGCCGTTCTTCCCCCCGACCCACGCCCCGACCTCCCAGCCCAGGTCGGGCCCGAGCGCGCTGGCATCGGACCCGAACAGCACCTTCTCTGGAAACCGGGTCAACCAACTCCGCAGCACCACGGCCAAGTCGGCGACCGGGTACACGATGGTCATCAGCGAAATGTCCGCATAGACGTTGGGCTTCCAGAGCATCGCCCCGGTATGCGGCGCGAAGACGCCCCCGCCGTGGACGATGACGAAGTTGGTGCCCTTGAGCGTCGGATCGGTGACCGCCGGCTCCAGCAGCAGCGGATCGGACCCAGCCGTTTGGTATCCGTTGCCGAACCCTTCGAACGCATGGATGTGGACCGCCATCCCGAGCCGGCCGGCTTCCCGCGCGATGGCGCGGAACAGGAAATCGTGGAGCGTCTTGGATTCCGCGGGAGACGGCTCACCCCCGGCCGCGTACTTGGCATAGACGCTCGCGGCCGCGGTCGCCGAGGCCTCGCCGAAGTCGAGGGCCCGGAGATACGCGGCTTCGAACTTGATTGCGACACAGCCACCCTTCTGCTGGGCTTCGAGCGTAGGCGTGACCACGGTCTTGAGGTAGCCGTCGAGCGTCCCGGGGAGCGTGGCGATCTTGAGATCGGCCAGGTAGCGCCGGAGGAGCTTGGCCGTCAGCGGGAACAGTTTCTCCCGATCCGGATTCCCCGCGGCCAACGCCTTGGTGGACAGCGGCATCATCAGCGGATCGGCGTACGACACCCAGCGGAACCGTGGTGACGGGAGTCCCGGCCCCATGGCGATCCGGTTCGCGAGCATGACCTCGGTCCCGACCTGGTCTAAGACCCAGGTTGGAAATCCTTCGCCCTGTTGCTTGGCGACGCCCTCGATCGCGGTGCGCAAATCGCCGAGGTGTGCTTCGGTCAGGTCGGAGTGGGGGTAGTGGTAGAGCGCCCGGTAGGCGTCGAGCCAGACCGGGTTGTCCGGCCGGATCGCCACCGGCGCCTCGAACGCGATGCCGTCGAGCGGCAGAGCGTCGAAGTCCGAGTCGGCCGGGGCGACGCTGTTGGCGTGGGTGTGATTGTCGACGGCCTGGATCTTGTCGATGAACGCGGTGAGCTCGGCATCGGCGCCCCCAGGTGTGGGCCGGGCTGGCCGGCTTCCGGCACAGGCCCCGATGCCGGCAAGCACGACGATGCTCCGAGTGACCGCGACGATCGCCGCTCTGGACATTTTCATGGGCGTAGCCTCACCAAGTTGGTTGACGATCCCTCAGCGGCCATCGAATTGCCGGCTGATCCACTCGATCCACCGGCGGCGAATGTCGCGCTGATGAACCGGGTCGGGCGGGAAATGCCCGCCGGTGGGATAGACGATGAACTGCACCGTCGTCCCGTTGTCCTTGAGGGCGTGATAGAGCTTGTAGGATTGGGTGACCGTGACCCGGGGATCACCGGTGGTCGACAAGATCAGGGTCGGGGTCTTGATCTGATGAGCGTATGCCATGGGCGACTGGCGCCAGTAATTCATGGCGTTGTTGTTGAGCCACGGCGAGCCGCCCAGCCCAAAGCCGGCCCAGGTGTTCATGTCGGCCAGGTTGTACCAGTCGAACCAATCGGTCACGGCCGCGCCCGCCACCGCGGCCTTCCAGCCCGGATAGTGGGCCGTGAGCCACGCGGTCATGAAGCCGCCGTACGACCACCCCGACACCGCCATCTTGGATTCATCGATGATCCCGCGTGCCTTGAGCGCGGCAATGCCCGACATCACGTCGCGGCCGGGACCGTCGCCCGCGTCGTTGATGACGGCACTCTGGAACTTGTCACCCATGTTGTTGCTGCCGCGGTAGTTCGGATTGAAGACGATCCAGCCCTGGGCGGCAAAGAGTTGGTTCTCGGTAGACCACCGCTCGGCCGAGGTGCCCATCGGGCCGCCGTGAATGACCAGCACGAGCGGATACTTTTGGCCCGCGGTGTACCCGGGCGGATAGGTGACGACGCCGTTCTCGGTGAAGCCATCGGGGCCCTGCCAGGTGATCGTTTCGACCCGGCCCGCCTCCCGCCCGGCGAGTTCGCCGTTGAAGTCGGTCAGCCGGCGGGGGGCGGCGTCGATCGACGCGGCATAGTAGAGCTCACCCGGACGGCCGAGATCCCGGCCGACGAAGACCACGGCACCGCCCGGACTGAGATGGAGATCGGCCGGGTCGACGTTGCCCCAGTCGAGCCGGCGCGGGGTGCCGCCTAACGGTTGGACCCAGGCCCGGAACCGGGTCAGGTCGGCACCGAGGACGACGAGACCCCGGCCGTCGGGCAGCCACCGGACGCCGTTCAGATCGCGGTCGAGGCTCGGCGTAACGGTCCGTCGTGGGCCACCGCCGATCGGCCCGACGAACACCGCGCCGGGGTGGAACCCCAGCTCCTTGCCCCGGGCGCCGATCAGGGCCACCTGGCTTCCGTCGGGCGACACGGCCGCCCCCCCGCCGAAACCGCGCTCATCGGACAGGTTGTACTCAGTGCCGGTCTCGATGTCCCGGACGACGACGGTGGCGTTGATCAGTTCGCCCGAGTGCGGTTTCGGCCAGACGGTCAAGAGCACCTGGCGCCCACTCGGGGTCCAGCTCACGCCAACGACGTGACGGACACCGGACGTGATCCGTTGGCTCTCACTCCCAGTCGCGGAAACAGTCCAGAGGTGCGCCGAGAGCGAGACGGCCTGGTCGAGATAAGTGTTGTTGCCCACTTCGAACGATTTGTTGTGGCGCTCCTCGCCGGTCCGCTCGATCGGCTCGTCCTCGGTCAGGAAGGCGAAGCTTTGGCCATCGGGCCGCCAGGCAAACTGGGTCACGCCCCGTTTGGCGTCGGTGATGCGCCGGGCCTCGCCGCCTTCGAGGGGCAGGACGAAGAGTTGCGGCGGCTTCTCGGCGTCCCGGTCGAGGAAGGCCAGCCGGTCGCCGGTGGGCGACCATTCCACCGCGCCAACGTTCCGCCGGCCGGGCGTGAGCTCCCGGGTGGCGCCGGTGGCGAGGTCAACCGCGTAGAGCGAGCGCTCGAACCGGTTGTCGGCGTAGTTCGCGCGGCTGACGATGACGACCAGACCGCGGCCGTCCGGCGAGAGCCGCGGGCTCGAGAGGGTCACCTCTCGGCCAAGGTCGTTCAATTCGACGCGCCGGGACTGGGCCCCGGCGGCCACATGGAAGCCGAGCGTGAAGGCGAGGAACGGCCGGGCCATCCTGATCATCGAGAGTCCTTTGGTGAGCCGCCGAGCAACAGCCGGCGGCGTTCGTCGTCGCTCAAGCCCTGGCGATGCCGGCCCGAGGCGGTCCAGAAAATAAATCCCACCACGCCCCACCCGATCAGGAGCCACCATTCGAGCGGAATTCCGGCGGCGGTTCGAGTCCGATAGGGTTCCGCGACCGCGAGGTAGAGCGCGACGCTGGCGCCCGCGGCGGCGAGCAACGCCACTGGCACGCCGCCCGGCACCCGGTATGGCCGTCGGAGTTCCGGATGGGTCCGCCGGAGCTTCACGACGCCGACCGACACCAGGACGAAGGCCGCGGCCTGGGAAATGGCGGTGACGGTGAGCAAGGGAAGCAGCGCCCGGCGGCCGAGCGCCAGTCCGGCGATGCTGACCAGCCCGGCGAACATCAGGGCGAAGGTCGGGGTCCCGGTGACCGGATCCACGGTGCCGAACCGGGCGTGGATCATCCGGGCCCGGCCCAGGGCAAACAAGACCCGGCTCCCCGCGAGCAACACCGCGTTCCACGTCGTAAGCAGGCCGAGCAGGCCGGTGAAGAGCACCAACTTGGCCGCGAGGTCGGAGCCAAACGCCACCCGGAAGGCTTCGGCTACGGGGAGTGGTTTGCCGATCAAGGTGGTCCACGGGACCGCCATGGCCGCCGCGATGGTGACGAGCGAATAGAACACGGCGGCGAGGATCACCTGCATCACCATCGCCAGGACCGCGCGGCTCGGCGGGCTCCCGGGCGCTTGCTCCTCCATCAATTGGGGGATGAAGGCGAATCCGCCTAACCAGTTCGGGGTCGCGAGGAACACGGCCACGATCCCGGGGAGGATCGATCCGCCGGCGCCGATCTGAAACAACGGACTCAGATTCGCCGTGTCCCCGCGGACCATCCCAGCCGCGATGAAGCCCAATGAGGCCACGACGAGGCCCCAGGTCATCCAGTCTTGGAGAATGGCGGCGTAACGGACGCCCCGATAGTTGACCCAGACCAGGAGCCCGGTGCCGATGATTCCCATCAGGGCGCTCCCGAGGCGGAGCGGGGAGCCGTTGATGATCGCGATGGTGGGTCCCTCGAGCCCGGGGACCAACGCCCCCGCGACCCATCCGATCGAGATCGTCTCGAACGTGGTGACCGCGAGATAGCCCGCCGCCAGAAACCAGCCGATCAGAAAACCGGTGCGCGGGCCGTAGACCTCGTGGCAGTAGACGATTTCGCCGCCGGCCACCGGAAACAGGGCCGCGAGTTCCCCGTAGCAGAGACAGACCAAGCTGATGATCGCGGCCCCCGCCAGGAATCCGATGGTGGTGCCGAGCGGCCCGGCGAGGCCGAGCCATTCGCCGACGACGATGATCCAACCGACCCCGATGGCGGCGCCGAACGCGACCAGGAAGAGCTGGAGAGGGGTCAGGGTCTTGGTGAGCCCTGGAGCGGTGGTCACGAAGAAGCCGTTTTCGTAGTTTGCGAAACCTAATCCGGTGGGGAGGTGGGGCGCGGCGGCAAGAGATGGACGGCCTCGGCGAGCATCCCGCTCAGGCTCGCGACCTGCGATAGCGCCACCAGCGCCGCGATCGGAACCCCGCGGCGCCAACCGTGGTGCCGGATCGGGTAGGCCAACATCCCGGCATAAAAGCTGATCGGTTCAGGCCGGGGCCGTCCCTGCCCCCGCCGTCGGCGGCGGCGAGCGAGTTGGACCGCCCCAATCCCGTAGTAGTGATGTTGGCGGACGAAACGGCGGAAGGTGAGCTCGTGGTGGTGATCGACTACGGCTCCTGGGAGATGCCGGAGCGGGCCGATGTCGCGAGCCCAGCGCTCGGACAGGTCTCGGTCTTCGGCCGCGCTGAAAGGGAACGTCTCATCGAATCCACCGATTCGGAGGAACTCCTCGCGGCGGCCGGCCATGTTGTTCGACGTGAGAAACGGCAGCAGTGCCCGCCCCTTGGGGAAGTACTCGTAGAGGTAACTCACCAGATCCTGGCTGGCCTCCGCAAAGAGATTCTGCTCGAGCGCATTGTCGACCTGGCCCCCGACTAAAACCGTTGGTTGCTCTGCCACGGCTCCTGCCAAGTCCCGAAGCCACGACGATTGGGGGCGGCAATCGTCATCGGTAAGGGCCAGAAGTTCGCCCGACGCAGCCCGGGCGCCGAGGTTCCGGGCCTTCGCGGGGCCGCCGTTGTGAACCTGGGTCACGAGCCGGAGGGCAAGGCCGGGCGCCAGGGCAGTGAGCTCGGCTTCGGATAGGTCCTGGCCGCCATCATCAACGATGACGACCTCGAGCCGCTCTCGCGGGTAGTCGAGTTGGGCCAGCGCTTGGATGCACCGCCGGAGAGGGCCTGGCCGACGGAACGTGGGGACCACGACCGAGGCGGTGGGCAACGGCGTCGACCGGCCGATGCCGCCCAGGGGTTCAGGGCCGGAGGTCATGCAGGCGGTACGAGGTCATTGCGTTACGGACGACCTCGTGAAGGTCGGAACCATGGTACGGACCGAGCAGATCCACGGACGACGAAATGTCGTAGGCCCGGGGGCGGAGCATGTAGTCCCACGATTGTCGGCGAACCCCTCCGGCCGCCCAAGCGGGCAGCCAGCCCGTCGTGCGAAGGAAGAGACGCCCCGGAGGGCCCAAGGCATCCAGGAACCGGACCGAGGTTCCCGCGGCCGTGGCGATCGCCTCAATCCAAGTCCGAAGCTCGACCTCCGGGCCTGAGATCACCACCGCTTGACCGGCGGCCTCCGGCACCCGCCCGCACGCGACCAGCGCTCGGACCGCGTCGTCGACGCAGGTGAGTTGGTGCGGGTGCCGGCCGTTCCCGACGACCCGAAATTTCCCTTGAGCAATCGCCTGAAACAACGGGGCGTGAGGGCGGCTCCCCTGGCCGAACGTCTCGGTCAGGCGCGCCACGACGATTTGGATGCCGAGACGGGAGCCCAGGGTGAGGGCCTGTTCTTCAGCGATCAGTCGGGCTCTCCCGTAGGGTGTGTCCGGCGCCGGGCGAGTCTGGTTGCCAACCGGCGCCCAGCGGTGCCCGAAGACCGCCGATGAACTGGCCAGGACCAACCGCCGGAGACCGGCTCGGGATCCGGCCGTGAGCAGTGCCGTGACCACACCGGGGATCACGGTCCAGCCACCGGACCGCGGCCTCTTTGAAGTCGGGTTTTCGCTTCGGAGGTGACCGGCTCGTCTCGGCGCTACCAGGTCCAGACAGGCGTCGATTCCGGTGAGTGCCCGCTCCAGGGCGGGGGAGTCGGTAAACTCCACCGTGCGGATCTCCGCCCGGTCGTCGAGGAGCGGGGGACTGCCCCGATCGGGAGGGATCAGGGCCACGACTCGGTCGCCTTGGTTCAAGAGGGCGCGGCAGAGATGACGGCCGATGAGGCCAGTGGCTCCCGCCACCGCCCAAACGGTCACGCCAGATCCGCCGGCATCCGGGCCACGATATCCCGAAGCCACGGGGAGGCCGGCGGCACTCCGGCAAGGCGGCCTCGCATGTGGAACTCGTGCAACTCCCAGTCAGGGGGCATCAGGGTGTTGATCCGGAGGCCTCCCCAGGCTTCGCCTAACGCTCCGAACGTCGCATTCAGCACCAGCATCGGAAGGAGCCAGCCCACCCGGGTCCTGGTATCCTCGGATCGCCGGGCCATTCGCACCAAGCTCCGCAAACGCAGCACCAGGATTGCCGGCACCGCCAGAGCGTACCCGACCCGTTGTAACGCGGTCGAGGCTCTGCCGCGCGAGACCCCAAACTTGGTTCCGAGAATGAAAGAGTCGGTCACGACTCTGGACCACCGAGATTCGTTGACATGCCAGGTGACCGCGTCGGGACGGATCCGGAGTTGCCACCCCAGCCGTAACAACTCGGCGTGCAGCAGGGCTTCGTCACGCATGAGGTCCGGCAACCGGTCACCCAGTTCGCGGAGCACTTCCGTACGGAAGACCCCATTGTGATATGGAAGGGTCGTGCGGGGTGACGGATCGGCGGGAACCGCCGCATGCCCATAGGCCGACAGGTACATCGCGAGGCTTCGGCGGGTCTCCGGGTTGGCGGTCCGGAGCGCCGGCGCCACCCCGGCGTCCCGGGCATCCCGGTCGGAGATCAGCTGTTCCAAGGTACTCGCGGCGGGAAAGGCGTGGTTTTCGCAGAGCCCGGCGAAGGGGGCCCGCGCCCGCAGCAATCCGTGGGCGGCGGCCACCCCCCGTTGGTCGATCCGCTCGAGTTCGACCAACCGGAGCGACTCGAATTTATCGAACTCACCGATCGCCTCCTTCGACACCAACCCGTGCGGGGCGACCACGATCACTTCCAGGGCCGCCGCGATCGTCTGCCCCTGCAGCCATTCCAGGATCGGGCGGGATTCCGCGAGCCCGGTCCGAGACGCCACCACGATGGTCAGGCGAGGTTCGCGGGTAACCGCCACCTCAGTCGGGGCCGGCTCGGGTTTGGACGGCATCATGTCGCCTTCGAGTTTTGAGTCGAACTCAGAAACTGGGCGGCAAGCTGTCGAAGTTCTCGGATCGAAGCCAGCCGGAACACCAACAGGCTGAGGCCGGAAACGCACGCTCCCAGCAGGATGTCGAATGGTGACGGAATTCCGATCCGGGCAAGGAGGTCGGCGCCGAAATAGCCGGCGGCTCCGGCGCCCACCATCCGAGCCAAATCGAGAATCCGGGCCGGCAGGACGCCAAGCCCGTCGAAACCCTGGGCGATCATGGCGGCGAGAATCGCGGCGGCGGCGGTGGCCCACGCAGCGCCCAACGCCCCATACCGCGGAATCAACCATGCCTGCAGCGCGACCGCGACGAAGAGCATCGGAATCGTGGCGCCGAGCGGTCGGGTAAAACGCCCGCCGGCAATTTGGTGCGCGGACAGCACCGACAGCACCAGTCCGGCGCCAGCTCCGACACCGAGCCAACCCAGAATCGCTCCGGAGGAGACGAACTCCTGACCAAACAGGAGTACCGTCAGCCGCGACGCGCCGGCCGCGAGCGGGCCGGCCAGCGCCCAGAGCGCAATCGCGACCCGCAGCGATCCGCTCTTGAGTGCCGCCGTTTCCTCGGGGGCGCGGGCCAACGCCGCGCGGCGGAGGGCTGCGATGATGAGGGGGCTGAAGACCATCGCGAGGAGCGCCGGCGCGAGGGCGAGGTTCTGGGCCGCCCCGTAGTGGCCAAGGTCGTCTCTCGGTGCCCCGAGAAAGCCGAGCATCAGCAAATCGAGCCGGGCGAAGAGTTGGAGACAGAGGCTGTACAGGAAGACGCTGCCGATCTGAGCCCGAAGCGGGTGGAGCCACCCCCGGACCGCCCCCAGGACCGGCACTCGAAGGCGGGCCCGGCATGCGATCAGTTCGGCGACCCTGGCGCCGAGGTTTGCCAGGATCACCCCGACCAGGGCCCACCCCGCGCTGACGAGCGCCAGCACCAGGGCCAACCGAGTCAGTTGAAAAGCCAGGGCCGCGAGTGCCGGCCATGAATACTCGCCTCGGGCAATCAGGGCATCCCGGTGGATCCGAATAATCGGCGCGACGGCGATCTCGATCGCCGCGACCCAGAGCACGGGCGCCAATTCCAGAATGCCCAGACCAGTTGCTAACCTGGGTACGAATGCGCTGAACCCGAGCATCGCCACGAGGCCCAGCAGGGCGCTGGCCCGAAGCAGCGCCGCCGCCATCGGACGCCAGTCATCGGTCTCGGAAAGCAGCGTGACCGCAATCCGCCCCGAAAACGTGGCGGACGCGAGCCAGACAACTGGCGAAACGACCGCATAAATCAGAGACAACTGCCCGTATTGGGCGACGCCGAGGTTCCGAGTCAGGAATCCCGCCGTTACGAGGCCCGCCGGGAACACCATGGCCTCGGCTACGAATCCGAAGACCGTCGCCCGGGCAATGCCGAGTCGCGAATCCGAACCGCGCGCAACGGATTGGGTCATCGGTTTGTTACTCATCCGCGGGGACCGGTACCGAACGCCCACCGGCCCGCGCCGACGCCTCCCCGGCTTCGATCACCGCGAGCGCTCGGAGTCCGTCGGAAAGATCGGGCTCTGGTGGGACTCCGCTGCGAACGCCCTCAAGGAAGGCTTCGATCGTGGCCCGAAAGGACGGCTCGAATCCGGGCGATCGAAGCAGCCGGGCGGGATGAAGCTCGCCTAACGCGCGGCGGGCCCGGATCAGGCGGGCGCCCCGTCCCGGAACCCGCTCGATCGGGCGGGGCCGCCCGTCGAGCAGGTCCACCCGGAGGACGCCCGTGGTCCCGACCAAGTCCAGGCGATTCACCGGCGCGCCGGTGGCGGAGGATCCTTGGAGCTGCGCAATCAGGCCGTCGTCGGTTACCAGCTGGAGCGCCGCGGTATCATCCGGGGATCGTACCGACCGGAGGGTGCCCTGCACGTGGCCGATCCGCTGTCCCGAGAAGGCTGCGACCAGGTCCACATGATGGGACACCAGGTCGAGCAGGGCGCCGCCTCCCATGCCGGGTACTGAACGCCAGCCTTCGATGCGTTCCGCGGCCCAGTGGAAGCTCCCTTGGATCGCCACCAGCGAGCCGAGTTCGCCCGCTGCCACGGTTCGGCGTGCCGATTCGACGATGGGATTTCGCCGGAAGTTATAGCCGATCGCTCCCACGGTCGTTGCCTGGCGCCACGCCCCGACGACCCGGCGGCCCTCGTCGAGGGTGAGGGCAATCGGTTTCTCGAGGTACACGTGTTTGCCGGCGGCGAAGGCCCGGCACGCCACCTCGGCGTGGAGCGCAGTGGGAAGGGCAATGACGACCGCACTGACGCCGCGATCCTCGATCAACGCTTCCCAGTCATGATGGAGCCGGGCACCGGGGACCCGGGCCCCGAGCCAAGCGCGCCGGGCCGGGTCGGAATCCGAGGCGGCGACCAGGCGACCGGCGCTCGATCCGACCAGGGCCGGTACATGGGCGATCTCGGCAATCCAGCCGCAGCCGATCAAACCCACCGCGACCGGCTCGGATCTCGAGGAATTCATTGAGAGGAATCTAGACGGTATCCCGATGCTTGTTGCATCGCGGCTTCGAGGTTTGATTCGAGTTCCAAGCAATGGTGTGTTACCGAGAGGACCCTCCCTGAGCCCCACGCTGCCGAACCCCCGCCCCGTGGCAAGGCTTCACGCCGGGGAGCAGGTTGTGGTGATCGGCGGCGGACCGGCCGGTCTGACGGCTGCCTACCTCCTCTCCAAGGAGGGCCACGCCGTCACGGTGCTCGAGGCCGACGAACTCGTCGGTGGGATCTCGCGCACGGCCCAGTACCGGGGCTACCGGTTCGATATCGGCGGCCATCGATTCTTCACCAAGATTCGCCCGGTTTCCGAGCTGTGGGAGGAGGTCCTCGGCGACCAGTTCATCACCGTGCCTCGCCTCTCGCGAATCCACTACGCGGGCAAGTATTTCGACTATCCCCTCAAGGCCGTCAATGCGCTCCGGGGCCTTGGCCTGATCAACGCGGCCCGGATCCTCCTCAGCTATGTCGATGCTCGGCTCCACCCATCACCGGTCGAAGACAACTTCGAGCAATGGGTCACCAACCGGTTTGGCCGCCGGCTGTATGAGATCTTTTTCAAGACCTACACCGAGAAGGTGTGGGGCATTCCCTGTACGGAGATTCGCGCGGAATGGGCCGCCCAGCGGATCCAGGGGCTTTCCCTGGAGCGGGCAATTCTCAACGCGGCGACCCTGACCCGGCGGTCCACCGCCATCAAGTCGCTGATCCACGAGTTCCGCTATCCCCGGCTCGGGCCCGGCCAAATGTGGGAGTGCTGCCGCGACCGGATCGAAGCCATGGGGAATCCGGTCCGCCTTCGCCATCGGGTCACCTCGATCACCAGGGTTGGGAACCGGGTCGTTGGCGTGGAGGCGGACACCCCCGACGGGCCGCGTCGGTTCGAGGCCGATCACGTGATCGCGAGCACCGATCTTCGGTCGCTGGTGCGCGCCATCGAACCCGCCGCCCCGGCCCCGGTGTCCGCGGCCGCGACCGGGCTTCGCTATCGCGACTTTCTGGTGGTGGCCCTGATGCTCGACCAGGACAATCTGTTCCCCGACAATTGGATCTACGTGCACACGCCCGGCGTGAAGGTCGGCCGGATCCAGAATTTCAACAATTGGAGCCGGGCCATGGTTCCGGCCCCCGGCGTAACCTGCCTGGGCTTCGAATACTTTTGCTTCGAAGGTGACGGGCTCTGGGCGGCGGACGATGCCGAGTTGATTGCGCTGGCGTCGCGGGAGTTGGAGCAACTTGGCCTGGCCTCGGCGGGTCTGGTCCGAGACGGCACGGTCGTCCGGGTCCCGAAGGCCTACCCGATTTACGACGGCCCCTATCGCGACCATGTCGAGACGATTCGCGGTTTCCTCGATCCGATCGAGAATCTCCAGACGGTTGGCCGGAACGGCATGCACAAGTACAACAATCAAGACCACTCGATGCTGACCGCCATGATGGCCGTCTGGAACCTGCAGGGCGCGGCGCATGACCTTTGGGCGGTCAACACCGACTACGAGTACCACGAAGAACAACGGGTTCCCGCCGATGGGTGATGGGCCCCGGCTCTCGGTCATCGTTCCCGTCCATCAGGCGGCAGGCTACCTCGCCGAGACCCTCGGCGCGCTCCGCACCGCGGCACCCCCAGGGGTCGACTGGGAACTGCTGGTGGTGGATGACGGGAGCACCGATGAGAGTGCGGCGATCGCCGACCGGTTCGCCGACCGGGTCGTCCGCTTGGCGGGCGCTCCTAAGGGACCGGCGGGCGCCCGGAATGCCGGCGTGGCCGTGGCGCGCGGGGAGTGGCTGTTGTTCATCGACGCCGACGTTCGGGCCCGACCGGACACCCTCCGGCGCTTCTGGCAAAGCGTCGAGAGCCATCCTCTGGCAGTTGCCATCTTCGGCGCCTATGACGCGGCACCGGCCGATCCCGGATTGGTGTCCCGATACCGGAATCTGCTCCATCGGTACGTCCATCTGACCGGGGCCGGGCCGGCCGAAACGTTCTGGGCCGGCCTCGGCGGGGTCCGGGCCGATCGGTTCCGGCTGGTCGGTGGGTTCGACGCGAAGCGATACCCCCGTCCCGCGATCGAGGACATCGAGTTCGGATACCGGGTGCGGGATAGCGGCGGGGTCATTCTGCTCGATCCCGAGATTCAAGGGACCCACCTCAAAGCCTGGACCTTGGGCCGGATGGTCGCGACCGATTTCCGGGACCGGGCGGTTCCCTGGACCCGGCTGTTGCTCGAGCGACGGGGCCGACGGCCCCCGACTTTGAACATTTCGCCTAACGAGCAGCGTCGAGTCCTGCTGGCGGGGGCGGTCTGGGTGGCGGGGGCGGTGGCCGTCTTCCGGTCCGACCCAGACTTTGTCTGGCTGGCGCTCGGCTTGCTGGCCGTCCTGGCCGGTTCGAATCTGGCGGTGTACCGGTGGTTCGCGGCAGAGCAGGGCATTCGGCTGGCGGCGGCGGCGGTGCCGCTCAACCTCTGGTACTATCTCTCGAATGCCTTGGCGGTGTTCGTGGCGATCCCGATCTATCTTGGAGGGGTGAAGCGCCATGACTAAACCCGACCGAACCCTGTTGGCGTTTGCCCCGCTCCACAAGACGGCGCTCGGCGTTGCGGTCGGTGTCGCGGCGGCCGCTCTCACGTTCTTGATGACGGCGGCGTATCTGATTCGCGCCCCGGAGCCCGGGTTCGATCTTGGTCTGCTGGCCCAGGTGTTCTACGGTTACACTGTGTCCTGGGGGGGCGCCCTGATCGGCGCCGGGTGGGCGGGTTTCACGGGTTTTGTCCTCGGGTGGTTCCTCGCCTTTACCAGGAATCTCGCCTTGGCCGTGATGTTGCTCATGATCCGGTCCCGGGCCGAACTCGATCGGACCCGGGACTTCCTGGATCACATCTAACCGCCCACCCCGCGCAACCGCTTTCGGAGGTACGTCCATGTCCGATCCGAACCACGAGGTGTCTGCCGGGCTCGACCAGGCCGTCCTGCGGCTCAACGCCACGGCGTGGGGCATCGCCTTCGGACTGCTGGGCGGTCTCGGTCTCTTCGCCGCCACGATGTTTCTCGTCATCAAGGGCGGTGAGCACGTCGGCGAACACTTGGGACTTCTGGCGGTCTTCTTTCCCGGCTACCGGGTCACCACCGGCGGCGCCTTCCTCGGCTTCGTCTACGGTTTTGTGACCGGATACGGTGTTGGGTGGGTGATCGGTGGCGTCTACAACCGGCTGGCCCAGGCCGCCAAGAGCTAGGGTCCGGTCTCACGGACGGAGGGCCGCCAGTTCCTGGTCGGAGATCTTGAGGCCGAGGGACTGCGCCTTCCGGGCGTCGGCCATCCCGGCGTCGGGCTGACCATGTTTCAAGTAGATCCGCGCCCGGGCATAGTAGGCATCGGCTGAGGTTGGCTGAAGTTGGATTGCCGCGGTGAAGTCATCGAACGCCCTGCTCCAATTGCCGACAGACCGATAGGCGTTGCCCCGGTTCAGGCGAGCCGCAAAATTGTCCCCCAACCTCAAAACCTCCGTGAAGTCCGCGATGGCACGGTCGAACCGCCGCATCCCCAGGTAGGCATTGCCCCGGTTGAACCAAACATCGGCGTCTCCAGGTCGGAGGGTCAAGGCTCTTGAGTAATCGTTGATCGCGAGCTCAGGCCTCCCGATCGTCGCGTACGCGATTCCCCGGTTCAGGTAGGTATCGACCAGGGCGGGGTCGAGTCTTTCCGCTTCGGTGTAGTTGGTGATCGCTTGGTCGTAGTCGCGCTGGCGGGCGTACACCACGCCGCGGTTGAGCCAGGCCGTGGCGAGTTTCGGGTTGGCGGCGATCGCTTTTGAAAAGAGCGCCTGGGCCCCGCGAAGATCGCGTTTCACCAAGAGGTATTCCACTCCGAGGCTCTGATAGGCCCTCGCCGTGGGGTACTTGGACAAGGAGTCCTCCCACAGAGTCGCACTGTCGTTCCAGACCTTCACTCGCTGGAAGGTCGACCACCAACTCGCCGCCAGAACGAGCACCAGAAACCCGCTGGCCGCCAACCGGCGCCCAGCCCTCCGGTCGCCGACCAGGTGTGATTCCATCAGGGATAGCAGGGCGAAGAACAGACCGACGTACGGAACGTAGGTATATCGGTCCGCTGGGAACGCGAGGCCGATGGGGACAATTTGGCTCACGGGAAAAAAGGTGACGAAAAAGAACAGGAGCCCGAACGTCGCCGGTTTTGAGGGTCGCACGACCCGATAGGCCGCGGTGCCGAGCAAGACGAGGAGGAGCGGCGACCAAGCGTAAAGCAGGGCAGAACCATCGCCCAGTTCTCGCGGCCGGGGGTAGAGCGCCGCAAGGTTGATCGGGGCGACGAATTTGACGACATAGAACATCAGGTTCTCGAACGCCAACCGGATGTGCCGGACCCAGGAGAACGACGACCCCGTGCCCCCGCTTGCCCCTGGCTGGTAGTGCCCCATCATGGTGACGGCCGCGAACCCGAGCGAGAGGGCGACATGAGGCAACTTCTCGATGATTGCGGATCGGTCGACCTTCCTCGAGAGGACCCAATCCAATAGCAGCAACGCGGCCGGAAGCGTTACGGCCATCGACTTGGAAAGGAGCGACAGAACAAACAGCCCCAGGCACAGCCAGTAGTACGACCGCTGCTTCCGGCGGACGTAGTACACGTGACTGAGGAGTGCCGCCCAGAAGAACCCAGCGTAGAGGACGTCCTTGCGCTCCGCGACCCAAGCCACCGACTCGACATGCATAGGGTGCCAGCCGAACAGTGCCGCGGTCACGAACCCTACGCTCAAGTTCTGGCTGAGGGCCGAAAAAAGCCAGAACACGAGGACGGTACTGACGAGGTGAATCCCGAGGTTCGTCAGATGAAATCCAAGGGGATCGAGCCCGAAGAGCCGATAGTCGATCGCGTAGGAGACCATGACCAGCGGATGGTAGTGTTTTTCGATGAAGGTCGTGAAGAATGTGACCCAATGGGACCACGACAGTCCGGTGATGCCGGGGTTCTGGGTGACCAGGACCGGGTCGTCCCAGTTGGTGAATCCGGCGTCAAGGATCGGGTAGAAGGCCAGGAAGGTCAGGACGACCAGAACCATGGCAAGAAGCGGCAGTTTGGTTTTCATCGCACTATCGCCTTCGTTGCCGAACCGGTCTCAAATCCGTCGGCTACCAAGGTGGCCGAGACCACGACCAATACCAAGGCCACGCCCGGCACCAGACCGACCCACGGCGCATTGACGACGGTGTCGCGTCCCGAGGCGATCAAGGTGCCCCACGAGGCGGCCGGCGGCTGCACCCCGAGTCCCAAGAACGACAAGCCGGCCTCGAGCGTGATGGCGTTGCCGAGTCCGAGCGTCGCCGCCGCCAACAGCGGTGGAGCCACGTTCGGCAGCAAGTGGGTCAAGAAGAGACGCACCGGCCCCGCGCCGAGTGCCCGCGACCCCTCGGCGTAGGGCCGGTCGAGATGGGTCAGGGTCTCGGCATAGGTGAGGCGGGCCACCGGCATCCACCCGGTCAGCCCGAGGGTGAGGACGACCAGTACCGCACTCGGCTGCCAGAGCGCCGCGAGCAACAACAACACCACGACGCGGGGCAGCGCCAGCGCGAAATCGGTGATGCCGAGCAGCACCGAGCCGACCGGTCGCGGGCTGAGTGCGGACAGTCCGCCGATCGTGATCCCAACGCCGACCGACACGACGGTGGCGAGGAGTGCCACGACCAGCGAAATCCTGGCGCCAAACACGAACCGGCTCCAGACGTCGCGGCCCAGACGGTCGGTGCCGAACAGGTGAAAGATCCCGAAGGTGTCGACCGTGCCGGGCGGGAGGAACCGGGTCAGGACGATGTCGGTCGTCTCGGATGGCCCCACGGTCACTAGCCATGGGGCCAACACCGCCGCGGCCGCAAACAGTCCGAGCACCACCAGGCCAAGCCGGCCGGTCCAGGTCACCGGCGGGTCCTCGGGTCGACCCGGTGGAGGAGCGCCTCCGCCACTACGCTGCCTAACACCACCAGCACGGCGCTTACCGTGGTGGCGGCCATCACGACCGGATAATCCCGGGCCTGGACCGCGTGAATCAGGACACTGCCCACGCCGGGCCACGCAAAGACCCCCTCGACGAACACCGCCCCCGAGAACAACGCCGGGAGCGACAGGCCGAGCAAGGCGACGACTGGGATCAAACCGTTTCGGAGGTGGTGACGGACCAGCACCCGGAGCCGCCCCGCCCCCTTGGCCCGTGCCACGGTCAGGTACGGGTCGCCCGCCACGCGTTTGAGGGTGCCTTGGGCGTAGCGGGCGGTGGTCCCGATCCCGATCAAGGTGAGCGTCGCCAACGGGAGCGCCAAATGGGTCAACCGGTCGACCAGTTGTTCGCCGGGGGAGAGAAAATCGGCATCGATTCCGGCTGCTCCAAAGGCCGGCAGCCAGCGCAGGGCATAGGTGAACACCATCACCAGGGCAAAGGCCAGCCAATAGCCCGGCAGTGCCGCCAACACCACTGACACGAAAGACCAGAACCGGTCGACACTCCGATGGCGGGTGGTGGCCTGGATCGCGGCGATCCCGATCCCGAACAGATGTCCGAGGAACACCGACAGGCCCACCAGGATGACGGTGGCGGGCCACGCCTCGGCGATCATCCCGAGCACCGGGCGGCCGGTGGCGATACTGACCCCGAACCGGCCCTGCACGGCTTGACCGATCCACCGGAGATACTGTTCCCCGACCGGCCGGTCGAGCCCCAACGAGCGCTCGATCACCGCGATATCCGCTGGAGTGGCGCTCGGCCCCAGGAGGTGCGACACCGGGCTGCCCGGGGCCGCATGGAGGAGCAGGAAGGTGAGAGAGACCACGCCGAGAATCACCAGCGGGGCGCGAATCATCCCGAAAACGAAGCCTGGCGGCATCATTGAATCTAAATTGCAGCCATGCCCCTTCGCTCCCTGGTTCTGGTGCTCCTGGCCGCGTGCGGCCCGATCAAGGCCCGCCGGGACGGCACCGTGGTGCTCGCGTCGGGGGCTGACCTCCAAAGCATGAACTCCGTGGTGACCTCGCATCCGTTGGCCAAACAGGTCCAACGGTATGCGTTGCTCACCACCCTGGTGCGCTACGACAGCAACTTGGTGGTCCGGCCCTATCTGGCGCGGCGCTGGGATTGGTCGGCGGATAGCCTCGAACTGACGTTCGGTCTGCTGACCGGGCTTCGGTGGCACGATGGCCGGCCGACGACGGCGCGGGATGTGGTGTTCACCCTCGAAACCGCCCGCGATTCGGCCACCGGCTACCCGCGCCGGGCCGATCTGTCGGATCTTCAGGATATCGTGGCGCTCACCGACAGCACGGTGTTGCTCCGGTTCACCAGCGGGCAGCACCGGATCCCGGACGTGCTGACCGATTTGGCCATCGTTCCCTGGCACTTGCTTCGTGACGTGGTACCGGGTGACATGCGGCGGGCCCGCTGGAATGAGCGGCCGGTGGGGAACGGTCCCTTTCGGTTCATGACCCACGACGCCAATCGTCGCTGGGTGTTTGAGGCCAACCCGGACTTTCCGCGAATCCTCGGCGGGCCTCCGGCCATTCAGCGGCTGGTCGTCGCGGTGGTCGACGAACCGACCACGAAATTGGCGGCCCTGGTGTCGGGCGAACTTGACCTGGCCGGGATTCAGCCGGCCCACGCCGAGTTCGTCCGGCGGGACGACCGGCTCCGGGTCCTCGACTACCCGTTGTTGTTCAGCTACGCCATCGTCTTCAACACCCGGCGGCCGCCGTTTGACGACGTGGCGGTCCGCCGGGCCATCGGGTTAGCCATCGATCGGTCCGCCCTCGTGTCGGGCTACTTGTTCGGCTTCGGGGTACCGGCGTCGGGGCCGTTGCCGCCGGAACTCCGCCCGGGGCCGGTCGGGGCGCCGCTCTATGCTCCAGGCCGCGGGCGGGCCATGTTAGGCAGCTCCCCTCGAACTTTCGAACTGCTGACCGTGGGGAGCGGCGAGGCCGCCATGGAGCAGATGATCCAGCAGCAGTTGGCCCGGATCGGTGTCACGGTGATCATCCGGCCAGTCGAACTGGCTACCTTCCTCCAGCGGGTTCAGGGCGCTCATGACTTCGAGGCGGCGGTCATCGGGGTCTCGGGTGATCTCCAGTTGGGGTACTTGCGGTCACTCGCGGACGTGGCCGGTCTCTCATCCCGGGGACAAGGCCCGAGCTTGGTGCCGGTGTTCCGCGACTCGGTGCCGGCCACCTTTCTCTATCATGCCCGGGGCGTTCAGGGAATGAACCGGAGGCTCGAGGGGGTCCGGATGGATATCCGGGGCGAGTTGGCGGGGTTGGCGGCGTGGCGGTTGCGGTAGCCGTGGTCCGGCCGTCTGTCACCCTCCTGTCATCCGCGCGGTTTAGACTACCAGAAGATTTCGACCTCCACTTTCGCACCAGGTTCGCCGTGAAACATGCTTTGGTCGTCGCCGCGACGCTGCTCTGCCCGGCCCAGATCCTTGCCCAAACACCGGGTTCGTCGTATCACGTCGTCAAGAAGATCGCGGTGGGCGGCGACGGCGGCTGGGACTACCTCACGGTCGACACCGCGGCCCATCGCCTCTATGTGTCCCATAGCACCCATGTCGTCGTCATCGACACCGATCGCGATTCCGTGGTCGGGGACATTCCGAATACTCCCGGCGTCCATGGCATTGCCTTGGCCCCCGACCTCCACCGGGGGTTCACCAGCAACGGCCGGGACTCGACCGTGACCATCTTCGACCCGACGACCCTGGCGGTGGTGAGCCGGGTCAAAGTCACGGGCCGGAATCCAGACGCGATCCTCTACGAGCCCACCACCCGCCGGGTCTTCACCTTCAACGGCGGCAGTGCCAACGCGACCGTGCTCGACGCGGCGACCGGGGCGGTGCTCGGCACGATTGCGTTGAGTGGCAAGCCGGAATTCCCGGTCCACGACGGGCTGGGCCGGATCTTCGTCAACATCGAAGACCAAGCCGAGCTGGTGTCGATCGATCCGAAGTCCTTGGCGGTCACCGCGACGTGGTCCTTGGCTCCGTGCGAAGAGCCGACCGGCTTGGCGATCGATCGCAAGGTGAAGCGACTGTTCGTGGGATGCTCCAACCAACTGATGACCATCGTCGACTTCGTGACCGGCAAGGTGGTGACGACCCTCCCGGTCGGTCAGGGCGTCGACGGGAGCGGGTTCGATCCCGGCCCGGAGCTGGCCTTCACCTCGAACGGCGAGGGTTCCTTGACCGTGGTCCATCAGGACTCCCCGACCAAGTATCGCGTGGTCGCGACGGTGCCGACCCAGCGGGGCGCCCGCACCTTGGTCGTCGATCCGCGGACTCACAAGATCTACACCGCCGCCGCTGACTATGGGCCGACGCCGGCGGCCACGGCCGAGAACCCGCGGCCCCGCCCGCCGATGATTCCCGGTTCGTTCGTCGTGCTAATCGTTGCCCCCTGAAGGCCAACCAGGAGACTGAACCACATGCTTCGTCTATCAACCGTCGGCCTGCTGGCCGCGCTCGCCGGCCTTCCCGGCCATGCTGCCGCCCAGGCCAGTCCGGTCCCGATCAAAGAAGAGAAACCGGGCCTCTTGGCCCGGGCCACCGTGACCCCTGATTCGGCCCGGGCCATCGCGCTCCGGGCCGTCGCCAAGGGCGGCAAGATCGCCGCGGCCGAGATCGAGGAAGAGGGCGCCAAGCTGGTGTATTCGTTCGACATCAAGATTCCCCGCAAGAAGGGGATCGATGAGGTGTTGGTCGATGCGAGGACCGGCAAAGTGGTTGCCGTCGAGCATGAAGATCCCGCCGTGGAGGCCGCCGAGGCCAAGAAGCCGCCGGCTGATGGTCGTCGTTAGGTCATCACGCGGCGCGGGTCACGTGACATGGTGACCCTGCTGTTGTTAGGCAGCTTGGTCGGGCGCGACACCCTGACCCTGTCTCGCGCACTCGAGATGGCGGCGGCCACCCGGCCGATCGTCCGGGCGGCCGGCGCCGCGGTGGCGGCGGCGCGAGCCGGGATCGGAGTGGCCGGGGCCGTCCCGAACCCGTCGGTCGGGTACAGTCACACCCAAGACACACCCAGCGAGCACCTGACGGTTCAGCAGCCGTTCGACTGGCTCGCCCGTCGCGGCGCCGACCGCGCGGTCGCCCGAGCGGGCGTGACGGGCGCGGAGGCCGACTCGGCCCGCACCGGCGCAGAGCTGATCGGTGAGGTCCGGCGGGCGTTCTACGGCGCCTTGGCGGCCGCCGAAGCCGTGCGGTTGATCGAAGCGGAAGCCGCGGTTGCGGATTCGTTGGTGGTGTTGAGCGGGCGGCGGCTGGCGGAGGGCGACATCGCGGCCATGGAGCACGACCGGGTCCGGCTCGAGGCCGCGAGGGTCCGCCATCTCGTGCTGCGGGCCCGCGAAGCCGCCGGCACGACCCGGTTGACGCTGGGGCGGACGGTCGGCTGGGCGTCTGACGTTGCGGTCCTGATCCCGAGCGGTGATCTCGGTACCAATCTCGACGATCCGGAAGGCAGCCGGCAGATCCCTGCGTCCGTCGTGTTACCAGCGGTGTCGATGGCGCGGGCCGACTCGGCCGGGGCCGCGTTCCAGGTTCGGGGCGCTCGCCGGGGCCGGTTGCCGGTGCCCGGGTTGGAGTTTGGCGCCGACTGGGCCGATCCGGCACAACCGGGCCGGCGGCTGTGGCTGTTTGGGTTGAGTCTCCCGCTCCCGATTTGGAATCAAAGTGGACCGCTCGTCGCCGCCGCGAGGGCTCGGAGCGTCCGGGCAACAGCGCTCTTGGCCGAGGCGCGGCTCGAGGCCACCCGGCAAGTGAAGACCGCCGAGCTCCAAGTCCGGGAGGCGTCGATCCGAGCCCGGATTGCTCGCGACTCGTTGGTGCCCGCGGCCCGGCGGCTTCGGGCCCAGGCGGTCCTGGCGTACCAGCTGGGTGAAACCGGGGTGCTGCCGGTGTTGGACGCGCTCCGCACCGAACGGGAAATCGAATCGGCGGCGCTCGACGACTTGCTCGCATTTCAGGAGGCACTGGCATCATGGTACGCCTTGTTTGGTTCGGCCGAATAACGTTCGGCGCGGCCGCGGTCATTGTGGTGGCGTCGTGCGGGGGCGAGGACGAAGCCGCTCCGCCGGCGCCGGTCGTCTCCGTCGGGATCGGCGAAGTCCGCCGCGACACCATGACCGCGGTCACCGTGGTGGCCGGGCGGCTCGGGCCGGCGCCGGGCGGCAGTGCCACGTTGACCGCCCCGATCGACGGGGTCGTCGCCGCGGTCATGGTGGCGGTCGGCCAGCGGGTCGGGTCGGGGTCGACCCTGGTGCGGCTCGAGGCGCCGGAATTAGCGGCCCAAGCGACGGGGCTCCGGGCCGCGGCGGGTGCCGCCGACCGGGATGCCGCGCGGCAGCAGGAATTGTTGAAGGGAGGCATCGCCTCGCGACGCCAAGTCGAGGAGCGGACCGCCGCCGCGGTGGCGGCTTCGGCGGCGGCTTCGTCGGCCGAGGCGTTGCTGGCGCGGACTCGGGTCACGAGCCCCTTGAGCGGCGTGGTCCAGCGGGTCCTGGTCCAGCGGGGCGAGCGGGTCACCGCAGGGCAACTGCTCGTTGAGGTGATCGATGACCGGGTGCTCGACCTCGTTGCCCTGGTGCCTGCGGCCGAACTGGTCGGGATCCGGGTGGGCCAGCCGGCGTTGGTCAGCGCCGGCGAGGGCACGATGGCCCGCGCGGCCCGGGTCCACGCGATGGCACCGGCGCTCGATTCGGTCACCAACACCGGGCAGGTCGTCATTCGGGTCTTGAGTCCCGGGCCGGCCCTTCGGTCCGGCGCCATGGCGACGGCCACGGTCCGAACCGGCACGAGTCTCGAAGGGCTCGTCGTTCCCGACTCCGCTTTGGTTCTCGTCGGTGGTCAGTTGCACGTGTTCGTCGTCGGGGCGGATTCGATTGCCCGGGCTCGGCCGGTCGTCGTCGGGGTGCGGTTTGGGGGCCGGGCCCAGGTGACGGGCGCGTTGGCCGCCGGCGATCGAGTGGTGACCCGTGGCGCGTATGGCCTGCCGGATAGTGTCCGGGTGGTGACGGCCGTGGCGGACTCGCTGTGAATATTGCGCGCCTGGCCATCCGGCACCGGGCCGCGGTGTTCCTGGCGACGGCGTTGCTGACCGTGGCCGGCGGGTTTGCGTTGACCCGGCTCCCGTCGGGCATCTATCCGGAAGCGGAGTTTGCCCGAATCGTCGTGGTGGCCAACGGGGGCACCTATGAGCCGCGGGACATGATCGTCGCGGTGACGAGGCCGCTGGAAGAGGCGCTGATCGGGGTGATCGATCTCCGCCGGCTCCGAAGCCGGACGGTCCGCGGTGCCACCGAAATCGCGATGGACTTCCGGCCCCGGGCCGACATGCAGTATGCCCTCCAGCAGGTCCAGGCCCGGTTGGCGGCGGCGGAGGCCTCGCTGCCCGGCGGGCTCGGGATCGTGGCGGAACGCCTCACGCCGTCGGTCTTCCCCATGCTCCAATTCGAACTGACCGGGGGCGATCCCGTGCTGCTTCGAGACCTGGCGCAATTCGCGGTCCGGCCCCGGCTGGCGCGGCTGGCCGATGTCGGCAACGTCGAAGTCCAGGGCGGGTTGGTGCGGGAAATTTCGGTCGAACTCGATCCGACCCGGCTCGCCGCCAATCGGATCGGCGTGGCCGACGTGGCGGACCGGATCAAAACGGCCAACACCCAGACAGCCGCGGGCCGGTTGGACCGGGAATACCGCCAGTTCAGCGTTCTGGTCTCCTCGCTCGCCGCGACGGCCGATCAGGTGGGTGACTTGGTGGTCCGGCGGGAGGGTGATCATGCGCTCCGGGTCCGTGAGTTAGGCACCGTCCGCTATGGGGCCGAGGACCTCTTCCAGCTGGCCCGCGGCAATGGCCGGCCGGCCGCGTTGATCAACGTCTCCCGGCAGCCCACCGGTGACATGCTGGGAGTCGAGCGGGCGGTGCTGGCCACGGTCGACACGATCCGGGCCGGACTTCCGGCCGGGGTTCGGCTCGAGACGGTGTACGACCTCGGCCTGTTGGTACGGGAGTCGATCAGCGGGGTCCGGGATGCGATGCTGATCGGGGGCGGGTTGGCGATTCTCACGTTGCTGCTGTTCCTCGGGCGGCCGCTCTTGACCGCCGTGGCGGCCCTGACGTTGCCGTTGGCCATCGTCGGCACCTTCGCCGGGATGGCCCTGTTCGGCGACAGCTTGAACCTGATGAGTCTGGGCGGCCTGGCGGTGGCGGTGGGGCTGATCATCGACGATGCGGTCGTGGTGATCGAAAACATCGAACGCCGACTGGCCGCGCGGCCCGATCTCACGCCGACGGCGGTGGTCGAGCAGGGCACGGCCGAGATCATCGCGCCGGTGGCCGGCTCGACGCTCACGACCGTGGTGGTGTTTGCGCCGTTAGGTTTTCTCGACGGCCTGGTGGGTGAATTCTTCAAGTCCTTCTCGCTCGCGCTCGCGATTGCGGTGATGTTGTCGCTGGTCCTGTCGGTCACCCTGATTCCGACCCTGGTCGGCTGGAGCGTCCGGCGGCGGGCGAGGTCGCCCGAGCGCATTGCCCCGTGGTATCAGCTCCGGATGGCCCGGTTCGAAGCGGGATACGAGCGGGCTGCCCGGTGGACCCAGGAGCGGCGGTGGGTCGCGGCGCTGGTCGCGCTGGCGATGGCGGGGACGTCGGTCGGGATCTACCGGGTCATGGGCACCGGGTTCCTGCCGGACATGGACGAAGGCGGGTTCATTCTCGACTACTGGACCCCAACCGGCGCCTCGCTTGCCGAGACTGACCGCCAGTTGGGCGGGGTCGAGCGGATTCTCCAAGCCGACCCCGCGATCGCGGCATTTACCCGGCGTACCGGGGCGGAGCTCGGCCTGTTTGCCACCGCTCCCAACCGGGGCGACATGACGATCCTGCTCAAGCCCCGCGGCGACCGGGACGTCACGGTCTTCGAAGTGATGGACCGGATCCGGGCGGCCATTGAGGCACAGGTGCCAAGCGTCCGGACCGAGTTCTTTCAAGTCCAGGCCGACTTATTGGGTGACCTTACCGGCGCACCGGAGCCGGTTGAGATCAAAGTGTTCCATCCTGAGGTTCGAACCGCCGAGGTGGCCGGACGTCAGGTCGCCGCGGCCATCGAATCGGTGTCGGGCCTGGAGGACTTGTTCAATGGCGTCCAGGGTGATCTCCCGCAAATGACGGTGCAGCTCGACCCGATTCGGGTCTCCCAACTCGATCTCACCACCGAACAAGTCGGAGCGCAGGCGCGGGCCGCGCTGTTTGGCGCGCCCGCGGGCGAGGTGCGGGAACCGGATCGGTTGATCCCGATTCGGGTCCGGCTCCCCGATTCGGTCCGGTATGACCGGAACGTCGTGGCCCGGATGCCGATCGTCGGGCCGTTAGGGTGGACCACGCTCGGGAATCTGGGCTCGGTTCATGATTCCGCCGAAGTGAGTGAACTGACTCGCGAAAATCTCCGGTCGATGGTGGCGGTGACCGGTGCGATCGACCCGACCCGCTCCAGCTTGGGCGCCGTCATGCGGGACATTCGCCGTCGGTTGGGGCCGATCAAGTTGCCGGCCGGCGTGCACCTCGAGTTCGGCGGCCAGGAGGCCGGCCAGCGGCAGACCTTCCAGCAATTCGTGGTGGTCATGGCCATGGCGGTCGGGGCGGTTCTCTTGGTCATGGTGATCCAATTCGCGAGCATCAAGGGTCCGGCAATGATCCTGCTCGGGTCGTTGCTGGGTCTGACCGGCGCTCTGACCGCACTGGCGGTGACTCGGGTGCCGTTCAACGTGTCGAGCTTCATGGGATTGATCTTGCTGGTCGGCCTGGTGGTCAAGAACGGCATCATCCTGTTCGATGCGGCCCGCACCCTTCGCGCCGGAGGCGCCACACCCGCGGAAGCCTTGGTGCAGGCGGGCCGGCTCCGGCTCCGGCCGATCGTGATGACGACGGTGTGTACCATGACGGGGCTCCTGCCACTGGCGCTGGGCCTTGGGTCCGGCGCCGAGTTGCAGCGGCCGTTGGCCATTGCCGTGATCGGGGGGCTGACGCTGTCGACCCTGGTGACCCTGCTCCTGCTCCCGACCGCGTTGCTCTGGAGCGGAGCGCTCGCGTCGGTTGACGATGGCGGTCGGTAGACCGGCGCCACTCCGTTCTACCGTTCGCTGAGGCCACGCTCCTCGTTACTCTTGTCGGATGCGAGTTGGCGAGTTACTGCGAAACAGCCGGCAAGGGCTCTCCGTCGCCCTCGGCTTGGTCGTAGTCGAGCGGGCTGCCTGGATGGCCGAGCCGGCTGCCTTCGGGCCGGTCATCGATGCGTTCGTCGATTGGCGGGTCAAGCCCGGCGTTCATCTGGTGGTGTTCCCGTTGTTGGTTTGGATCGGTCTCTACGCGACCAACACGATCGTCGGGGCGCTCCGGCGGGCACTCGATGCCGGGATCTTTGGGCGGATTTACGCCGACATGGCGGCCCAACTTTCGAGGAGTTCCCGGGACCAGGGCTTGAGCCCGAGCGTCGCGGTGGGGCGGGCGGAGTTGTCCCGGGAGTACATCGAGTTTCTGCAGTTTCGGGTTCCCGAGGCCACCGAAGAAATCATCGGATTGGTGGGCTCGGTCATTGGGCTCGCGCTCTATGATTGGCGGTTGGCGGCAACCGCCACCGTGACGGTGCTGCCGCTTGCCTTCCTGCTGAAGACCCTGGCACGCAAGGTGGGCGGTCATCAGTCTGACGTCCACGGCCTGCGGGAGCGGGCGGTCGAGGTCTTCGCGTCGGCCGATCCGGAGGTGGTCCGGGCTCACTATCTCGCGGTGGCCCGCTCGGAGGGCCGGATTGCGCGGATCGGGGCGACGACCTTCGCGGTGATGCGGCTCTGCTTGCTCGCGGTGTTCCTGGTGGTTCTCTACGTCGCGATCGATCTCGACGACTTCACCACCGGGAACATTTACTCGATCGTATCGTACCTCTGGACCTTCATCGTCGCGTCGGAGTACCTCCCGGACGTCACCGCCGCTTGGACCTCGCTCCGGGATTTGACCCGTCGGTTCACGAGCTCGAGTTGGGGGACCGCTGGTGAGTGATCCACCCCCGAGGCACTCGGGCCCATCAGGCCGCACGAATGATGGATGGAACCGGCGCCTTGGTCGTTACGGATTCGCAGGCGGAATGATCGGGAGGACGATCCGTGACGGATGGAGCGGATCATGATACACCGCGTTCTCGGCGACGTTCCAGCGACGGCTCTGCCCCAACGGCTCACCGGTGTTCGGATTGATGTCGAATCGGGGGAAGTTGCTGCTCGAGACATCGAGCCGGATCCGGTGTCCGGGGCCGAAAACCAGCGACGTGGGATACATCTCGATGGTGTATTCCTGGGGACCGGGTCCCGCCAGCAGCCGGGCCGATTTCAGCGACTGGCGATACCGGGCCCGGACGATGCCGTCGCCCACGTTGAGATCGATCCCCCCGGGATAGTCCGCGTTCGGGGGATAGACGTCGATCAGCTTCACGGTAAAGTCGGTGTCTGGCGCATCGGACCCGGCCCAGAGCGTCACCACCAACCGGCCGGTGACCTCCACGGCCTGTTCGAGGGGCGGGGTCTGAAACACCAGCACGTCGGCGCGGGCCGACAGCGGAAGATTGTCTTGGCAGAGCCAGTGGGCCGGTGAGCAGCGTTGGTCCTGGGCGCCGCGGGGCATCAGGATGCCTTCGGAGGACACGTTGCCGCCGATCGTCGGGACCGGATTCTGGGGATCGAACGAATAGGCCGTCGGCGCGGACGCCCGGGGCATCCGGGGCGCCAGGGTACCGTCGGCATGGAGGTAGTACGGCGTATACCGCGTCCTCGCGAGCGGCCACTCGCGTTCGTCGCGCCAGGTTCCGCCCACGAACACCCGATTGTCCGGCGTCTTGTGGGCATCACCGCCGCCCATCACGAAGAGCCGGACCGGCGGCTCCCGGTCGACGCCATTCTCGATCCCCACCAGCCACCGGTCGAACCAACGCTTCCGGAGCCCGTTCATGTCGATGGCGGCCGCCTCACCGAATTCGGCCATGCCGGCGTAACTCACCTCCTGCCCGCCGTGGGTCCAGGGTCCGATGATCAGGCGCTGGAGGCTCTTCTTGGTTTTCGACAGCTGGACGTAGTTCATGTTGGCCACCTGGGTTCCCCAGGAGTCATACCACCCGGTGACGTGGTATGCCGGCACGTCCTGGTACCGCTTCAGATGGTCCACCACACTCGCGCCCATGTCGGCCCAATACGCGTCGTTGTCGCCGTGCCGCATGGCCTCCACCAACCAGGACTCGTAGTCCGGGGCGAACTTGAGCCCGGTGGTTCCGGCCCGGAGCGGAAGAGCCCGGGCCGATGCCTGGATCTTGGTGCCGAGTTCGATCAGCGCCGGAATGGCCGCCGGAGTTGAGGCCGCCCGGGTCGCGGCCAAGAGTCCGTTGGGTGAAGCCGAGAGGCCCGTGGCCGCCGCCCGGGTTCCCGTGGCGTTGCCTAACGTCATGATCCAGTTGAGCCACCGGAGCTCGAAGGCGCCGTGGTGGCGGATCCCGTAGTACCCGGTGTTGCTCATCGCATCGACCGGCACCATGGCCGTGAGGCTCGGCGCGTTGGTGATGGCGATCGCATGCTGGGTGGCGCCGCCGTACGAGGTGCCGACGGTCCCGACCTTGCCGTTCGACCAGGGCTGCGCGGCAATCCACGCCAGCAGCGCGGCGCCGTCAGGACCGTCGTCGCGCAACGGCCGCCAGTGCCCCTCGGACCCGTAGCGCCCGCGGATATCCTGGCGGACGACGACATAGCCGAGTGGTACGAAATACTGGACCTGCCCCTCGGCCCCGCTGTCCTTGTTGTAAGGGGTCCGCTCGACGATGGCCGGAAACCGGCCGGAGACCACGCCACCCCGTCCGGGGGCGTACACGTCGGTCGCGAGCCGGACACCATCAGGGGAGGCGACCATCACATTCCGGGTAGCGACCACCTCAAACGGCGCCGGGGGCCGTTCTTGCGCGAGTGCCGAAGCGGGAAATTTGGCGAGTGCGAGGACCGCCAGGACGACGGCCACCGACCAGGAGCGTTGAGGTTTCCGCACGCGGCCGAGCTCCTGAAAGGGGCGACCGTAGTAACCTACGATGCTGACCGCGGGCCGTCCACTATTTCGCTGTGAGCTGCCGCCGGAGATTGGCGAGAATCGTTCCCCCGGGTTCTTTGGCGGCCAGGGCGGGATGACGGGCCGCCCAGCCATCGATTCGCTCCTCGACGGCCCGCGGTCGGCGGACCAGGTCCTCCGGGGTCGGAAGCATCTCGGTCAATGCGAGATACTCGAGGGCCGACATCAGGTTGGTCCGATCGTGGGGCCACCGAGGATCTTGGTCGGTCCATCGGGGCTCGATGCCCGCTTTCTCCACATCGAGCGTCGCCACCCCGCCGATCCAGCCCGACCGCGGCCGGAGCCACGCCGTCACGACCGAGGGAACGGCGGGCCGAGCCCACCGAGCGCTCGGGCCGAACGGGAACGGCTCACAGTCCTCGCTGAATTCCCAGGGCACCAGGACAACCGCGGTGCCGCTGGCCGGCCGCCACGCCGACCTGGCGTCGACAGCGATGATCGTGGCCCGAAGCCCGAACCGAGTCCGGCGCGCGAGGTCGCGGTGCCGCTCGAACGCGGCCGCCCGTGCGGGCGCGAACACCGGGCTCGCCACGTCGGCTATCGTATCGGTGGAAAACCGGATCACCAGGGTCGCGGTGGTTGGGAGTCGAACCGAAGGAAGCCAGACCGGATCACAGGCGGCCAGAGGTGCCGCCGTGCCCCCAAGGCATGCCGCGGCCGCCACGACGAGCGGCAGCCAGCGGGGACGTCGCCTCACCAAGTCAGCGGGCGCGGAGATGATCGGCATGTCCAAGGCCCTACGACCTGGCCCGAGTGGGGTTTCGTGCGATACCCGGTGCGCCCCCCTCCCGACCCCGATAACTTTCCCTGGTGCCAGTCCAGGATCCCCCAATCATCCGAGCGTCCGCGCCGGCCCGGCTCGATTTCGCGGGCGGATGGACTGATGTCGCCCCGTTTGCGACCGAGCGTCGGGGTGTCGTGGTCAACGCGGCCATCGAACTCCGGGCCGAAGCCGAGTTGTCGATCTGCGGTGACCACTACCGCCTCGAGGCGACCGACCTCGGCCACATCGTCGAGTCCGATTGGGACGGACTCCAAGAACCGGACGGCCGGCTCGATTTGCTCAAGGCCGCCGTCCGGATGCACCGATTGCCTCCGTGCCGCCTCACCACCCGCTCCGCCGCGCCGCCCGGATCGGGCCTTGGCAGCTCGGGTGCGATGGACGTGGCGCTGGTGGGTGCCTGCGCCCGGGCGATTGGTGAGGCCGCCACGCCCGCCGCCCTGGCGGCTCGGGCCTTCGAGCTCGAGTCCGTCGAGGCTCGGTTGCCGGGCGGCCAGCAAGACCAATATGCCGCCGCACTCGGCGGGTTTCATCGGTTAGACTTCTCGGCCGCCGGGGTGTTGGTTCGCCCGTTGGAGCTGGCGCCGGATTTCGCGGCTTGGCTGGCCCGCCACATCGTGGTCTGCTACACCGGGCAATCGCGAGTGTCGTCGGCCACCATCGAGCGGGTCATGACCCGGTTCGTCGAGGGTGATGCCGCGGTGGTCGGGGCGCTCGAGGGCTTGGCCGGTGTCGGTCTCCAGATGGCCGAAGCGCTGGCGGCCGGCGATGCCCGGAGGGTCGGCGGTCTGCTGTCGGCCAATTGGCGGCTCCAGCAGCAGCTCGATCCGGGGATGCAAACACCCGTGATGGCCCGGCTCGAACAAGCCATGGCCGATTGCGGCTCGTTAGGCGGTAAGGCGGCCGGGGCCGGGGCCGGCGGGACGATGTTCTTCATCATCGGGGGCGATCCGGCCCGGGCCGCTCGGGTGGCCATGGACCAGGGGTCGACCGTTGTACCATTGCAGTGGGCATGGGAAGGAGTGCGGGTGTGGTAACGATCGAGGAGATCGAAGCGCGGCGGCGGTTGCTTGGGAGCGGCGACCTAGCGGCATTGCTTGCCCGTCAGGTGGGGCGGGCCGGGCGGCTGCTGGAGCAAGTGCCGGTGGTGCCGGAACAGAAAGCCATGCTCTCGACCGACGGCGGGATCTGTCCCACGTGCGGCACCATTCTGGCCTTCGATCCCTGGAGTCCCTCGGTCCACACCTGCGGGATGTGTCATGCGACCGCCACCGGCCCCCGCCACGACGGGCACTGGGCCCGGGCTCAGCACCTCTGGATCGCCGAGCGAGCCGCGGAGCTCGCGGCCGTCGCGGTGCTCACCGACGATCAGCGGTGTGCCGAGCGGGCCGGTCAACTGTTGGCGGCCTACTACGAGCTGTACCACGCCCTCCCCAACGACGACAATGTCCTCGGCCCCACCCACCTGTTCTTCTCGACCTATCTCGAGTCGATCTGGATCACCAACTACCTCGCCGCGGCCCACCTCCTCCGGGAGCGCGGCTGGCTCAACGAAGCCGATATCGAAGCGATCAACGCCATCGCCGACGAAGCGGCCCAGCTGATCGGCGAGTTCGACGAGGGGATGAGCAACCGCCAGACCTGGAACGCCGCGGCGCTGACGGCCATCGCGGTCTGGTTTGACGACGACGACCTGGCCCAGTCCGCCATCGAGGGCCGGACCGGCCTGCTCGGCCACCTGACGGAAGGGTTCGGGGACGACGGGATGTGGGCCGAGGGCGAGAACTACCATTTGTTTGCAATCCGGGGGCTGGTCACCGGCATTGCCTGGGCCAAGGTGGCCGGGGCCGACCTGCTCGCCGATCCGGTTCTGGTCGAAACGTTAGGCAGGGCGTTGATGGCGCCGGCCAAGACGGCGCTCCCGGATGGCACGTTTCCGGCGCGCAAAGATGCCCGGTTCGGGGTCTCCCTGGCCCATCCGGCCTATCTCGAAGTGTGGGAGTGGGCGCTGGCCCGGCTCGGCGACGACGCCCCGGACGACCTGGCCGCCTGGCTCGCCGCGCTCTACCGCCAGCCGGCCAAGGGCGAACTGACCTACGACGCCTATCTCCACGACGCCGGCGAACCGGCCCGCACCACGACGACCCGGGCCGACCTCTCCTGGTGGATGCTGTTCGCCATGGCCGAATCGCTGCCCGACGCGGAACCGTTTGCCTGGCACAGCGAGTTGTTGGTGACCCAGGGTGTGGCGGTGCTCCGGCGGGGTACCCGCTACCTGAGCCTCGAGTGCGGCGGGTATGGCGGCGGCCATGGGCATCCCGATCGGTTGCAGTTGACCCTTCATGCCGATGGGGTTCACTGGCTGGCCGATCCCGGCGCCGGCTCCTACGTGTCGCGCGACCTGTTCTGGTACCGGTCGACCCTGGCCCACAACGCGCCGATGCCGGCCGGCCGTTCGCAGGCCATGGAAGACGCCCGCTGTTCAGCCTTCGATGAGTCGGGTGACTGGGGCTGGGTGGTGGGCGAGTTTGCGTCGTTCAAGCGGACCGTCGTTACCGGGCCCGATTGGATCCTCGACGTGGTCGAGGGCGATCCCGGGTTCGAGGTGCCGTGGCACTTGGATGGCGAGGTCGTCGTCGAAACCGCCGGCCGGTGGGAGCCGGCCGAGCTCGACCATGAGTTCGCCAAAGGAGCCGAGCAGTTCGTGGCCGCCAGTGGCGACGTGGTGCTCGCGGCGCGGAAGGGAGACGCGACCGTGCGTCTTCACCTCGTGGGCGGCACGGTCATCCGGGCCACCGGCCTCGGGCGACCGGGCGACCCCGAGCGTCCGTTCTATCTCGTCCGCTCCGGGCCGCTTCGGCGGCTAGCGGCGGTGCTCGACCTGTCCGGCGGTGTCGGTGAGGTGGTGGTTCAGCCTGATCGCGTCACCGTGGCTCGGCACTCGGCGCTCGGCGCTCGGCACTCGGCGGGGGAGGGGAGTGTCGAGGTTCGGCTGGGGCAGGGCACGGTGAGTGTCGTGACGCCGGACGGTACGATCACGTTAGGCGGGGTCCGGGCGGCGCCGGCGGTCCGGAAGAAATTGTTGAGCGAGCGGCCGATTCGGACGGAGGGGCGGGCGCTTCGAGTGGACCGGCAACCGGCCCTCGACGGGTCGCTTGACGGATTCGATGATCGGGCGCCACTCGAGATGGCTGATGAGGGGCACTACTACCGGAGCGAGGAACCGTACGCCGGCCCCGACGACTTTGCGGCGACGGCGTTCGTCAACTGGGATGTGGGGTATCTCTATCTCGCGGTGCAGGTCCAGAAACCCGAGGTCGTGGTATCGCCGGCCGGTACGGCGCCGCTCCGGCTCGATAACGAGCCCGACGATATCCACTCCGACGGCATCCAGGTCTACTACCAGATCGGCGAGGCCGGCGAACCGCGGGCATTCGTGATTCGGCCCGACGAGGCCGGCGGCATCCTGGTTCGGGCCATCGACGAGAAGGACCGGGCCATGGCAGCGGAGGTTCGGGGAGGATCGGCTTGGCTCGAGTTGGGCTACTCGCTCACGGTCAGGTTGCCCTGCGGGGAACTCGGGGAAACGTCCGGCCAGCCGCTCGTCCTGTTCGACGTGGCGGTCAACGAGGCCCGCCCGGGGCGGATCCGGCGGGCCGGCCAGTTGGCGTGGGGCGGGGGGAACGGGTGGATCTATCTCCGGGGCGATCGGCGAGACCCCCGACAGTGGGGCTCGCTCAAATTGCTCGGATGACCATTCCGGGCGGGACCTCGACCGGCAGCAAGCGGCCCGAGTCTCTGTTTGGACCGGGCGACCGTGCCGGGCTCCCGGTGGCCATGGTGCGGAGTGCGGGGTCTCGGCTTTGGGACGTCGAGGGGCGCGAGTACCTCGACTATGTGATGGCGTTAGGCGCCGTGACGCTCGGATATGGGCATCCAGCCGTCGCGGATGCCGCCCGCGAGGCGATCGCCAGGGGTGGGGTCGGGTCGCTGGCCCCCGTCGACGAGGAGCGATTGGCGGCCCGGTTGGCGGCGGTGGTTCCCTGGGTGGAGCAGGTGCGGTTCCTGAAGACCGGCGCCGAAGCGGTCGCGGCGGCGGTGCGGATCGGCCGGGCCGCGACCGGGCGCGACCGGGTGTTAGGCTGCGGCTACCACGGTTGGCTCGATCTGGCCGCGACTGAGCCCGGCGTGCCGAAGACCATTTCGGCCCTCTACGGCACGGTGCCGTTCAACGATTGTGATGGAACTCTGCACGCGATTCGGGAGGTGGGCGATGGGTTGGCTCTCGTCATCGTCGAGCCGGTCGTGGACGGGCCTCCGTCCCTCGAGTGGCTTCGGCTCCTCAGGACCGAAACGGAGCGGGTGGGCGCCGCTTTGGTCTTCGATGAAATCAAAACCGGATTCCGCCTCGCGGTGGGAGGCGCGGTCGAGCGCTACGGCGTCCGGCCCGACTTGGTCGTCTATGGGAAAGCACTCGGCAACGGCTTCCCGCTCGCGGCCGTGGGGGGAAGCCGCCGGTTCATGGACGTCCTCACCCGGACCTGGGTCTCATCGACCCTCGCCACCGAGTTCGTGGCCTTGGCGGCTGCTCACGCCGCGCTTGACGCGACCGTCCGGCTTCGGGTTCCGGAGCACCTCGGCCGGGTGGGCGGCGCGTTCTACGCTGGGCTTCAGGCGATCGCGGCGCGGCATCCCGGGTTGGTGACCGGCGTGGCTGGAGTTCCCGAAATGTGCCACCTCCGGTTTCGCGATGAGGGCGTGGGGGCTCGGGTGGCCCGGGGTGCGGCGTACCGCGGGGTGCTGTTCAAGCGAACCGGCTACAATTTCGTTTCGTTGGCCCATGACCTGGCCGACAACGACCGGTGCGTGGCGGTGGTGTCGGAGGTTCTTTCGGAACTCGAGGCCTGATGCTGATTGACGCCCACGCCCACTTCTATCATCCCGGCAGCAGCCGGCCGGATTGGGCCGAGCGGAACGCAAGCCGGCTCGAGGCCGGGAACCGGATCGGGGTTCGGTGGCACGTCGCATCGATCTTGGGTTCCTGGGGCCGGACCTCGCCGACCTACTTCCCGTCGCCGGCCGATCTGACCGTGGCGAACGACGCCCTGCTCGAGCTGATCCTGGCCCATCCCGACCGAATCAAAGGGTACGTGGCCGTCAATCCGAATTTCACGGAGCACGCGTTAGGCGAGATCGACCGGTGCCTGGCCGTCGGGATGATCGGCGTCAAGCTGGCGGCCAGCCGCCGGTGTACCGATCCCCTGCTCGATCCGGTGGTCGAGCGGGCTCGCCGGGGCGGGGTGCCGGTGCTTCACCACATCTGGCAGAATCGTCGCCGGGAGTGGCCGGGCCAGGAGGCGTCCGATGCCGCCGAACTCTGCGTCCTGGCCAAACGCCATCCGGCAGTGTCGTTCCTGCTCGCCCATATCGGCGGCGGCGGCGATTGGCTCCACTCGCTCCATGTTGCCCGGGTTCAGCCGAACGTGTTCGTCGATCTCTCCGGCAGCGGGGTCGACGGCGGGATGCTCGAAGCCTGCGTCGATCAGATCGGGGTCGACCGGCTGATTTGGGGCGCCGATCTCACCCTCTGCACCGGTTGGGCCAAGCTCCGGTATCTCGAACACCTGCTACCCTCTGATGCGGTCGAGAAGATCGCCTGGCGGAACGCGGCCGGGATTTTTCCTCGCGGCGCGTTTGGAGCGGCCTGATGCGAATCGACGTCAACGCCTTCCTGGGTCATTACCCGTTTCGGAAGATCGAAGGCGGGTCGCCCGCGCTGTTGCTCGAGGCCATGAAGCGTACCGGGATCGACCAGGCCTGGGTCTCGAACCTCCCGGCCATGTTCTGGCGGGATCCGACCGTGGGGAACGCGATGCTGTACCGGGTTGCCGAGAGCCAGCCGGCCTTGCGTCCGGTGCCGGCGGTGCACCCGGGGCTCGCCAATTGGGAAGCCGTGCTTGCCGAGGCGGCGGCAAGGGCGCCGGCGGTGCGGGTCGACGCGACCTTTCTCGGGATCGACCCGCTCGGCGCCGAGATGGCGGCCGTTGCGTCCCGGGCTGGGGAGCTTGGCGTCCCGATCATGATGGCCGTCAAGCTGGAGGATGGTCGCCAGCGTCATCCTCACGACCGGTTTCCGGATCTCTCGCCCGCGGAGGTTCGGGGACTGCTTCGAGTCGATTCGAAGGTTCGGTTGATTGTGACCCACGCCGATCGCGACTTCATCGAGCAGGTTCACTTCGGTTCGACCCCTGCGGAGTCGGCCCGGGTGCTCTGGGACATCTGCTGGCTCTGGGGTCCGCCGATGGATGACATCGATCACCTGGTGGCCACGATCGGCGCCACCCGGTTTTCCTTCGGCACCGGAATGCCACTCCGGATTCCCGAGAGCAGCGTGGCGAAGCTCGAGTTGCTCCGGTGCTCGGCCGCCGAGCGGGCCGCCATCGAGGGCGGGAACGCTACCCACTTCGCGGTTGCGCCGAGGTAATGGTCGGCACGCTGATCGCCGACCGGTATGCCGTCGAGCGAGAGCTCGGGCGGGGCGGCATGGCCACCGTCTGGCTGGCCCGGGATCTCCGCCACGAGCGGCCGGTCGCGATCAAGATCCTGATGCCGGAACTGGCCGGGGCGATCGGGGTCGACCGTTTCATCCGCGAGGTCCGCCTCACGGCCCAGCTGCAACACCCCAACATCGTCCCGATCCTCGATTCCGGCGTCGTTCATGACCCCGACGGGATGGCGTTGCCCTGGTATGCGATGACGTATCTCGCGGGTGAGTCGCTTCGGAGCCGGCTCGCCCGTGAACAGCAACTGCCGATCGACGAAGCATTGCGGATCACCGATGCCGTGGGCAGTGCGCTCGAGGCGGCCCACAGGCAGGGCATCGTCCATCGCGACATCAAGCCGGAAAACGTCCTCCTCGCGGACGGGAACGTTTACGTCGTCGACTTCGGGATTGCCAAAGCGCTGACCGAGACGGAGGGCCAACGCCTGACCAGCACGGGGCTTGCCATCGGCACTCCCGCCTACATGAGCCCGGAGCAGGGATTGGCCGGCCCCGTCGACGCCCGAACCGACCAGTACAGCCTGGCCACCATACTGTACGAGATGTTGGCGGGGGAGCCACCGTTCCGGGGTCCGACGGCCCAGGCCACCATGGCCCGCCGTCTGGCCGAGCCGGCTCGCTCCCTGTTGCCCGTGCGGCCGACGGTGCCGCCTGCGGTTGAGCAGGCGGTTCTCAAGGCGTTGGAGCGCGTGCCGGCGGATCGTTTCCCCGACGTGGCCGCGTTCCTGACTGCGCTCCACCGGCCCCAACCACTCGCGCCGCGCCGCCTCGGATTCCGCCGGGCCGGGTTGGCCGTGGGGTTGGCGGCCGCCGTGGGAATCGGTGCTTGGATGATCGGCTCACAGACCCGGGGCACCGGGCCCCGGACCCCTGATTCCGAGCTCATGACGCTCTACCGTCAAGGCGTCCGGGCCTACGATCGGCGGACCCCGGGCGGCATCGTCGAGGCGATCACGGCGTTCAACGCGGCCATCCGACTCGATTCCACCTCCGCGCCCGCCTGGAACGCACTGGCCAAATCCTATATCCGTGCCGAAGAGCGGCAGTTCGCGGTGCCGGGCGTGCCGAACGAGCGCCTGCTGGAACGGGCCCTGGCCGCG
>JANMHX010000042.1:0-1858 GCA_031375485.1 Gemmatimonadota bacterium | reverse complement strand
GCGCTCGGCACTCGAATGCCAAGCCGAGTGCCGAGTGCCGAGTGCCGAGTGCCGAGTGCCGAGTGACTATCTTCATCCATGCCCCTGTCCGAAGCGATCCGGCTGGCCGTTGAGGCCATCCGGACCTCCAAACTCCGGTCGTTCTTTACCCTGCTCGGGATCATCGTCTCGGTCGGCTTTTTGGTGACCGTAGTGGCGATCATCCAGGGGATGAACGCCTACGTCAAAGACAACCTCACCGGCGCCATTATCGGGACCAACTCGTTCCAGGTGCGCCGGACCCCGATCGCCACGACGTTGCTCTCCGACGAGGAGGTCCGGCGGATCAATCAACGGCCGCTGATTTCCCAGGAGGATGCCGAAGCGGTCCGGGCCGCGCTCCCGGATGCCGAGGCGGTCTCACTCCAATCCGGGTGGCCCACCCCGTCAGTCGACGTCACCTTTCGGAACCGGGAGGTGTCCGGCGCGTTGGTCTTCGGCGTGACGCCCGACTATCAGGCCGTCCAGGACTACCGGTTCGCCGCCGGCGAGCCGCTGACCGACACCGATATCCGGGAGCGGCGGTACGTCGCGGTTGTGGGCTTCGACATCGCCGACAAGCTGTTCGACGGGGCCGAGCAGGCGGTCGGGAAATCGATCCGGGTCGGCGGGCTTCCGTTGACCATCAAGGGCGTCGTTGCCTCCAAGGGGCGGGTCCTCGGCCAGTCATTTGATTCTTTCATCCTGGCCCCGCTGCCGACCTTCGAGGCGATGTACGGCCGCCGGCTGACCACCACTGTCTCGGTCAAAGTGGCGACCTCGGAGCAACTGGCCGGGGCGATGGCCCGCGCCGAAGAAGCGATGCGGGTGGCCCACCGGCTCCGGCCGAACGAGCCGAACGACTTCGCGGTCGACAAGGCCGATGCCCTCTTGGCGTTTTGGGCCACTCTGACCAGCGTGCTGTTCCTGGTCGTGCCCGCGGTGGTAGCCATCGGGATCGTCGTGGGCGGCATCGTGATCATGAACGTGATGCTGATGTCGGTGACCGAACGGACCTACGAGATCGGGCTCCGGAAGTCGTTGGGCGCCCGGCGCCGGGACATTCTTCGCCAGTTCATGGTCGAGTCGGTCATCCTGGCGGCGTTAGGCGGCCTCTTGGGCGTCCTCTCGGGCGCGGCGTTGGCCATGGTCGTGGCGGCGGTCAGCCCGCTCCCCGCCAAGGTCACCGCTTGGTCGGTCGGGGTGTCGCTCGCGCTCGGCGCGGGCACCGGGATCCTGTTCGGGGTCTATCCGGCCAGCCGGGCCGCCCGGCTCGATCCGATCGCCGCGTTGCGGTCCGACGGCTAGCCGATGCGGCTCCACACCCTGACCGAGGGCGTCGCCATGGCCCTCGACTCGCTCCGGTCCAACAAGCTCCGCTCGTTCCTGACCATTCTCGGCGTGGTCATCGGGGTGTCGACGGTGATGACGATGGCGTCGATCGTCCAGGGAATCCAGACCCAGATTTTTACCGCCCTCAATGCCGCCGTCCCGAACACGTTCTATGTCTTTCGGTTCAGCGCCGGCACCCCGATGAATCCGGACAACCTGCCCCCGGAGGTTCGTCAACGCCCGGTGGTCTCCGAGGCGGATGCCGCGGCCATCGCCCAGTCCCCCGTCATCCGCCACGCCGCCCTCTGGTGCCGGTTCTTCACCCGAATCGCCCAAGCCGACGCCACCACCCAAACCACCATCGTGTTCGGCGCCGATCAGCGGTTCATGGACCTCCAAGGCGGAACCCTGCTCCGGGGCCGGTTCTTCGCACCCTCCGAAATCCGGGGCGGCGCCCCTGTCACCGTGCTGGCGGCTGATGTAGCCCGGACTCTCTTCGGGGCCGGCA
>JANMHX010000040.1:0-4697 GCA_031375485.1 Gemmatimonadota bacterium | reverse complement strand
TTCGGCGAACTCGGCCTCGAGGGCCGCCTTCGGCCGGTGCGAGGCGCCCTGTCGCTGGTGAGCTGCGCCCGGGCCCTCGGCGCCCGGTGGGTCCTGATCCCGTCGGCCAATCGGGCCGAGGCCGCATTGGTCGAGGGGATTGAGGTATTGGCCGCTCCGTCGCTCCGGGAGATCGCCGATCATTTCCTGGGCCGCAGCCGCCTGCACGCTGGAGCAGCCGGCCCGCCGATAGTCGACGCGCCTGCCGACACCGTGGACTTTGCTGAAGTCCGAGGACAAGTCCTTGCCAAGCGCGCCCTCGAGATCGCGGCGGCCGGCGGACACAACCTGCTCATGGTCGGTCCCCCGGGCAGCGGCAAAACGATGCTGGCCCGCCGGCTGCCCACCATCCTGCCTCCGATGACCGCCGCCGAGGCCATCGAGGTGACGAAGGTCCATAGCGTGGCGGGGCTCGGTGGGTCGGCGGTCGGCCTCCGAAGCGTCCGTCCGTTCCGGGCCCCCCACCACACCGTGAGTGATGCGGGCATGGCGGGCGGGGGCGCTCATTCTCGCCCCGGCGAAGTGAGCCTCGCTCACCGCGGCGTGCTGTTCCTCGATGAACTGCCCGAGTTCCGCCGGAACGTGCTCGATACCCTCCGCCAACCACTCGAAGACGGAATTGTCACGATTGCCAGGGCGCACGTAACCGTGACCTACCCGGCCCGGATGATGCTGGTGGCCGCGATGAATCCGTGCCCCTGCGGCTACTTCGGCGACCCGGCCCGGGAATGCCAATGCACGATCGAGGGTCGTCGTCGCTATCGGAACCGGATCTCGGGGCCTCTCTACGACCGGATCGACCTCCAGTGTGCGGTGCCCGGCGTGGCCTGGTCGGAACTCGTCGGCAGCGACCCGGCCGAATCGAGCCCGACAATGGCGGCACGGGTCGAGCGCGCCCGGGAACGGCAGCGACTTCGGTTCGTCGGCCAGTCGTCCGCGTCGGTCAACGCGGAGCTGTCGGGGCGCGGGGTGGATCGGTGGTGCGCCCCAGACGCCGAGGGCCGGAAACTCCTGGCCCTGGCGCTGGCTCGGCTAGGGCTGACAGCCCGGGCGTATGCCCGGGTTCTGAAGGTGGCTCGGACGATCGCGGATCTCGGGGGGGAGGAGCGGGTTCGGGCGCCCCACGTGGCGGAGGCGGTGCAGTATCGCGGGCTGGATCGAGCTATTGGATGATGGCCAGATTCACCACCAGCCGGAGCCGGTAATCTTCCGGGCGGATGACCCCCCGAACGAGCGCCGGATACGGCCTCAAGTCCAGGGCCTCGATGACGTAGCGGCCCTCGGTCACCCTCGCCGGCAGTGCCCCGTCGAGCAAAACCGGTCCCTGAGTTGAGCCGCCGAAGACGCCCAGCTCAATCCCAGCCTTTCCCTCGACGACGCACACCGCGTCGAGGGGGCACCGGGTGTCGCCGACCACTCGTCGAAAGCCGACCGTTAGGTCGGTGCCGACGATCCGAGTGCTTTGATTCGGCGCGAGTTCGAACTCCTCGCCCAGCGGAACCTCCGCCGGGTCGAGTCCAAAACACCCGGCGAGCAGTCCCACGCCGGCCATCCAGTGCCAATACCTCATTCGGGTCATGCCTCCGGGTATCGACATGGGCAATCCCCGTACCAGCTTTTCCTAGGGCTAAGTGCCGTGAATTGGGCCCCGCAGCCGGCGGCCACACGGACCCGTGTTGGAACGACACGCGGGTCCGACACAGGGGGGACCGCAGCCACAGCCACGCAGGTTTCTGCGCGGGGGCAGGTCCGGACCTCAGGTACCCGGGAAGACCTGGCGGAGGTGAGTCAGAATGTCGAGTTCCAAGCGGCCGGTGGTCGCGCAGGGGACCCGTTCGCTGCGGCCCCCCGGCACGTCCACGGCATCCGCACTGAGGATGATTTGGAGGCGGGCCCCCTTGGGTGTGGGAGACACTTGGGCGCCGAGGTTCAGGAACACGTGCCAGAGGTCGGCGTTGGCCCCGGTAATGCCTTCGCCGCAGGAGAGGAATGCTGAGACCGGCTTCTTGCCGATCCGCCGGCTCACCCGGAGGCGCTTCACTCCGAGCTGGCGGTTGGTCGGATCGTCCTCCTTCATCTCGAGCTTGACGTCGGCAAAGAACGCCTTGAGAACCCGGTAGACGCTGTCGGCGGGCCCGGCGACGATACCACTGGTCGAGCCGAGGTCCCGCTCGAAGACGAAGGTCCCCCAATCGGTGAGGAGCTTCTCCTGGGCCGCCGCGGGCTGGCCGATCAACGCCAACAGTCCGGTCAGCCATGCCAATGGTCGCATCGGTCGATCCTCGGTAGGTTATTGCCCGTCGGACCAAAGTTACTCCAGTTGACCCGAAAGGCGGCACGATGGATCCGATCTGCCATACGCTGGTGGGAGCCGCTCTCGCGAAAGGCGGGTTCGACCGCTGGACGCCACGGGCCACCGCGGTGCTGATTTTCGCCGCCAACGCCCCCGATGTCGATATCGTGGCTACGTTCGTGGGCGAGAACCTGGCCTGGCGGCGCGGGGTGTCGCACGGAATCCCGGCGCTCCTCCTCTGGCCGGTGCTGATCGCGGCGGCGGTCCTGCTGTTCGACCGCTGGCGTCCCGCCCCGGGGGGGCCCCGAGCCCGGTTCGGACCGGTCGCCGCGGTGTCCGCCGTTGGCGTGCTGACCCATCCATTCCTCGACTATCTCAACAACTACGGGATGCGCTGGTTGATGCCGTTTCAGGATCGGTGGTTCTACGGCGACAGCCTGTTCATCGTGGACCCGTGGCTCTACCTCATCCTGGGCCTTGGCCTCTACCTGGCGGGCCGGAGCCGGCGGGCCCGGCGGCCGGACTCCGCCCGCCCGCTCCGGATCGCGTTGGCCGCCGGGTCGGTGTACGTCGGCGGGATGATCGCCGCGACGACATTCGGCCGGGCGCTCGCGGTTCGATCGTTAGGCAACGTCGACCCGGCTCGCCTGATGGTCACCGCCCTGCCGGTGACCCCGTTTCGGAAGCAACTGATTGCCGATGATGGCGGGCGGTATCGGATCGGGACGGTTGATCTGTTGACCGGGACGACTCGGGTCGATTCGATCCTCCCGCGAAGTCCCCGGTTTGCCGATGCCGTTCGGGCGCTCGAGCAGAGTCGGGAGGGGCGAGCGTTGTTGGGGTGGTCGCGCTATCCGGCCGTGCGGGAACTTGGGGACGGACGGCTCCGATTCTTCGACCTCCGCTACAGCGACGGGCGGGAGGCCTCATGGGCCGGTCTCGATGTCACGCCGGTGGCGCCGACCCCCGTACCGCGGCCAACGACGCCGTAAGCTCCGCCACCGACCCACGCCAGAGCAGGCCGGCCTGGGCCGTCGAAACCCAGGCGAATCGAACCAGCGCGCCCGGCGCCATTTGCGCAAACCGGGCCAGGTCGGCGCGGATGACCGCGCCGATCTTGGGGTAGCCGCCGACCGTCGGCCCGTCCCGGAGGATGACGATCGGCTGCCCGTCGTCCGGAACTTGGACGGCGCCCAGGCAGGTAGCCTCCGAGGGCAGGGTCGCGGTCATCTTGATCGCGAGGGGCGGGCCTTCGAGCCGGGTGCCCATCCGGTCGGAGTTGACCGCCACCCGGTAGGGCGATTCGCTGAACCGGAGGCAGGCGTCGTTCCCGAAGAGATGGGCTTGCGGACCCGGCGCGACTCGGACCGGGCCCGGCTCGATCAGCGGTACCGGTAGCGCGGTGCCGGGGGCGGGCGCGGTGAAGGGGCTCGGTCCTAAGCGGAGTTGGTCACCCGCCAGGAGCCGGCGGCCCTCGAACCCGCCGAGTGCGGTCGGGAGGTAGGTGGAGCGGCTGCCCAGCAGCACCGGGACGTCGACGCCGCCCTGGAGGGCGACGAAGACGAACCGCCGGCCGGCCGCCGAGGCGATCTCGAGACGCCCGCCGTTCGGGATCGCGAGGTGGGTCGACGTCGGAACCTCGACGCCGTTCAATCGCACCACGGCCCCTCCCAGCACCGCCACCGCCGTCGCGGCGTCAAAGCCTAACACGAGCTCGCCCTGGGCCAACTCCAGCCCGGCCGCGCCGTCCGGGTTGCCCACCAGCGCATTCCCGATCCGAAGCCCGTCCGGATCCATCGCGCCGCCCGGTGGCAGCCCGATGCTCCGGTGGCCGGCCCATCCGAGATCCTGGACCGACGCGAGCCCGGTGGCCCGAATGACGGTCAGCACCTAACGCTCCTCGACAAACCGCACCCGATCGCCGACGGCGAGCAGCGCCGGCGGGGTGCGGCGGGGATCGAACAGCGGGGCCGCGGTGCGCCCGATCAGGTGCCAGCCCCCGGGCGTCTCGGCCGGATAGATCCCGGTCTGGGCCCCCGCGATCGCCACCGACCCGGCCGGCACCCGGGTCCGCGGCGAGGCCCGTCGGGGCAGCACCAAGGCGGGGTCGATTGGTCCGAGGTAGGCGAACCCCGGGACGAAACCGAGCAACAGGACTCGGTACTCGATGGCGAGATGCCGGGCCACGACCTCCCGCTCCGACAGTCCGGTCGCCGCCGCCACGTCGGAGAGATCCGGTCCGTCGTACTGGACCGCGATCTCCATCAGCCGGCCGGAGGCCTCCACGTCGGGCCCGGGGGGGGCAGCTATTGCCAGCCGAAGGTCGTCCGAGAGTTGCAGGACCGATGTCAGGGTCGGATCGTAG
>JANMHX010000034.1:0-5734 GCA_031375485.1 Gemmatimonadota bacterium | reverse complement strand
GCTCTAACGGACTGGCCAAGCCCTTTGAAGAGGTCCTTCGACTCAATAATATTAGTTATAAGCTCATCGGCGGAACGAGCTTCTACGAGCGCCGCGAGGTCAAAGATCTGCTGGCCTACCTGCGGCTCTTGGTGAACCCGGCCGACGACGAGGCCTTCCTCCGGGCGATCGGCGTTCCCCGCAGGGGCATCGGCGACACCAGCCTCGAGGCGCTCCGCGAAGTGGCGGCCACCTGGGGCCGGCCGCTCCTCGACACGTCGAGCATTGCCGAGCGGATCGCCGGGCTCCGGCCCAACATCCGGGAGGCGTTCCGCCGGTTTGCCGAGTTGATCCAGGGCCTCAAGCAGCGGGTCGGCGGCGACCAGCCCGCGGTGGTCCTGGAAGCCGTGATCGAATCCATCAACTACGAACGGTTGTTGCACGAGGAAGGCGTCGAGGGCAAAGACCGGTGGGATAACGTGAAAGAGCTGGTCGCGGCGGCGGCCAGCTGGTCCGAAGTCGTGACCGACGGCGACGAAACCACGCCGCTCCAGCGGTTCCTGACCGAAGCGGCGCTCTTGTCGGCGGTCGACAAGTCCGACGGCGACGAAGCCGGGGTGACGCTGATGACGATTCACACGGCCAAGGGGCTCGAATGGCCCCTCGTCGTGGTCGCGGGCATGGAGGACGGCCTGTTTCCGCTCTCCCGGGCGGCGGAGTCCACCGAGGGGCTCGAAGAGGAACGGCGCCTCTTCTACGTGGCGTTGACGCGCGCCAAGGACAAGCTCTATCTGTCGTTTGCCCGGTCGCGACGGCGGGGCGGTGAAATCCTCCCGAGCATGGCGTCTCGATTCCTCGAGACGATTCCACCGGGGATCGTGGACGAGAAGACCACCTCTTCGTTGTTCGCCCCGACGTGGGGCGGCGGCAACCGGTACGGCGGCCGCACGTCCAGCGCCCGATTTGGCGGCAACACCTGGGAAAAGCGGGCGCCGCAGCCGTCGTTCGGCTCCGCGCCGAAAGCGCCGGACCGGGACGCCGTCGAAGAGGTCTCCCAGGACGCGCCCCGCTACGTCAAAGGCGAGCGGGTCAAACATCGCCGGTTCGGAAGCGGCCTGATTCAGGGTCTTCACGGCGGCGGCAAGGACCTCAAGGTCACGGTGGCGTTCGACGACCCCGAGTTCGGCACCAAACAACTCTTGGTGGCCTACGCCGGCCTCGAGCGGGACTGGGAGAGCGCGTGAGCGTGACCCCCGCCGACGTGGCCCGCCTCGCGGCTTTGGCCGCGCTGGAGGTGGCGGACGACCAGGTGCCCGCGTTGGCGGCGCAACTCGACCGGATCGTCTCGTATGTCGGGCAGCTCGCGGCACTCGGAGAGACCGGCGAGCCGGCGGCCGACGAGCCGATCCCCGGGGCGGGGTTCCGGGCGGATGTCGTCCGTCACACGCCGATGGCGGCCGGCCCCGCCGATTTTGCCCCGCAATTCACGGACGGATTCTTCGTCGTGCCCCGATCCAAGGCACGAGCCGACGGATGAACCCCGCGGCGGTGGCCGCCGATACGGCGGAGCGTCTCGACCGGGCCGGTTCGTTGAACGCCGCCTTGGCCTGGTCGCCGGCCGCGCTCGCGGCTGAAGCTCGGCGGGTCGAGGCCCTGGAGCCCGGCGGCCCGCTCCACGCCTGGCCCATCGCCATCAAAGACAACATCGTCACCACTGACTTGCCGACCACCTGCGCCTCGAAGATCCTCGAGGGGTATCGGTCGCCGTTCAACGCCACGGTCATTGACCGGCTCCGGGCCGCCGGTGGGATGGTGGCCTGCAAGACCAACATGGACGAGTTCGCCATGGGTGGGTCGACGGAGCACTCGGCCTACGGGCGGGTGCTCCATCCGCTCGACGGAGATCGGGTGCCGGGGGGAAGTTCCGGCGGATCGGCCGCGTTGGTGGCGGCCGGCGTGGTGCCGGCGGCGTTAGGCTCGGAGACCGGCGGCTCGGTGAGGCAACCGGCGGCCTTCTGCGGCATCGTCGGGGTCAAGCCGTCCTACGGCCGGGTCAGCCGGTACGGCCTGGTGGCCTTCGGGTCGTCGCTCGACTGCGTCTCGGTCTTCGGCCGGACTGTTGACCACGCGGCCCGGGTGCTGGCCGCCATTTCGGGCGGCGATCCCGCCGACGCCACGGCCGCCGCGATGCCGCCGCTGGCGCTCGATCCGCCCCGCGCCGACCTCCGCGGCCTCACCTTCGGACTGCCGGTCGAATACTTCCCGCCCGACCTCCACTCCGGGGTGCGGGCCGGGGTGGACCGGGCCATCGGGTTGGTCCGGGAGCTCGGCGGCCGGGTCCAAGAGGTGTCGCTCCCGCACACGGCGTACGCGGTGCCGACCTACTACGTCCTCGCCCCGGCCGAGGCGGCGGCCAACCTGGCCCGATTCGACGGCGTCAGATTCGGTCGCCGCGCCGGCGAGGACACCGACCTCACCGCCATGTACCGGGCGACTCGGGGCCAGGGCTTCGGTCCCGAAGTGCAACGCCGGATTCTGATCGGCACCTACGTGCTGAGCGCCGGCTACTCCGATGCGTACTATGGCAAGGCCCAAGCGGCCCGGGCCCGGATTCGCGGGGATTTCTCCCGGGTTTTCGCGAGCGGGATCGACGCGTTGATCACCCCGACGACCCCGACGCCGGCGTTCAAGGCCGGTGACAAGACCGCCGACCCGGTGGCCATGTACCTCGCCGATGTCTTCGTGTCGGCCGTGAGTCTGGCGGGTCTGCCGGCCTTGAGCCTTCCCGTCGGCCGCGATAGCGGCCTCCCGATCGGAGCCCAACTGATCGCGCCGGCCTGGCAGGAGGCGCGAATGCTGGCCATCGCCGCCGCCCTCGAGGCCCGGCTCGATCCCGTGGCCGAGGTCCGCTGATGAGTTGGGAAACGGTGATCGGCCTTGAGGTCCACGTCCAACTCGGGACGGCCTCCAAGCTGTTCTGCGGCTGCCCGACGACGTTCGGCAGCCCGCCGAACCAGAACGTCTGTCCGGTGTGCCTGGGTCTGCCTGGCGCGTTGCCGGTGCCCAACGAAGGCGCGCTCCGGCTCGCCACCAGGGCCGCCTTGGCGCTCGGGTGCACCGTGCATCGTCGGAGCGTGTTTGCCCGGAAGAATTACTTCTATCCGGACCTCCCCAAGGGGTATCAAATTTCCCAATTCGACCGGCCGATCGCGACCGGCGGAGCGGTCCGGTGTGAGTCGCCGGAGCGGGGCCCGATCAGCGTCCCGCTCACCCGGCTCCATGTCGAGGAGGACGCCGGCAAGTCGATCCACGACCGGTTCGCCAACGCCACGGCGATCGACTTGAACCGGGCCGGCGTGCCGCTGGCCGAGATCGTGACCGAGCCCGACTTGCGGAGCGCGGGAGAGGCCCGCGCCTATCTGACCGCCCTGAAGCAGATCCTGGTCTACGCCGGGATCAGCGAGTGCAGCATGGAGCAGGGAAGCCTCCGGGTCGACGCCAACATCTCGCTCCGCCGTCCCGGAGCACCGTTAGGCACCAAGACCGAAGTCAAGAACCTGAACAGCTTCGCCAACGTCGAGCGGGCCATCGAGGCGGAACAGGCCCGGCAGCAGGCCCTGCTCGAGACCGGCCGGGCGGTGGAGCAGGTCACGCTCCTGTTCAACGTCGGGACCGGCGCCGTGAAGCCGATGCGGTCGAAGGAAGACAGCCACGATTACCGCTACTTCCCCGACCCCGATCTTCCCGAGGTCGTGCTGTCCGACGCGTGGATCGCCGAGGAACAGGCCGCCCTCCCTGAATTGCCCGACGCCAAGCGGGAGCGATTCGCCGCCGGCTACGGGCTGTCGGCTTATGACGCGAGGGTGCTGGCCGCCGACCGGCGGACCGGCGACTACTTCGAGGCCGTGGTCGAGGCCGGCGCCGACCCGAAGGCATCGGCCAACTGGGTCATGGGCGAGATGCTGGGCGGCGTTCACACCACCGGCGCCGGGGCCGTTGCCGCCGCCACCCTGGCCGCCCTGATCGCCATGGTCCAGCGGGGCGAGATCAGTCACGCCGCCGGCAAAACCATCCTCGAAGCGATTGCCGCTTCGGGCGAAACGCCGGCCGGTGCGGCCGAGCGACTCGGCTTGATGCAGGTCCGTGACGACGCGGCGCTCGAGCGCTGGGTCGAGCAGGTCCTGGCGGCCGCGCCGAAGGAAGTGGACCGGTGCCGGAACGGCGAGACGAAATTGATCGGATTCCTGGTGGGACAGGTCATGAAATTGAGCCGCGGCACCGCCGACCCGAAAGCGATCGGGGCGTTGATCGAAAGGAAACTCGGATGAGTCAGTCGGTGCCGGACCTTCGGCGGCAGTTTCGGGCGCTCGACCGGTTGCATCACGGCATCCCGGTGGCGTATTTCGACGGGCCCGGCGGCACCCAGGTTCCGGAACCGGTCATCGAGGCGATGGCCGATTATCTCCGCCATCACAATGCCAATACCCACTGGAACTACCCGAGCAGCCACGAAACCGACCGGCTGATCGGTGAAGCGCGCCAAGCGGTCGCGGATTTCTTGAACGCGAGCCCCGAGGAAGTCGCTTTCGGGCTGAACATGACCACCCTGACGTTTCATGTGGCCCGGGGGCTGGTCCGCGGCTGGCGGGCCGGCGACGAGATCGTGGTGACCGAACTCGACCACCAGGGCAATGTCGGCCCGTGGGAGGCGATTGCCCGCGATGCGGGATTGACCATGGTGCGGGTACCGTTCCGGGTCGAGGATGGCACGCTCGACCTCGACCGGTTGGTCGACTCGATCGGCCCGAAGACCCGGTTGGTGGCGGTCGGGTGGGCCTCCAACGCGTTAGGCACGGTCACCGACGTCCGGGTGGCGTGTGATGCGGCCCGGGCCCAGGGAGCGCTCTCCTTCGTCGACGCGGTCCATTCGGCGCCTCACGTGCTGCCCGATGTCCGGGCCATCGGCTGCGACTACCTCGGCTGCTCGCCCTACAAGTTCTACGGCCCCCATATGGGAATCCTCTACGGCCGCCGGGCCCTGATCGAGGCCCTCGACATTCCGAAGGTTCGGCCGGCCCCGGACTCGAGCCCCGACCGACTCGAAACCGGGACCCAGAACCACGAAGGGATCGTCGGGACCCACGCCGCCATCGACTTCGTCGCCGGTGTCTCCCCAAAAGGTGACCGGCGGGCCTCGTTGGTCGCCTCGTATGAGGTGTTGCACGACCGGGCCATGACACTGTTCCGGCGCTTGTGGGAAGGACTCGAGGACGCCCCCGGGGTCCGCCGCTTCGGGCTGGGCCCGGACGGAGCGCGAACGCCGACCCTCGGATTCGTGATCGATCGCCAGCGTTCGGGCGGGGTTGCCACCCGTCTGGCCGAGCAGGCCGTCTTCGTGAGCCACGGCAATTTCTACGCGACCGCCGTGGTCGAACGCCTGGGACTTGGCGACGAGGGGTTGGTTCGGGCGGGTTGTGCCTGCTACACGACCGAGGAAGAGATCGACCGGTTGATCGCGGCGGTTCGCCACCTCGGCTAGGGTGAAACCGGGCGGGCTGGTGCCCGCCCTTCGGTGTTCGCTACGCCTTCTTCTCCACCTTCTTCTTGCCCTTTGGTCGCTTCTTGCCTGCGGTTCCGCGGAAGATCTTACCCTTCCGGCTCCGGCGATCGCCCTTGCCCATTGTCCGATGCTCCTTCTGCTGTTGAAGTCAGTGTAATCCACGGCCGCTCGACCACCGACGCCCGCCAAAACCCG
>JANMHX010000021.1:0-4798 GCA_031375485.1 Gemmatimonadota bacterium | reverse complement strand
CGGTGTCGGTGTTGGTCATGGACTGGACCATGACCGGATGGGCGGAGCCCACCGACACCCCGCCGATGACCACGGTCGGGGTGACTCGGCGGGAGGCAATGGCCATTGGGTGACCTACGAAAGGATCAAGCCAACCCGAGTTGCTTGACCAGCCGCATCCAATCGGTGTCAGTCACCGTGCCGTCGACCTTGAGGGGCGTCAGCGTGGCCATGATCTCGGCCCTGGTTCCGGAAATCCGCCGGTCGCGGAGTTCGGAGATCATCCGGGAGAACCGGTGCTCGTACTCGTTCTCATTGAATTTGCCGGCCTTCCGGCCGTCACTCAGGGCTTTGAGTTCCTGGGCCACGCGGGCGGGCGCAATCGCGGTCTCTTGTTCGTCAGCCATCGGCTTGGTCAACTCCATCACTCGTGAGGGTAGCGAATCGCTCGGGTGCCGGAGGTCGGCGTGGCCCAGCGATGCTATTACGCTCGCGCCATTGGCGGCGTTGCACAAGTGGTCGGCGGCAAAGCCGGTTCGACCGGCTCCTCGGTTCGGGGAGACCCGGCGTCCAGCCGCTGGACCAACGCGTCGCTGACCATCTCGGAAAAGGCCCGGACGATTTCAGGATCGAGCTCCCGGCCGGCCTGTTCCAAGAGGTAGGTCAGCGCCTGTTCCGGCTCCCACGCCTGGCGGTAGGGGCGGTCGGTGCAGAGGGCATCATAGATGTCGCAGACGTGGACGATTCGGCTGGCATAGTGGCAGGCTCTCGGAAACCGCATCGCGGGGTACCCCCCGCCGTTCAGGAAGATGTGATGCTCATAGGCCACCACCGCGGCCAAACCAAGGCCCCGTTCCCGCTCAAGGATCAACCGAGCCCCGTCGACCGGATGGCGCTGGACAATGGCCCGTTCTTCGTCGGTGAAGCGGCCGGGTTTGACCAGCAGTTCGTGGGGAATGGCCACCTTGCCGATGTCGTGGAGCAACCCGGCCACCCCGACCGCCCTCGTTTCCGCCGGCGAGAAGCCAAGCCGCTCGCTCAAGCCCATGGCCAGAACCGAGACGTTGCAGGCGTGGGTCGTGGTGTATTGGTCATACTGCTTGAGAACCAGAAGCGGGACGAGCATCTGCTCGCCTTGATGCATGGTCGACGCCAGGGCATGGACCACCGCTTCGACCTCGGCCATTGGAATCGAGCCGCCGCCCTGCACTTCCCCGTGGATCCATCGGACCGCCGCCACCTCTTCGGTCAGGTCAACGGCAATCCCGGCCACGCCCCCCTCGACGTTGCCCCGGTCCTTGAGATCCCCGAGACGGGGGCCGGTGGCGCCGCCGGTCCCCGGGTCCTTGACCTTGAGCTGGCCGAACCGGATCGGCGGGCGGACCAACTGCCGGGTCTCGGTGGTGTCGAAGCACCGGCCCGACACTTGGCGGAACAGCTCGTCGACGAACTCGAGGTAGGATTCTTTCGTCACATCGGCGTCGATCTCGATCCGTTCGATCCGGGCCGCCGAGAGCTTCGAGGCCCAATCCCAGGTCGACAGTTCCCCCATCACCCGGGTCCCGACCACGGACTCACCGCCCAGGAACGAGTATTCGACACACGGGTTCACGTCGGTCATCAGGAGCAACTGTTCGAACGAGGCCTCGAGGGCCCGCTCGCGGGCCGGATGTCCCTCGCTGTAGAGACTCATCGTCGCGAGGGCCTGGCCTAACGAAATCAGGAAATTGGATTCGGGCGTCATGGCGTGAAGGCTCCGTTGCACGCGGCGATCAGGTCGCGGTCGCCCGACTGAAGGGCCATCCGGAGCACGGCATCGGCTCCGGGGCTTCCAGCCCACCGAGTGGCCAGGACCTCGACCTTGGCGATGGTGAGCGGTGTTTTCGGTGCCAATCGGAGCCGGCGGTACCAGGCCGGCCGGGTGGTCATGTTGGCCAGCAGCCAGTCTCGAACGGTTGGGGTATCAAACTGCGCAAGGATCCGAACCCCTTTGGCCCGGAGCTCGATCGGCCGCTTGGGGTTCGACAACAAGAGCAGGAGCCGGGTCAACGACTGGCGCGGCAACCGCCCCGCTCCGGCCCCCAAGGCCACCTCGATGACCCGCTCGTCGTCGTCGGCCAAGGCCCCATGGAGGGCGTCGTCGTACGCCTTCGGATCCCGAAGCACCAACCGGTAGGCCTCAACCCGTACCGTCGGATCGGTCGCGGCCAAGTACCCCCGAACATCGATGCCCGCCGGCAGGGTGGAGAGGTCACCGAGAATATCGAGCAGCCGGCACCGCTCGGCGGGCCCGCCGCCGTCGAGGATGGCGACCAACTGCCCAAACACGTCGGGGCCCATGGCGATCAGCCGTTCCACCACTAAGCGCCGGACCGGCCCAGAGTCGAGGGCGAGGACCCGGTCAATCAAGCCCGGCACTTCGGCCGGCCCGGTTCGAGCCAGCACTCGCCCAATCAGGTCGGGGCCCAGAGATTCGTCGTGAATAATCCGGCGGAGCTGGGGTGCCGCCAAGAGCTCCTGCCAGACCGGACCCGCCGACGGATCCGAGCCGACGGAGTCGAGCAACTCGACCAAGGCCGCGGTCTCGCCGGCGGCAATACACTGGGCCACCGCTTCGACCACATGATCGCCGGAGCCGCCGGTTTCGATCGAGATCTGGAGGATCCGGAGCCACTCTTCGTTCGGGGCGCCCTCGCCCGTCGTGGCCTGCTCGTGACGGGCCAGCGTCTCGAGCAGATGGGCGTGGCTCCTGGAGTTCGGGTCCGTCAATGTCCAATCGTGGAGCAGGCCTTTGACGATCTGGCGGACGTCGCGATCCGCCACCGGCCGAACATCGGCACCCCCACGCCCGTGACGGCTCATCTTCTGGAGGAGCCGAAGGAGCACCGTCGACATACTCTTCCGATCGGTCCGGGCGGCGGCTTCGACCAACTCGATCAAGGCGGCGGCGGGGAGCCAGTCGACGGCGGGCCGGATCGCCTGGAGGCCGTCTCGACCGACGTCAATGTCGAGCAATAGGCTCAGGGCATCCGGCGGCAAGGTGGCAAGCAGGTCGCGGAGCCGGAGGTCGGCCTGGGCGCGGGGCTCGCCTTCGAGGGTCAGGTTGTGTCGACCCATCCGCTCGACCGCCTGGGACACCGCGGTCCGGGTTTCGACCGATGCCAACCGTTCGAGCAGCATCGCCACAAACGCCGGAGAACCCACTTCACCGACCGATTCGAACTCCGCACTCCCGGCGACGAGTTGCGCCAAGTCCTGCCAGAGGGAGTCGAATTCGCCCCCGACATCATCCCCGTCACGGAGTCCGAGGGCGTCAAACGCGATCGGGGTAATCTCGGCGTGCTCGGCCTCGAACCCCGGGACCGTCGCGGCGCGGTCGGTTCGGCCCGGCGGATCGCCCACGAGGCGCTCGGTGACCTCGGTGAACTCGGGTACCGTGATGCCCGACCGAAACGTCATGGATCCGATTTGGATCCGGTGCAGCCGGGCCGCGAAATCGCGAATCACGAAATGAGCGGCGTCGGTCACGGTATCGTCGACCACCAGCTGACGGCGGGCCACCCCGATCCGGAGGGCCGGCTGGTCCCGGAGAATGGCGGTCAGGGACTGGTGGGCCACCTCAAGGGCGGCTTGGCGCATCGGATGTCCGGCCGGATAGGCCCGCTGCTTGTGTAACGTCACGGCCAAATGGGTCAAAAAGCCAACGACCGCCGGCGCCATCGGGGCGGCAGGAGGGGCGAGAACCCCGGTCACAGGGCACTCGTCGGCTGGGAAAACAACGGGTCGGGCGTGGACATGGCCAAGAGCGTTGAGGCAGAAAACGCGCCAGCTTGGCCCACCCCCATCATTGACCCGCAAACCATTACTTCACATGAACTTACAAAAAGCAACCTGGCCGGAGCCCCGGAGGCGGAAGGTAGTCCGCCAGCGCTCCGGCAAGCTGCTGTTCCGTCGGAGGGGCCCTATCGGGGGGGCTTGGGCCGGGGGGCCACCCGATTGACGTTGGGGTTTGGAGGCGGCGCCGGGGGCGGCACGGTCCCGATGATTCGGCCCCGGTGTTCGTAGAAATTCGCGCTCGGGGCGAGGTACTCGGTCGAGGGCGATACCGCGTACTCCCAGACCCGCCATTGCCCGCCCTCTTGGGCCAGGATGACGGTTTCGCCGCCGAAGGTTCCGCCCCGGAATTCAATCCGGGTATCGAAAATCACCGCCTCGGGATATCGGTTCGGCTCGATCGGGACATACCGCAGGGAGGTGACTTTGCGATTGATCACTGGTTGGAGCGAACCGGACACGCCGGACCAGACCCGCTCCCAGGTTTCCGGCAGCACGAACTGTTGGAAGTGGGGGCTGCTGCGGTCCCACGCGGCGCGGGGGCTTCCGTCCCGAACCAGGTTGAACCAGATCACTAGTTCCCGCTCGGCGGCTTCGACGCTCGCATTCATGGTGCCGATGGTGCTCTTATCGACGAGTTGCGCTTCGAGCCCGGTGGCCGCCGACGCCGCAATCAAGATCACGATCACACCACGCATGGCTTCTCCCCTCAGTGCTGGGTCTCCGACCCCTGAAGGTTGGCCCCAGGCTCCCGAAAAAGCCACCGCCCGCGAATCTCGGATCCGCGGGCGGTACTTGAGATGGGTTGGGGCCGGCGCCTAATTCGGCCGGTCGGTCGGCCTCAGCCGCATTCACTAAACCCGCAGACATGACACTTGGCGCAGCCTTCGGCGTACTCGAGTTGCGACCCGCAATCCGGGCACGAACCCGCCAATGTTTGGGGCATGCCGCCGAGGGACATCTGCTCGTTGCCGACGACGACCAC
>JANMHX010000010.1:0-9572 GCA_031375485.1 Gemmatimonadota bacterium | reverse complement strand
CCCCGCGGGGCAACCCAAGCGCGAATTCACGCTCCCTCCGTTGCCTGGGCGGCTCAAGCAGTCGGTCTGCCAGTGGTGTTACGAGGCCATGCCGCTCGACGACCTCTGCCGGAACGCCCGGGACATCGGGCTCAAATCGGTCGAACTCCTGGGCGAAAAGCAGTGGCCGACGCTCACCAAATACGGGCTGACCTGCGCCATGGCCAACGGCCCCTGCACGATCGAGGTCGGTTTCAACCGGCCGAGCGAGCACGACCGATTGGTCCAAGAAGGCACCCGGTTGATCCCCCTGATCGCCGCGCGAGGGTTCCCGAACATGATCGTCTTCTCGGGCAACCGGAGTGGAATGTCGGACGGCGAAGGCCTGGACAACTGCGTGAAGGGACTCCGCCGGCTGATGCCGATCGCCGAGCAATACGGGGTGACGGTGCAGATGGAACTGCTCAACAGCAAGGTCGACCATCTCGACTACCAGTGCGACCGGACGCCGTGGGGGGTGGCGTTGGCCAAGCAGATCAACTCACCGAGGTTCCGGTTGCTCTATGACATCTATCACATGCAGATCATGGAAGGCGACGTGATCCGAACGATCCGGGACCATGCGGCCTGGCTCGGCCACTTCCATACCGGGGGCGTGCCCGGGCGCAACGAGATCGACGAGACCCAGGAACTCAACTACCGCCGGATCATGGAGGCCATCGTCGACCTCGGGTACACCGGCTACGTCGGCCAGGAATTCATCCCGAAGCGGGACCCCATGACGTCGCTCCGCCAGGGCAAGGACATTTGCGACGTCTGAGGCGAACCCAAGGCCGGACCGTCAATCGATGATCAACACCGCGCCGTTCACGTCGGCCGCACGGGTGGAAATGGTCACCTTCTTCGAACGGTCGAGCTGCCCGCGTTGGTTGTTGACCAGCCCGTAGTAGTCTCCCGCCACGCGGAGCCCGAACTTGACGGCCGTGCAGCTGACATTGGCTCGCGGCGAGGGCTTCGGGCACGGGGTTCCGGCATCGGCCTGCCGCTTGATCATCGCGAGACCGCTCGTGGCCACGTAAAACTGATTGGCCACGAGGTCCTTCCAGCTCGACACCCCGAACTTCGTTGGATCGGGGCGTCCAACGCTCGCCATCGGATGAGCGAGCCCCACGCTGTCGCTACCGGCGGCGACGTAGAGGACCTCGGTGGGACGCTGATCCTCGCCGCGGTAGGCGACCACCGTTCGGAGCGCTGCCACCGGCAAGGCCCGGGTGCTGCCGAGCACATGCACGAAGGCGAGATACCGGCGGCTTTCACCGTTGACCATGACGTCGATCGGCGTCGGCCGAAGGCCCAACCGGACCGCCATGGCCGCACCACTGAACGCCAAGCCCGCATCAGCGTCGCCGGCCACGTTCGCATCCCGCGACATCCCGTCGAAGGCAACGGCGAGTTCTTGATCTTGATCGGTCGGGGACGAACCAGAGTCCGTCGAGCATCCAGCCATGACCGCGACCAACGCGACCGTGCCCGCGGCCATCAGCGTTCGATGCAACATGATGCAGCTCCTTCGTGAATTGGTGTTGGCGTCACCGGGCGAACCACCCGTCCGATCATCCTGACACCGGCGCCACGAATTTCCCCCGACACCCTAACTCCGAAACGACGCCAGCTGGGCCCGGACCCCCTTGAGCGCGCGGCCCATCAAGGTCTCGACGGTCTTGATGGAGATCCCGAGCGAACTGGCGATCTCGGGATAGGTCAGCCCGGCGTCCCGGCTCAATTCAAACACCTGCCGACATCGGGGCGAGAGCGTGGCGACGGCCTTCCGCACCGCCTCGGTGATCTCGGCCCCTTGGGCCTCGCGGTCGGCGGGTGGCGAGTAGTTGGGCTCCTCGGCCGCTTGACGGGTCTGCCAATCCGTCACCATTCGTTTGTGGCGGAGTTGATTGAGACTCCGATTCCGAACCGCCCGATAGAGGTAGCCGACCAAGTTGTCCGGGGTGGTGAGCCGTTCGCGCTGGGTCCAGAGGGCCACGAAGACCTCCTGGACCACATCCTCGGCGCCGTCGCGGGCCCGAACGAGGCCGTTGGCGTAGTCGGTGAGTTTGGCGTAATAGGTCCGGAATACCACCTCGAACGCGTCCCGATCGCCGAGCCGAATCCGGTCGATAAGGGTCTCGGGGCTCGGCACTCGGCGCTCGGCACTCGGCACTCGGGGGGGTTCTCGGGAGAGGGACAGGTGACGATGCGACCACCGGAAGGCTAATATCATGGGTAGGGGTGGGGGAGCGTCAGGGTGGGCCCGCGGGCGGGTGTCAACGCGGTAGACCGCTACAATAAGGTAGGTGGACGGCAGTATGGACTCAGATCGGCTCGCCCGCTTTCTCGCCGGGGAGGCGTCGCCCGAGGATCGCGCCAGCGTTACCGCTTGGGCAGCATCCAACCCTAGCAATCAGAAGGAGTTAGATCGCTTGGTCGCAGCTTGGCGGCCGCCGGTGGATCCGGGGGTCTACGATCTTGACCGGGCCTGGAGCCAAGTGGCGGGCCGGCTCGGCCAGGCGGTTGCCGATCCCGAACCGGTGGCCATTCCGCTGGCCCGCCGGCCGATGGTTCAGTGGCTGGCCGCCGCCGCGGTGGTGTTAGCGGCCGGGTCGGCCATGATGCTCAGGAGCCGAGACGCCGGGACGAGTTACTCGACGACGATTGGCGAACAGAAGACGATCACGCTGCCGGACGGGTCAACGGCGGTGTTGGCCCCGGCCTCCACGTTGGTCGTGGCGCCGGGCTACGGCAAGCCGACCCGTCGGCTGAGTCTGACCGGACGGGCCTGGTTCGAGGTGTCGCATGATGACGCCCGCCCGTTTCAGATCAGCGCCGGCGGGATGATGGTCGAGGACCTCGGCACCGAGTTTGAAGTGGCCACCACCGGCCCGGGGCTCCACGTCGCCGTCGTCTCGGGTTCGGTGGCCGTTCACCGGGGCGGCGGGTCGGCCACGGTCACGTTAGGCCCCCGCGACGTCGCCACGATCTCGCCCGAGGGCGGGTCCAGTGTCGCTCATCAAGCGCCGGTGGACCGGATGATCCGTTGGCGGCAAGGGACCTTGGATTTCGTCGACCGACCGCTCCGAGAGGTGGTGGCTGAGCTCGAGCGGTGGTATCACGTCGAACTCACGCTCGCCCCCGGTCTCGCCGACCGGCCGCTCAACGCGCCGATTCCCACCGGCAATCTGACCGAAGCCCTCGAGATCATCACGACGGCTCTCGGGCTGACCCGTTCGGACGCCGGTCCGGTCATCACCCTGGCGCCCAAGCCATGAGTTTCCGCGGCCGGCTCCTCACGATCGCAATGCTCTGGCTGTTCGGAGCGAGCCGGCCCGCCCGTGCGCAAGAATCCGAAGTATCGTATCTCGACCGGCGGATTTCAGTCCGCTTCGACCGGGTTGATCTCGGCACCGCCCTGACCCGGCTCCGCACCGTGTACGGGATTCCCTTGGCGTTCAGTCCGGAGATCATCCCGTTCGGCCACCCGGTCACGTTGGCATTGGCCGACGAAACCGTGGCCGGCATTCTGACCCGGATGCTCGACGGCACCGGGCTTCGGGTCATCCCGCTCCGGGGTGGCACGGTCGTGGTCGCGCCCGGCGTGGCCGGGACGCCGGTGTCCGACCGGTCCCCGATCCCGGATATCGCAAGCGGGATTCGCGAGCTCGACCAGATCGTGGTCATGGGCACCCCGGCACACGGAGCCCCCGAGCGGGAGCAGACCAACGCGGTGAGCATCGTCCACGGGGCCGAGCTTCGGAACTACCACTTTTCCCGGACCGCGGAGCTGTTTCGAACCGCGTTGCCCGGCGTGGTCCTGTGGGACCAAGGCGCCAGTGGGCCGCCGGCCGAGATCGCGGCGGTCCGGGGCGCCAGTTCATTCACCGCCCGCGGACTCAAGACCTACATCGACGGCGTCGAGGCCGCATCACCCTCGTTGGTCACCCTCCTCGATCCCCGGAGCATCGAACGGATCGAGGTCATTCGCGGCCCTCAGGGGGCGGCGCTGTATGGGTCCGACGCCATCAACGGCGTCATCCAGGTCATCACCCGCAAAGGCAGCATGGGTGACTCCCGAAAGATCCAGGCGGTGGCCGGCGCCGCGGCCGGTCCGTTCGATCGCCAGGCCGTGAACACCATGCTCCGCCAGGATTATTCGGGCGCCATGACGTGGGGCGGTCCCCAAACTTCGGTGGCCGCGACCGGCAACCTCGGCCGGGTGGGGACCGGAACGACCGTTCCCAATACCAGGTCGTGGGGCGCTCATGGCGGGGTCCAGGCCGCCTTCGGGGCATTGCTGATCAGCGGCGTGGCCCGGGGCGGCCAGTACGACTTCACCGAAGATCAGTTGACGGGCGTTCCGCTGTCCGCGGCCCCGGCGGCCACCGGCGAGGCCCAGGTCAGTGTCGCCACGGTCGGGGTCACCGCCATCCACCAAGTCGATGACTGGTGGGTCCAGACCCTGGTAGTCGGCTACGACCGGGCCAGCGGATCGTTAGGCTCGTCTCGGGGATACCTCACCGGCATCCGCCAGCCCCTGGCCGCCAGCCACGAGACCGCCGGCCGGACCACCTTCCGATACAGTTCGGCGTTCACCGCCAATTTGGCATCGAGCGAATCGCTCACCACCACGGTTGGATTCGAACACGCAGCGCTGGAGCGGTCCCGGGGCGCCTGGGATGCGAATCAATCGACCCGCTACGTCAGCCTGTACGACGACCACGTCCGGAACACCGGAGCGTTCGTCCAGGGTAAGCTGCATGCGGGCCCTTTCCTCCTCAACGCCGGCGTCCGGGCGGAGGGCAGCACGAGTTTTGGCGCCAACTACGGTACCGCGTGGGCGCCCAGCGTCGGGGCGGCGTGGAATCAATCCGTGGGTGACGTGGCGATCCGGCTTCGCGGAGGCTGGGGACGCGGCATTCGTCCGCCCGAACCGGGCATGAGCCGCGCCATGGCGACGGCATCGATCCGGCAGGAAGGCAACTCGGTCCTCGCACCCGAAACCCAGGCCGGCTTCGAAGTCGGCGCCGACCTGTACGCCGGAACCGACGGGTATATCCGGGCCACCTACTTCAATCAACGGGCCACCGACTTGATCCAAGCGGTGTACCTCCCGCCGGTCACCGGCGGGTCGCCCACGTACCAGTTCCAGAACCTCGGGGCGATCCGGAACAAGGGTGTCGAACTCGAGGCCGGAGTCCGCTTCGGCCGGGTGGGGCTCGATGGGCTGCTCTACACCACCAGCAGCCGAGTGGAGCAAATCGGCCAGCGCTATGCCGGCCCGCTCTGGAAGGGCGACCAGTTGCCCGAAATCCCGAAGGCCTCGGGCTCGGCGCGGCTCACTTATCTCGGCCGAAATTTCCAGGTCGGCGTTGGTGCCAACTATGTCGGATCGTGGACCGGATACAATTGGACCGAGATCGCCTCGGTGGCGGCCAACCAGTCACCGGCCAAGCCGAGCCGCCGCGACTATCTGCTGCAGTATCCCGGTTTCGTGAAGCCGTATCTCAGCCTGGCCTTCGACGTGAGTCGTCAACTCACTACCTATCTCAACATCGACAACCTGACGAACTCGACCCGATTCGAGCGGCACAACGGCAATCCACCGGCCGGCCGGTCGATCCTCTTTGGGCTCGAAGTGAAGCCCTGACCGTTGTTAGGTTTGGACCATGACCTTCAACGCCCTCAATCGAAAAGTGCACTACTGGGCCTCGATCATCGTGGCCCTGCCGTTCCTGGTGGTCATCGCCACCGGATTGCTGCTCCAACTCAAGAAGCAGATTGCCTGGATCCAGCCGGCCGAGCAACGCGGAGGCGGCACTGAGCCGGCATTGGCCCTGGCCGACATTCTGGTCATTACCAGCCGCGTGGAAGAGGCCCTGGTCCAGTCGTGGCGCGAGGTAAAGCGGATCGACGTGCGGCCCGATCGGGGGTTGGTGAAGGTGACGTCCGTTTCCGATTGGGAGGTTCAAATCGACGCCGCGACGGGCGCCGTCCTGCATTCGGCCCGCCGCCGGTCGGATTTGATCGAGTCGTTGCACGACGGGTCGTTCTTCGGAGCGGGCGTGAAACTCGGCGTCTTCCTCCCGGTGGCCACTGTGATGTTCGGAATGTGGCTCACCGGGATCTATTTGTTCATCCTGCCCTTTTTGGTCAAGCGCCGCCGGGCGGCGAAGGCCGGTCAGTAGCCTGGCGTTGACCTCCGGCTGAAAGGGGAGCGGACCCAAGAAGTTTACCGTTTCCCCAAGAAAAGATGAGGCCGTCTCACGACGGCCTCATCTTTCCTGCTCCGGTCGAGCGGGTTTACTCGGCGCCCGGCCGCCCAATCTTGCTGACGCCGCCCGGGCCCGACTCGGCACAGGTCGACACAGGGTCCGGCGTCGCAGTCTCGATCTGGGTCACCTCTACCCGACGGTTCTGCGCCATGCCCTCGTCGGTCTCGTTATCGGAGGTCGGCTTGCACTCGCCAAACGCCCGGATCACGGTCCGGGCCTTGTCGGTGCCCCGTTTGACCAACTCACGCTGGATGAACTCGGCGCGCTTCTGGGACAGCCAGGTGTTGTACCTGATGCTGTTTCGCCAATCGGCGTGGCCGTCGATGTAGACCCGGATCGTTTGATCAGTCCTCATGCTCTCGGCCACCTGGTCGAGCGTCATCCGATCGACACTCGCTGCGGTGCTATACCGATTGGTTTCGAACATCGCCCGGAGAGAGACACTGATCCCGCGGACCGTGACGGTGGCCCGATCGGTCATCCCGCCGCACGTGGCGGTGACGCCGTAGTCGCCGCTCCGGCTCCAACTGTAGGTCCAGGCGGACGCCGTCGGATTGCCTTCGACCGACACCGAGCACTCATCCGACCGCATCTGGCGCCCGTTGCCGTCCGACCAATTGCCGCTCACGGTATAGCTGACCGACTCGCCCGGCTTGAGGGTCGAGTTCTTTGGGCTGATCTCGATCCGCGAGAGCGAGGGCGGTGGGGGCGGCGGCGGCGGCGCGGTGACGGTGACGGTCGACGTGTCGGCCAGCTTGCCGTTCAGGCTCTGCGCAATGACCCGGTAGGTACCGGGGGTGTTGGAACTGAACACCCGGCTCGATCCGATCGTCCCGCTCGGCGTCACCGCGTACGTCACTTCCGGGGTGGTCGAGGAACCGTCGCAGAGGCGGCCAGTGACGTTGAAGGTCACCGATTGGCCGGTCTGAACGTTGGCCGTATTCGGCATCAGGTCGATCGCGTCGAGGCGCTTGGTGCACTTCGAGTTCAGATAGACCGAGAGACCAAGGGTTGCCCCGAGGTGGACATTGCTGCTCGGGTCGCCCACCTGGGCGGCCGGACCAAGGGCCTGGACCTCATCACTGCCGTTTCGCGGACTCGGCATGAAGTCGACGGTCCCATCGGTGCGGATGGACAACCAATTGTTGACCTTGTACCTGAAGCCCACCAAGCCGCCGACCCCGAAATCGTTGCCGAAAATCGTCTTGACGACGGGGTTACTGGACTTGCCATAGTGGTTGAGGACCGGCCCGGCACCGAGAAGGAAGTTCCACTTCTCCCCGAGCGGCGCGTGGTAAATACCACGAAGGTGGAAGGGCCAGTACCGGATCGGGGAGCTGCCCTGGCCGGCGAAGTAGTTCTCAAGATCGGTGGCGTTGAATGAGCCGTCCACTTCAAAGGAGAACTTGGGTGAAACGAAAACGCCGAGCCGGCCTCCACCGCCGAAGCTGTTCTCGTGGTTGTTCGAGGTACTGAAGCTTTTGTCGTATCTGGTGTACTTACCGAAGGCGCCGATTTCGATGGTGCCCTTCTGCTGCGCCACGACAGGGACGGCCCCTACCGCCATGACTGCTATCAACACGTGGATCTTCCTCATACTGGTACTCGCTCACTCTCTCGGTGCCCTCGCCAAATCGGGTCGATCATTGCCGGCGGGGCCATTCGGCACCGCAGAATTGGATTCAACTGAACAGGGATCATACTCAATGCCGGCGAGACCCAAAATCGATCGAACGGCTGAATTCGGTGCTAGCCCGGAGGAGTGAGTCTACCGGAGTTTCTTCATGCCGGAGGCGGAATCTCGGGCCGCTAGCCCCGGCGGCTCCGTTCTGGTGATTTCAAGATCGTCCCACGGGCCCTGAAAGGCTCTTGAGGCTTAGATGAGGCATCCCCCACGTTAGACTCGACCTCGCAAACGGGCCTGGGCGGTCGCCCGCTCGACCAAGGCCCGCCGATCGACCTTGTGGGTCCCCGCCACCGGGATGACGTCGACGAAGATCACGAACCGGGGATGGGCGAAAGCCGGCCCGAACTCGAGCGTGAACCCCTTGAGTTCAGCTTCCGTCGGCGCGGTGCCCGGCGTCTTCACCACGAAGGCCACCGGGATCTGGCCTTTGATCTCGTCCGGGACTGGGACCACCGCGGCCTGCGCCACCGAGGGGTGTCGCTCCAAGAGCTTCTCCACTTCGCCCGGGAAGATGTTCTCGCCGCCGCAAATGAACATGTCGTCGGCCCGGCTCACGAAGTAGAAGAACCCCTCCGCATCGTGACGCATGACGTTGCCGGTCGAGTACCAGCCGTCCCGGAGTTTGTCCGCCGTGGCCTCGGGCAAGTTGAGATAGCCCGGCATCAGCGCCGGGGTCTTCAGCTCGAGCACGCCTTCATTGGGCGACGAGCCATCGACCAGCCGCCACTCGATCTCGGCAAACGGATAGCCGAGGGCCAACGACGGGCGCGGTAGCCCCTTGGGGTGCGGGCCGAAGGCAATCGGGCCGGCCTCGGTCGTTCCATAGCCATTCCGAACCTCGGCGTTCGGGAAGATCGAGTTGACTCGGGCCACCAACGCATCGGTCAGCGGCGCCGATCCGATCGTCACCAGACGGACCGATGAAAAATCGAGTGACTGGATCAGATCGTGTTCCCGGGCGATCAGCGCAAACATCGTCGGAATCCCGGTCAACAGCGTGCACCGATATTTGGCGACCGTTTCCAGAAAACTCCGGGCTTCGAACTTTGGGAGCGACAGGACCGTCATCTGGTTGGCTAAGGCCATCATCGAAAAGAACAGGCCGTTTTTATGGTAGGTCGGCGCCACCACCAGGGTGATTTCGGCGCGACCGTGCTCGGTCCCTTCGAAGTACTTCGCCACCGACCAGATCTGGCCCCGGTGGGGGAGCGGCACCCCCTTCGGGTGGCCGGTTGACCCCGAGGTGTAGAGGATTTTGGCGAACTCGGCACTCGGCGCTCGGCGCTCGGCGCTCGGCGGGGGGGGCTCGGTGTCGAGGTGGTTGAGGTCGAGGGTTGGGAGGGAGGTGGAGACCAGGGGGCGGCGTTCGGTGTCGACGAAGGTGGCGGCGAGGGCGGCGTCCTCGACGATATAGTCGATCGTGTCCCTGGGCAGTTTGAAATTGATCGGGACGCTGACCATGCCGGCGCGCATCGTGCCGAAGTAGGCGATCAGGTACTCGGCCCGGTTCGCGGCCAGAATGCCGATCCGGGCCCCGGGGGCGAAGCCCCGGCGCACCAATCCATACGCCACGGCGTCAACGGCGC
>JANMHX010000331.1:0-3139 GCA_031375485.1 Gemmatimonadota bacterium | reverse complement strand
CCGCGGTCCTGATGTTCGTCGTGACCTACAAATACATCACCGTGATGCTCAAGGCCGACAACAATGGCGAGGGCGGGATTCTCGCCTTGCTTGCCCTGGTGCGGACGACCGGCGGCAGCGAACGGCTCCGTCGCGGGTTAGTGCTCCTGGCGTTGTTCGGGGCGGCGTTGTTGTACGGCGACGGGGTCATCACGCCACCGGTGTCGGTGCTGGGCGCGCTCGAGGGCATCAATGTGGCGACCCCGGCACTCAATCGGTTCATCGTCCCGATCGCGCTCGTGATCATCTTCGGGTTGTTCATGCTCCAGCGGTTCGGCACCGACCGGGTCGGCAAGAGCTTCGCCCCGATCATGGTGGTCTGGTTCACGACGATCGCGCTGTTCGGGTTGATGGCCATCGTCAAGAATCCGGTGGTGCTCAAGGCGATCAATCCCTGGTACGCCGTCGATTTCTTCATTCGGGACGGGATGGTCGGCTTTCTGATCCTTGGCTCCGTGGTCCTCGTGCTGACCGGTGGCGAGGCGCTCTATGCGGACATGGGCCACTTTGGCCCCCGGCCGATTCGGATCGCCTGGCTGGGGTTAGTGCTCCCCTCGTTGATGCTCAACTATTTCGGCCAAGGGGCGTTGTTGCTCGAACGGCCCGAGGCGGCCATCAATCCATTCTACGAGTTGGTGCCTCGGTGGTTCTTGTACCCGATGATCGTCATCGCCACGTTGGCGGCGGTGACGGCTTCCCAGGCGCTGATTTCCGGCTGTTTTTCCCTGACCCGCCAAGCGGTGCAACTCGGATATTGCCCCCGGGTCACCATCATTCACACCTCGCACCGCGAACAAGGCCAGATCTATATCCCGGAGGTCAACCGGGGCCTGATGATCATGTGCCTGCTCTGCGTGCTCGGATTCAAGAGTTCGGCGAACCTGACGGCGGCCTATGGGATCGCGGTGACGGGCACGATGGCGATCACCACCATGCTGTTCGCCCACGTGGCCCGGTTTCGGTGGCACTGGCCGGTGTGGAGGGTCGCGGTCACGACCGGACTCTTTCTCCTGGTGGATCTCGCGTTCTTTTCGGCCAACATGGTCAAGTTCTCAAACGGGGGGTGGTTCCCGCTGGTCCTCGGGGCCGGCGTCTTCATCCTGATGTCGACCTGGAAAGCCGGACGAGCTATCGTGTCGACGGTCACCCAGAGCCCGATGACCATCGAGGAATTCGTGGCGAGTGCGTCCCATGGCGGAATCTATCGGGTTCCGGGAACCGGGGTTTTCATGAACTCCGACCCGGTTGGCGTCCCACCGATGATGCTCCACCACCTCAAACACAACGGGGTGCTGAAGGAACGGGTCATTCTGCTCTCGATTCGGGTGGAGGAGGTGCCTTCCATCGGCTCCGAGGAGCGAGTCGAACACGATGACCTCGGGTCCGGTTTCCATCGCGTGGTGGCCCGTTACGGGTTCATGGAGTCGCCGGATGTGCCCGCGCTGCTCCCGCAATTGGCTCGTTTCGGACTCGTCATCAGCCCGATGCAGGTCTCGTACTTCCTCGGCCGCGAAACTCTGCTGCCCTCGGGTGCCGGGCGGTTGGCCGGGTGGCGGAAACGGTTGTTCATCTTGATGACCCGAAACGCCCAGTCGGCCTCTAACTTTTTCAATCTGCCGCCGAACCGGGTCGTGGAGATGGGGGCGCAGATTCAGATTTAGAACCTAGCTCCTCAGCAATTCCCCGTATTGTTGGCGGAGTTTCGTGAGTTTCGGACTGATGTTGAAGGCGCAGTAGGGTTGATTGGGGTTTCGGCGGTAGTAGTCTTGGTGAGATTGCTCGGCGGGATAGAACGTGCCGGCGGGTTCGATGGTGGTGACGATTGGGTCGAGGAAGATCTTGGCGTCCGTGAGTTCCTGAATGACGGCTTCCGCGGTGGCGCGCTGGGCGGCGGTGTGCGGGAAGATCGCGGAGCGGTACTGAGTACCGCTGTCGGCGCCTTGGCGGTTCAAGGTGGTGGGGTCGTGGAAGGTGAAGAAGATCTCCAGCAGCTGGCGGTAGGTGATCTCCGCCGGATTGAAGGTTACCTGGATCGCCTCGGCGTGACCGGACCGGCCGGAGCAGACCTGCTCGTAGGTCGGGTTCTTCACCGACCCGCCCAGGTAGCCGGAGGCGACGTGGTCGACGCCCTTCAGGCGCTGGAACACGGCTTCCACGCACCAGAAGCATCCGCCGGCCAGGGTCGCGGTCTCGTTCATCCTTCCTCGCTCTCGTACTGTTCTTTCAACCGGGCCACGACGTTCGGGTCGGCCAGGGTCGTCGTATCGCCCAGGGCCCGGCCCTCGGCCACGTCCTTGAGGAGCCGGCGCATGATCTTGCCGCTTCGGGTCTTCGGGACATCCGCCACGAAGAAAATGTCGTCCGGCTTCGCGATGGCCCCAATCTTCCGGGCGACGTGGTCCTTGAGATCGTCCTTGAGCTCGGCGGTCGGCAGGTTGCCGTCCTTGAGGATCACGAACGCCGCCAGGGCCTGGCCTTTCAGTTCGTGGGCTTTACCCACCACCGCGGCTTCCGCCACCATCGGGTGGTCTACTAACGCGCTCTCCACTTCCATGGTTCCAATCCGGTGCCCTGCCACATTCAGGACGTCATCGACCCGGCCGAGGACCCACCAGTAGCCGTCGTCGTCGAGCTTGGCCCCGTCACCCGCGAAGTACTTGCCGGGAAAACGGCTCCAATAGGTTTCTTGGTAGCGGGCGTCGTCCTTGTAGAGGGTCCGGAGCATCGAGGGCCAGGGCTCGGTGAGGGCCAGGAATCCGCCTCCCTTGCCGATGATGGCGCCGTGGGTGTCCAGCAGCCGGGCCGAGATCCCGGGCAGCGCCCGGGTGGCCGAGCCGGGTTTGGTGGTGGTGACCCCCGGGAGCGGGGCGATCATGATGGCGCCGGTTTCGGTTTGCCACCAGGTGTCGACGATGGGGCACCGGCTCTGCCCGATCTGCTCGTGATACCAGATCCAGGCTTCCGGATTGATCGGTTCACCGACCGAGCCCAAGAGCCGGAGGGTGGCCAGATCATGGCGTTTCGGATGGTCGGGGCCCCATTTCATGAAGGCGCGAATCGCGGTCGGGGCGGTGTAGAAGATGGTGACCCCGTAGCGGGC
>JANMHX010000322.1:0-2653 GCA_031375485.1 Gemmatimonadota bacterium | reverse complement strand
ACCTCGGCCGGCGGCTCGGCGCAGGCCACCAACACGGTCTGGGCCCCAAGGGCCCGGGCCCGGGCCAAGGCCGCTCGAACATAGGGGGTGCCGCCGCTCGCCGCGATCCCGACGACGGTGTCGCGGTCCGACACCCCATGCGCGTCGATGACCAGGGCGCCGGCCGCCAAGTCATCCTCCGCTCCCTCCGCCGGGCTCATCAACGCGGCGGGGCCCCCCGCGATGATCCCGACCACCATGGCCGGTGCCGTCCCGAACGTAGGGGGACACTCCGAGGCGTCGAGGACGCCCAACCGGCCACTGGTGCCGGCACCGACGTAGAGGAGCCTGCCACCCCGACGGAACGACGCCTCGATCAACGTCACGGCGGCCGCCACTTCGTGCCGGCATGCCGCAACGAGCCCCGGCACCGCGGCGTCCTCCGCATTGATAATGTCGACCAAGGTCAATGGATCGGCGATATCGATATCAGCCGAACGGGGGTTACGTCGCTCGGTGGGCCGGAGCGGCGGCGGGGACAGATCGGGTTCGGCCATGAAGTCGTTCGAACGGAGTTGGTTAATTTAGACTGGTCCCCAGCAGCCATGGCAACTCCCGCGAGGCACTCGCAATGCGACTCGGCACCGGTTTGGTCGGTTTCTGGCTCCTCGGGAGCGTCAGCCTGTCCGCCCAATCGGGCCCCAATCCCGCGTGGCCCCTCCGGGATTCGATCCGAACGGTCGTCGGATCCCGGGCCATGGTGGTCTCCGGCTCACTGCTCGCGAGCCAGGTCGGGCGGGACATCATCGAGCAAGGCGGGAACGCGGTCGACGCGGCCGTGGCGGTTGGCTTTGCCTTGGCGGCGGTGCACCCCGAGGCCGGCAACATCGGGGGCGGCGGGTTCATGTTGATCCGCCAAGCGGACGGCTCGATGTTCTCGCTCGATTACCGAGAAACGGCCCCCGCCCGTTCGACGCGGTTGATGTTCGTCGGGCCCGACGGCAATCCAACCGACCGGAGTTGGACCGGTCATTTGGCGGCCGGCGTCCCGGGTGCGGTGGCGGGACTCGCCGAAGCGCATCGGCGGTTCGGCAAGCTGCCGTGGGCGACGTTGGTGGAACCAGCCATTCGGTTGGCGCGAGACGGGTTCGTCGTCGACGAGTACCGGCATCGGTCGATCGCCAGCGACTCGAGCCGACTGTCTCGGTTCCCGGGGTCGGCCGCCCAGTTTCTTCCCGGTGGCCACGCCCCAATGCCCGGAACGACCTGGGCCCAGCCCGACTTGGCCTCGACCCTCACGGCCATCCGGGATTCGGGGCGGCGGGGCTTCTACGAAGGCCGCGTGGCCGGCCTGATCGTGGCCGAGATGCGGCGCGGGAAGGGAATCATCACGGCGCGGGACTTGGCGGGCTACCGCGCGGTGTGGCGCGAACCACTCAAGTTCGAGTACCGGGGCCACACCGTCTACTCGATGCCGCCCGTGTCGTCCGGCGGCGTCACCCTCGCGCTGATCATGAACATCATGGAAGGCTTCGGTCCGCTGCCGGCGTTCGGGTCGCCGGCGCTCCTTCACCGCGAGGCCGAAGCCATGCGGCGGGCGTTCATGGAACGGAACGCCTCCTTGGGCGATCCGGCGTTCGTGAAGAACCCGGTGGCCCGGATGACCAGCCAGGCCCATGCGGACCGACGGCGGGCGGAGATCGACCTGACCCGGGCCACGCCGACCACCGCCGTCCGAATGCTCAAGGACGGCCCCTCGACCACCCACTACTCCGTGGTCGACGCCGAGGGTGCGGCCGTCAGCGTCACGACCACGCTCAACAACAGCTATGGGAGCGCGGTGACCGTTCGGGGTGCCGGATTTCTCCTCAACGACGAGATGGACGATTTCACCACCGCGCCCGGCAAGCCCAACAACTATGGCCTGGTCCAAGGCGCGGCCAACAGCATCCGGCCCGGCAAGCGGATGCTCTCCGCCATGACCCCGAGCATCGTGCTCGACCAAGACGGCCGGCTCCTCATGGTGGTCGGCACCCCCGGCGGCCCAACGATCATCACCCAGGTGTATCACATCATTTCCAACGTGATCGATCATGGGATGTCGCTGGCGGAGGCGCTCGCGATGCCCCGGCTCCACCACCAGTCGCTCCCGGACCAGATCAGTCTCGAGCGCGACGGGTTCTTGCCCGAGACGATTCGGGCCCTCGAAGCAATGGGCCACAAGGTGATACTCCGCGGCTATATGGGGGACGTCGAGGCGATCATCCGAACGCCGGCCGGTTGGCTCGGCGCGAGCGATCCCCGCCGCGGAGGCGGCGGGGCGGGAAGCAACTAGCCGGGTTCCCTAGTTCTTGGCCTCGAACAGCGATCCGAGTTTGAGGACGATCTTCGATCCAACCGATACCACGACGTCGCGATCGGCCGAGTTGATGGCGACCGCGGTGCCGGCGGCGGCGCCGATCACCCCGCCGACCACCGTTCCCTTTTTGTTGCCGCCAAGGATTCGGCCCACGACCGCCCCAGCCGCCGTGCCGGCGCCGACCTTGGCGGCATCGCCGGCCTGAACCCCGCGACCCTTGAGGGTATGCTGGACCTCGGTGGTCACTCCGTCGAGATCGTAGCTCGCCCCCCCGAACGATACGGAAGTGGCCTTGAGCACCACCTTGCCCTTGTC
>JANMHX010000273.1:0-10677 GCA_031375485.1 Gemmatimonadota bacterium | reverse complement strand
AATAGCCTTCCCCTACCATTCCGGTCATGACAAAACTCAAGAAATCACTTGGTGGCGTGCAGCTCTTCTCCATCGGGTTTGGCGGGATTGTCGGCGTCGGTTGGATCGTCTACATGGGCCTCTGGTTCACGCAGGCGGGTCCGGTGGGGACCATGCTGGCGTTTCTGGTCGGGGGCTTGCTGATGGCGTTGGTCGGGCTCTGCTATGCGGAGATCGGGGCCATGTACCCGGTGGCCGGTGGCGAGGCCGTCTATGCCTACGGCGCCTTCGGACGGATTGCGTCGTTCACCGTCGGCTGGGCGCTGGTCCTGATGATGACCGCCGTGGTGCCGTACGTCTCGATCGGACTCGCCTGGATCCTCGATGCGTTGGTCCCGGGCATCGGGGGTCCGGTTCTGTATTCGTGGCGAGGCCAACCGATCCACGCGCTTGGATTGATCATTGCCCTGGTCTGGACCATCTGGCTCGGCGTGCTCAACTATCGGGGGATTCACGGCGCGGCCAAGTTCCAGGACTGGCTCACCTACGGCAAGATCGGCATTTCCGTCTTGTTCTTCGGGGCCGGGATCTTCGGAGGCTCCACCGCCAATCTCGAGCCGATGTTCGTCATGGCCAAAGATGGGGCCATCTGGGGCGGCTTCGTGGCAGTTCTGGCCACGACGCCTTGGTTTTTTGGCGGGTTCAATGAGATTTCGCAGGTCATGGAAGAACGTTCCGAGGGCACCTCGACGCGAACCCTCGGTCTGATCGTGGTCCTGAGCATCCTCGCGGCTTCCGGCTTCTACGCCTTGGCCGCGCTGGCGGCCGGCATGGTGGGGCCCTGGCAGCAGATCGTGACGGCGGATCTCCCGGTCGCGGCGGCCTTCCGGATGGCGTTCGGCTCGGAGTTCCTGGCCCGGGTGGTTCTCGTGGCCGGTCTGTTCGGTATCGTGACCGTGGGGAACGGAGCGTCGATTGCCGCCACTCGCCTGCTGTTCGCGCTCGGGCGGGCCCGGATGATCAGCCCGGGCTTCACGAAACTCCATCCCGTCTATGGGTCACCGGTGACCGCGATCCTCTTCGTCACGGCCTTCGGCCTGGCCGGTGATTTCCTCGGGAGGAGCGGGATTGCGCCGATCGTCAATGTCGGGTCGGCCGCGGCGTGTCTCGCCTATCTGTTCACCTCGCTCGCGGTGTGGAAGCTCCGCCGGACCCAGCCCGACCGCCCCCGCCCGTATCGAATTCCCGCGGGCCGACTGGTGCCGGTGCTGGCCGCCGTCGGCAGCGTCTTCCTGATGCTGAGTTCATTACGCCAGCAGTGGCTCGATGCCAAGGGCGGCCTGCCCCTCGAGTGGTTGGTGATGGCCGCGTGGGCGGTCATCGGCGTCATCATGTTCCGCGCGGCCGCCCCGGCCCGGGCCGGACTGAGCGAGGCGGCCGAGCAGCGCTTGATCATGGGGGACGATGAGTCCCCGTCGGAGGCAGCATCATGAAACGAACGATGGTGTTCTTGGTGACGCTCGCCGGCTGCGGTCCGACCGGCGCGGCGTCGTTCGATCTCGTCATCCTGAACGGACGGGTCATGGACCCGGCATCGGGCCTCGACGCCGTTCGAACAGTCGGCGTCCGAAGCGGCCGGATCGCGGCGCTCTCCGAAACGCCGTTGGCCGGGACCGATACGATCGATGCGGCCGGATTGGTCGTGGCGCCGGGGTTCATTGATCTGCACTCGCATTCGGTGGCCGCCGATGGCCAGCGGTGGCAGGTTCGGGACGGGGTGACCACGGCTCTGGAGTTGGAAGAAGGCTCGTACCCGGTGGCTGAATGGCTGGCGGGGCTGGAGGGAAAGTCTCTCATCAACTTCGGAGTGTCGGCGGGTCACATCCCGGCCCGCATCGGGGTCGTCGCGGGTGCCAAGACCTTGGCGGAGGCCGTGGCGGTTCGCCATCAGGGGGAGTTGGCCGCGCCGCCGGCCTGGTCGCACGGAGCATCGACGGCCGAGCAGGTGGCGGCGCTCGAAACCACGGTGGAGCAGGGGCTCGACGCCGGCGGCTTGGGGATCGGATTCGAAGTCAACGAATCACCCGGGGCGAGTCGGGAAGAGATCGCGATGCTGTTCCGGCTCGCCAAACGGAAGGGGGTCCCGATTTATGCCCACCTGCGGTTGATGGGGGTCGACCCGATCAACGGCAGCTTGGCCGGCGTCCAAGAGGTCCTCGCGAACGCCGCCGTGAGCGGCGCATCCACCCACTTCGTGCACCTCGGCAGCAGTAGTTCGGTCTTTGCGAAGACCGTGGTCGACATGATCGAGGCCGCCCGGGCCCGGGGCTTGGACGTAACCGGTGAAGTCTATCCGTACACCGCGGCCTCGACCGGGATTCAGACCGGGCTGTTCGACGGCGACTGGCGGGCTCGCCTGGGAATCGACTACGGCGACGTCGAGTGGCCGGCAACCGGTGAGCGGCTGACCGAGGCGACGTTCGCCCGGTATCACCGCCAGGGCGGCTACGCCATTATTCACTTGATGAAGGATGCCAACGTTGATTTCCTGGTCGCCCGTCCCGGAATCATGATCGCCAGTGACGCGATGCCGCTGGTGGACGGGCGGGGTCATCCCCGGGGTGTCGGCACCTTCGCCCGGGTGCTCGGCCGCTACGTCCGAGACAAGAAGGCCGTCGACTTGATGGAGGCCCTCCGGAAGATGACCGTGCTCCCGGCCGACCGGGTGGCCGGAGCGGCGCCCGGGATGGCGAAGAAGGGACGGCTGACCGTCGGCGCCGATGCCGACGTGACGATCTTCGATCCGGCCACGGTCATCGACAATGCCACGTTCGCCAACCCCGGCCAGGCCTCGACCGGCATCCCGTATGTGGTGGTGGCCGGAACCGTCGTCGTCAGGAAGGGCGAATTGGTCCCCGGGGTCCTCCCCGGCAAAGCGATTCGTCACGAGCCGGCCCAGTGAGCCGGACCTGGCGTTAGGGTGACCGGGCCGGCCATCGTCTACCAGCAGGAACTCGCTCGGTCCGAGGCGCTCCTTTCCGATCTCAACCGGCGGTTCGCCCGTCTTGGGCTGGTTCGGCTCGTGGTGTTCCTCGGTATCATCGGATTGGCGGCGGTCGCGGTCGCGAATCGGGGCGGGGCGGCCGTCCCGCTGAATGGCGTCTTGGTCGTCGGGTTCGTGAGCTTGATCGTGTGGCACGAGCGGGTCGCGGGGCGGCGCGAGCGGGCGGCCCGGTCGGTGGCGTACTACCAGCGGGGGCTGGCCCGCCTCGAGGATCGTTGGCTCGACGGTGGTGACCCGGGCGACCGATTCCGCGACGACGCCCACCTCTACGCCACCGACCTCGAAGTGTTCGGGCCCGGCTCCCTCTTTCATTACATCTCGGTGGCGCGGTCAGAGACCGGCGCGTCGAAGCTCGCCTCCTGGCTGCTCCAGCCGGCGGATCCCGCGACGATCATCGCGCGCCATGACGCGGTGCGCGAACTGGCGAAGGACCTCTCCCTCCGGCACGACTTGGCGGTCGCGGCGGCCGAGGCGCGCGGAGCCCTCGACTCGACGGCGCTCCGGACCTGGCTGGCCGGTCCACCAGCGGGGTACCCGTCCTGGGTTCAAGCGGCAACCGCCGCGCTGGCCGTGGCGAACGTCGCCACGACCGCGGCCGCGCTCGCAGGGTGGATCCCGGGGTTCGTGGTGCTAGGGTCGTATCTGGTGTCCCTGGCGGTGGCGCGGGTCCAGAGTGCCCGCACCGACCCGGTTCTGCAATCGGTCGAACGGCCCGCCCGCGAACTCCGGGTGCTCGCGGCGCTCCTCAGCCGGGTCACCGATCACCAGTTCACGAGCGGCCGGCTCCGCCACCTGGCCGCCACGTGGAGCGGCGCCGGATCCGCCGTGGCCGAGATCCGGCGGCTCGAGCGCCTCGTTGACCTCCTCGATGCGCGCCGCAATCAACTCTTCATGCCGGTGGCCGCGCTCACGCTGTTCGGAACCCAGCTCGGGGTGGCCATCGAACGGTGGCGGACCCGAGTCGGAACCCAGGCTGTCGGGTGGCTCGAGGCCATCGGTGAGCTCGAAGCGCTCTCGTCATTCGCGACGCTGGCCTTTGAACATCCCACCGATGCCTTTCCGGAGATCGTGGCCGATGGCGCCCTCGTCGAGGCCACCGGGGTAGCCCACCCCCTCCTCCCCTCCGCCCGGGCCGTCCGAAACGACTTCGATCTCGGCGGCGCCCGCCGGCTCGTGATGGTGAGCGGATCGAACATGTCGGGGAAGAGCACCTTCCTGAAGGCGATCGGCACCAATGTGGTGTTGGCCCTCGCCGGCGCCCCGACCCGGGCGACCCGCTTCCGGGTCGGGCCGGTCACGTTAGGCGCGTCGCTCGTCCTTCGGGAGTCCCTCCTGGAAGGGCGGTCTCGCTTCTACGCCGAGGTGCTCCGGCTCAAGGCTATCGTGACCCAAGCCGAGGCCGGGGTGCCGGTCCTGTTCCTGCTTGACGAAATGTTGAGCGGTACCAATTCCCACGACCGCGCCATCGGCGCCCGCGGGATTCTGGAGGGCCTCGTGGCCCGCGGCGCCATCGGGATCGTCACCACCCACGACCTGGCCCTGACCGAGATCGCCAAGTCAATGGATGGCGCCGCCCTGAACTGTCATTTGGAAGACGAACTGATCGACGGCCAACTCCACTTCGACTACCGGCTCAAACCCGGCGTCGTGCAACGGAGCAACGCCCTCGAACTCATGAAGAGCATCGGGTTGACCTCGGCCCTCGGCCCTCGGCCGAGCGCCGAGCGCCGAGTGCCGAGTGCCGAGGGTGCCGATGAAGACGTTGGGAAGAACGCCTCCACCGGCGGGGTGGTCGGCTCAGAAGCCGACGCGGAGACCTAACGAAACCACGGGGTGGTACTTGAGGTACTGGCGGCTCTCGATGTCCGCTTGAATGTCCTGGCGTTCCTGAATCACGTTCTGGTCGAAGATCGATTTGGCTTGGCCCGTCAGATTGGTGTTCCCGGTCAACGACACCTGGGGGAAGCCGGAGAACACGAGGCCGAGATCGAACAACAGGGACACCCGGCCCCGGCCGCCGAACCCGAGCCCGGCATACGGGGCGTAGCGCTGGGCATAGGACACCCGGCCGGTCAACGAGCCGACGTCGCTGGGCTGGTAGGTCTGGGGGCCGATGGTGATCGGGCCGGTGAGGCGGGCCGCGACGGTGCCTTGGTTGGAATTCCAGATCACTCCGCCGGAGAGGTGAAACGCACTGCCGAAGGGGTGGAGATCGACGATGCCCGAGCCGCTCTGCAGCTTCGGCGTCAGGTCGTAGGCGATGCCTTCGACCGTCGCGCTCCGGGTAAAGGTCAGGTAGTTTCCGCCGACCCGAATCCCCAGGTATCGATTGGGTCGGAGCGACAACTCACCGCCGGCGCCGAGCGTGCCCGCGCGAATCGACAACCCGACTTGCGCCGAGGCCGCCGGGGCCATCGCCGCCGCCAGCACCAAACCCAACCATGCAGTCCGTTTCATGATCCCGTGTTCTCCCTGGAGTCGTCCCCGAAAACCGGTCGGTTCTTGCACCACGTGCCGGTGCCCGGCCGAGGCTGCCGGTCCACTCTTTAGCAATCCAGAGGCCAGACGCAAGTGACGGTGCCGCAACGCTTGGCGCCTGTCGAGCCGGAAAATCAGGCTGGTGGGAGGCGGCAATCCTTGCTCGTTGCGGCGAGAATGACTAGGGGAGGGTTTCGCCGGGAGCGGGAAGGGAAACGAGCACCGCTGTGGCCGCGAGGAGGATGAGGCCGACCAGGGTCTCGAGCGCCGCCGACCGGGCGATTGGGCTCGGCTGGCCGACTTCGAGCCGGGGCAGGACGACCCGCCAATTGTACGCCCCGGCGGCCGCGATGCCGGCCAGGGCGCCGATCTTGACCAGCAGGACATTGCCGTAGTCCGTGGCAACCAGCGCGTCGAGCCCGCCCACGTACCGCCAGGCCACGACCAGACCGCATCCGATGGTCAGGAGGCCGGCCGGCAGCGCCACGGTTGAAAACGCCCGGACCAAGGGCCCGAGCGGCACCGCGGCATCGGGCCGCCGGAGCACGACCACCAGCATGATGCCTAACGTACCGAGCCAAATGGCTCCGGCGCCCGCGTGCAACACGGTCAGCGGGTAGCCGAGGCGACCGGCGGCCGGTAAGCCGATGGCGTGGCCGGTGAGCGGAAGCGCGAGGGCGAGTCCCAACGCCGAGAGGACCACGAGCGCGCCGGCCGGCCGGGTCCGGGCCGGGTTCGTCATGGCCCGCCATCCGGTCATCGCCGCGAGGGCCGCGATGGCCTGGGCCAGCCACCCCTTACCCCAGGCGCTCGCGATGACCAAGCGGATGATCTCCGGCGACAACGGCTCGTCGGGCTCGATCATCGAGCGCGACTGGAGATAGAGTTTGGAGAGCAGCATGAGGGCCAAGACCACCGACGCCAACCGGCCGGCCAGAACGCCCCGGTCGACGAGGGCCTGCCTCGGTTCGGCGGCAACCCCGGTGATCCGGGGGACCAGCCAGAACCGAAAAACGGTGGCGCCGATGACCCCGAACGTCGCGAGGTACCCGAGCCACCGAACGACCGCGTAGGTCACTTCACCGAAAACTTGAAGCTGCCTCGAACCGCGTGACCGTCGGTGCCAGCGGTCCGCCACCGGATCACGTAGGACCCGGCCGGCAGGGCGGCCGGGACCTCGCTGACGATCGACTTCGGATCATCGGTGGCCTGGGGCTTTCCGATCTCGATCTTGGTCGAATCCGGTTTCATCAGCGTGATGCTGCTGAACTTGGGCTCGACCTTTTCGGCGAACCAGAGCCGGATCGTCTTCGGCGAGACCGGGACGGCGGCGTCGGCCGCCGGCACACTCTTCGTCAATTCGTTGTGGAACACGGCTGGCGCTCCGATCAACGCTATTGCCACCGCCGCCGCACTGAAGAATTTGGTGCTCATCGGTCCGCCATTCTGAGAAAGTCCGTTCGGGGTGAAAGGTATCAGCCCGTCGTCGGTCGCGCCGCCCCACTGACCCGGGCCAGATCCTCGCGGCGTTCGCGGTTGGCCCAATGGAAGAATATCACCGCCATCGTCACCCAGACGACGGGATCACCGACGGTCTTCATCATCAGGCCGGCCACCTGATGGTCGTACCGCGGCGTCAAGGCCGCGGTGACCCGGGGCGCCAGCTCGTAGAGCGAGTAGAGCGGGTAGCTCGAAAAGACCAGAAACGCGGCGGGAAGCGTGGCCGGAATCGTCTGCACGAACAGATATCCCATCTGCACCGGAGGCCCGATCCGCCAGAACGGGGCCGGCGCCACGACCGGCCAGTAGAGCAGGCACCCAGAGAGCAGCCACAAGAAATCGATCGCGAACGAACCCACCTGCGAGGTCATCAATCCGTCGACGACCAGTGGAACGTGGGTCACCAACATGATCAGGTTGTAGCCGATGAACGCCGGACCCGGATGAGCCAGGAATCGGAGCCAGCGCCCCTGGCCGCCCGAAAGCGAGGAACCCCACTCGGCAATCCTAGGACGCAGTCCAAGCAACAGGAGCGGCGGCGCGGCCAGCGCGATCAGCATGAACTGCCCGGTGTGGGCGGCGGCGAGGTAGCCCCCGAGCGCCCCCAGGGGATAGTCGAGCGCGATCCAGAGCAGGAACAGGCCGAGTCCGAAGTGCCGAGCTGACTCGGGGCCCGAGCGGCCGAACCGGTAGAACAGGAACCCGAGCACGGCGAGGAACAGCCAGACGCCGGGATAGGGCCTCCAAGCCCAGACCCAGGGCACCCCGGTCGCCGAACACCACCATGTCATCGGACCGGGCCTTTCCATCGTTCGAGCAGCTTGGGCAAGTCGACCGCCCACTGGGCTTGCCGGGTCCCGAAAGGATAGCTGAGGTGGGCCGAGTCGTCCGGCGAGTAGACCAGAACCTGGGCGGCGTGCGAGACGGCATAGCCGCCACCCGGCGTGTCCTGACGGGCCGCCACCCCGACGCCCGCCGCGATTTGGGCTTCCCGCAACGCCTCGGCTGAGCCCACCAAGCCGATGAGGTTTGGTTCGAAGTGCGCGAGCCACGGACCGAGGACCGCGGGCGAGTCCCGCTCCGGGTCGGTGGTGACGAACACCGCATCGATCAACGCGCGCTCGGTGGTCGACAGGCCCCGAAGCACCGCTCCCAAGTTGGCCATCGTCGCCGGGCAGACGTCAGGACAGTGGGTATATCCGAAGAAGAGCAGGGTCAGACGGCCGGCGGTTCGGGTCCGAAAATCGAACGACTCGCCCCCGACGGTGGTGAGCGTGAAATCCGGCCGGGCCACGGCGGCCGGGAGCAACGCACCACCCAAATCACCCGCCAATTCAGGGGTGCCGCGGCCCGAGCATCCGGTCAGGGCCGCCGCGACCACGCAGGCTGCACCGAGCCTCACGTCCGCCGTCCCGCCCACCACCCGACGGCTGATCCACCGAGAGCGCCCCCGACGACATCGCTCAAAAAGTGGGCCTGGGCGAAGATCCGGGTCAGCCCGCACCCTGCGGCGAGCGCGAGCAGCACTGGGGCCGTTCGCGGATACCGGCGGCCCAGGGTGGCGGCCCCGGCAAACGCCACGGCCACATGACTGCTCGGCATCCCGAGGTTCTTGGTGCTAAAGGGCGCCGAGGCGAATTCGCGGAAATGATACGAGAGAAAATCCCCATCCGGACGCTCTCGACGAATCACCAGCTTGGCCAGCTCGGCCAAGATGCCGCCGACGGCGACCGCCAGGACGAGAGCCCGGCCGGTTTGGGCCAGGTCGGCGCCGGCCTCGGTCCGATCGGTTCCGGTCCGCGATTGAAGCCAGAACAATGCCGCGATCACCAGCCAGGTCGGGGCAAAGCCCATAATCCGGAGCAGCCGGCCCCAGTCCCGGTCGTTGGCCGATGGGAGCCGGAGGGCACTCCCGGCCCACGGGTCGAGCCCGTGCGCGGCGAGCAGCAAACCCACCGCGGCCAGGATCGGCAGCCAGCGGATGACCCTGGCCCTGCTGTTCACTGGGGGATCCCGAGAGTGGCCGCCGCCGCCTCGAGCGCGGACCGGACGGTCGCCACGGGCACGTCCGCCCCGCCCCCGCCTTGGACGATCCGGGTCCCGCCTCCCTTGCCGCCACCGACGACTCCCAGTGCGGCCTGGAGCGCCGGCCGGAGATCAAGGGCCAAGTCCTCCGAGCGGGCCAGGACGAACTGAGCCCGATCGCCGCCGGTCCCGAGGAGCGCCACCATACCGGGGCCGGCCGTTAGGCGGAGCGCGAGCCCTTTTAAGTCCTCGATGGTGCGCCGGTCGAAGGCCTGCCGGACCACGCGCCGCCCCTCGTGCACGATGGCGTCCGCGAGCCGGGCGGCGGCTTCGCGGTCAAGTTCGCCCTCGTGGTACTTCGCGAGGGACCGGCGGGCGTCCTGGAGGTCGCTTTGGAGCCGCCGGACCGTGTCCGGCAAGTCGGGCACGGCGCAGGCCAGCACCGCGGAGAGATCCGAGACAATTCGCTGCTTGGCCCCATAGTCCCGCCGGGCCCGGCCACCGCAATGGAAGGAGACCCGGATCCCGCCCTTGTACCGCTCACTCTTGATGCAATGGATCAGCCCGACCTCGGCGGTGCGCGCCACATGGGTCCCGCCGCACGCCGACCGATCGAAGTCCCCAATCGCCACGACGCGGAGGGCCCCGTCGACGTCGGGAGTCTTCCGGAGCGAGAGCGCGGCCAACTCCGCCTCGGTCGGGAACCACGCCCGGATCGGGAGGTCCCGTTCGATCACCTCGTTGGCGAGGCTCACCGCCCGCGCCAGGGCTGCCTCGTCCACACCCGACGTCTCGAGATCGATGGAGACATAGTCGACGCCAAGGTGGAACCCCACCGTCGGCGCCGCCGCGACTTGAAGGAACGCCTGCGACAGGATGTGTTGGCCGGAATGCTGCAGCATGTGGTCGAACCGGCGCCCCCAATCGACCCGCCCCGCCACGCCCCCCACCCCCAGGCCAAGCACCCCATCGAGGACATGGACCACCGCCCCGTCCCCCTCCCGCACCACGACGTCCACCACCCGCCGGTCCCCGAGCAACCCGGTATCGTTCGGCTGCCCCCCCGACGAGGGATAGAAGAAGGTCTCCTGGAGAACAACCGCCGGCCGACCCCCAACCTCGGTCGCCTCGATCACATTCCCCAAGAACTCAATGGTGTAGGAGTCGTCGTAGTAACCGCGGAGAGCCAAAGCCACCTACCAAGCCGCCGAGTGCCGAGTGCCGAGCCGCCGAGCGAACGAAGTATAATCTCCGTTCCCTGGGGGGGAACTCCCTAGTTCCCACCGTCGGGCCACTCCTTTGCGCGGTCGGTCTGTATTTCCGTTGGCTGCTCGGGGTGATCGCGGCAACGGTCGCGGGGCCGGTGGGGGCGAGCTCGCAAGTGGCCTGCTTTGGTCGGGTTCGCTTGCGCTCGGCTCCAAGAGGAGCGACTCTTGTCCAAGAGCAACGTTCTGCTCGTCACGACCGAGGTCCGAGAATGCCCCAGGGTCGTCAGCCGCACCTGCGCTCCTCTATGGTCCGCATAACCGTCGCGCTGAGCGCCCTCCTCGCCGCGTGCGGTGGGTCCCCACCAGATGCGGGCCCGACGACACCGCGTGAACCGACGACTTGGGTAATCGGCACGAGCGGGG
>JANMHX010000267.1:0-3681 GCA_031375485.1 Gemmatimonadota bacterium | reverse complement strand
CGGCCGGCGACCCCGCCGTCGGCCGGATCAATCGGGCCATTCGCCGCCTCGCCAGACACCTCGTGCCCGTCAATTTCACGACCCGACCCGGATTCTTCCACGACGAGGCCGAGTCGATTCCGCCGCTCCCGGATTTGGCGCCGGCCACCGGACTGCCGGCCGCGGATCCCTCGCGGCGGGGCTTCATCCGGACCCACCTCACCCGGGGCCAGAATCGGTTCGTGGCCGCGTTGAACGATGCCCGGCGCGACATCGAGATCGCCTTGGCATGAGGCCGATCCTCCACGGTGGGCTGATCCTCGCCACAGTACTCGGGTGCAGCCGGCAGCGGCCCCCGGAGCGTTCGCTCCGCCTGGCGATCATCAACGACCCGATCATGAACGCCCCGCTCTCGCCCGACATCGGATCGGTCTTGATCAACAAGATCATCTTTCCGGGGCTGGTGCGTCCGAGCGACTCCCTGACCCCCGAACCCGACCTGGCCACCGGGTGGACCATTTCCACCGACGGCCGTGAGTACACCTTCGCGCTCCGGAGCGGTGTCGTCTGGCACGACGGCCGGCCGTTCTCCGCGACCGACGTGAAATTCACCTTCGACCAGATCCTCGATCCATCGTCCGGGACGCTCCAGTGGTCTGATTTCTCAGTGGTCGACTCGGTGACCATCGTCGATAGCCTGGCCGTCCGGTTTTGGCTCAAGTCGCCGCTGGCTCCGTTCCTCACCCTGCTTGGCCACAACGCCGGCATTATCCCGGCCCACGGGTTTCAGGGCCGGATCGCTGATGCCGTCGGATTCAACCGGTCTCGGCCGGTCGGCACCGGCCCGTTTCAGGTGGTGGAGTCGGTGCCGGGGAGCTACATCGTCCTGGCCGTGAACCCCCGGTACTACGGCGCCAAGCCCGGACTCGATCGGATCATTTTCAAGATCGTCCCCGACGTCAATGCCCAGGTGGCCCAACTCCAGGCCGGGGAACTCGATCTGGTGACGCTCGAACCGGCCAACCTCCGGGGGCTCGAGTCGGACCCGGAACTCCGGATCGAACACGTCAGCGTCCCCCAGCATTATTACATCGGATTCAACCAGGGCAACCCGCTGTTCCGACCGCCGGTGGTGCGGCGCGCGCTGACGCTGGCGGTCAATCGCCAGGCGATCATCGACGGAGTCCTCCGGGGTTTTGCCGACTACCCGCAAGGCACGATTCCGGTGGCGCTCAGGGACTACTTCGCGGACTCGTTGCCGAAAATCCCCTATGACACCGCCGCGGCGCTCGTCCTGATGGCCGAGGCCGGCTGGCGGCGGGGCGCCGACGGGGTGCTCCAGGACCCGGCCGGCCGGCGGTTCGCCTTCACGTTGTTGGTGGACAAGGGCAACCCGAGCCGTGAACAGACCGCGGTCGCGGTCCAGCAGGACTTGAAGCGGATCGGTGTGGCCGTCACCATCAACACGATGGAGTTTGCCTCGATGGTCCGCGACTACGTCCAGCCCCATCGGTACGAGGCGTATCTGGTCTGGTGGAACACCCCGCTCGATCCCGACCAGTTCTCCTACTACGGCTCGGGGCAGTCGAACAACGATGTCGTCTACTCCAATCGCACCGCCGACTCGCTGTTGACCGCCGGACGGACCACGCTCGACGGGGGCAAGCGTCGCGAGGCCTACCTCGCCTTTCAAGCCATCGAGGCGATCGATCCCCCGGTCCTCGTGTTGTACTACCCCAGGGAAATCCAGGTCCGGCGGGCCGGGTTGCGAGGCCTGCCGCCGCTTGGCGTTCGCGACGCCATGCGTCATAGCGAGCGGCTTCACTTCGAGTCTCGCTGACCGATGCTCCGGCTGCTGGCCGCCCGGTTGCTCCAGGGGCTGATCGTCCTCTGGATCGTCACGACCGCGACCTTCGTACTGATTCATGCCGCCCCCGGCGGACCCGCGGTCCTTGCGGACCCCAAGCTCTCGGCGGTCGAGCGCGCCGCCATCGAAACCCAGCTCGGAATCGACCGCCCGCTGGCCGTGCAATATCTGACCTGGCAGGCGAACCTGCTTCGAGGCAACCTCGGCCGGAGCTTCCTCTACCAGACCCCGATTCTCGAGACGGTACTCGACCGGCTGCCTAACACGATCCTGCTCGTGGCCCTCGCGATCGCCGGGGCCATGCTGATCGCCGTCCCGGTCGGGCTCTACGTCGGCGCCCGGCCCGGCGCCCTGATCGACCGGGTCGTGACCACGGTGAACTTTACGGCGCTCGCCATTCCGCCGTTCTGGTTCGGCATCGTCGCCCTCCTGGTGGTGGCGGCCCGCTGGCGGCTGCTCCCGGCCGGCGGCATGATGACCCCCGGCGAGCCCGGCTCGTTCGGGGACCGGGTCCGGCACTTGGTCCTGCCGGTGATCGTTCTGGCCCTCCCCATCTCAGCCGAGTTGATCCGGTTCACGAGGGCGGCGGTCCGATCCAATCAGGGCGCCCCCCACGTCACGCCGGCAGTCGCTCGAGGGCTCCGCCCCCGGGAAGTGACCGGCCGCCACGTCTTTCGAAACGTGCTCCTCCCGGTGCTCACGGTCCTCGGGCTCCAGGTCCCGATCCTGGTTGGGGGCGCCGCCGTCACGGAGACGGTATTCGCCTGGCCGGGCATGGGGCGGCTTGGGGTGGAGGCCGCGCTCGGGCGGGACTATCCGCTCGTCATGGGCATTGCGGTGGTCGTCGCCGCCACGGTGGTCGTCGCCAACCTGTTCCTGGACCTGGCCTACGGGTGGGCCGATCCGCGAATCCGGACCGGCGCATGAAGCGGGCCTTCCTGCCTCTGGCCTTGCTGGTCCTGTTTGCCTTCGCCGGCCCCCTGGTCTATCGCACCGACCCGACCGCCATCGATCTCGGCCTGACGGTCGCGGGGATCTCCGGCGCCCACCCGTTAGGCACCGACGAAAGCGGCCGGGACGTCCTGGCCCGGCTGATGTCGGGGGGCCGGGTCTCGTTGGTGGTTGGCCTCCTGGCCGGGGTGGTGGCCCTGGTGGTCGGCACGGCGGTAGGCGCCCTCGCGACGGCCCGGAACCCGTGGGTCGGGGCGGCCACGAGCCGGCTCCTCGATGCCGCCATGGCCGTCCCGTCGTTCTTCATCCTGCTGGTGATCGTGACCCTCTTCGGCGGGTCGACCACCACCCTGGTGGCCGCCATCGGCTTGACGGCCTGGATGGGGATTGCCCGGCTGGTCCGGGCCGAGAGTCTGAGCCTTCGCGAGCGGGACTTCGTCCTGGCGGCCCGGGCCCTCGGCCAGCCCCCGCCGGCCCGGTTTGCGCGCCATGTCCTCCCCCACTTGGTCCCCACCCTGATCGCGGCCGCCAGCGTCGGGATTGCCCAAGCCGTTCTGACCGAATCGGCCCTGTCGTTCCTCGGGCTGGGGATCGAGCCCCCGATGGCCAGTTGGGGCAACATGTTGACCGGAGCCCAGCAGAATTTGGCCCAGGCGCCCTGGTTGGCGCTCTATCCCGGCCTGCTCATCGTCCTGACGGTCCTGGCCGCCAATACCGTCGGGGAACAGATCCTCCGGCCGGGCGGGTTGCATAAGTGAGCCCCTCGCCCCAATTTCCACCCCCGTTGGAGTGGTGGCCGAGAGGCTGAAGGCGGCGGTTTGCTAAACCGTTATAGGGGCGAAATCCCCTATCGAGGGTTCGAATCCCTCCCACTCCGTTTGCAG
>JANMHX010000195.1:0-17914 GCA_031375485.1 Gemmatimonadota bacterium | reverse complement strand
GTCCCGGCCCCGGGCTTATTTGGCGTTGCGCGCCCCTCGGCGCGCGGCGCTCGGCACTCGGCTCCCGGGGGGGCCAGCCGTGTGCCGCGCGCCGAGTGCCGAGTGCCGAGGCAAATAACTATCGAGGACGACGACGGCGCGAACGGCGCCCTCCACGATCAGGGCGGGGTTTTTTCGTTTCATGGCTTGGCGGTGGAGGTAGCGCATCGTGCCGGCGAACCCGCGGGCCAGCCAGGTGTCGAGGGCGTCACCGAACCCGCTCGGGTCAAGGCTGGCGATCCCGGAGGCCAGGAAACCAAGGCGAGAGGCTTCGGCCAGGACATCGTCGCGAAGGGTCATGACGACGGCTTGGCCACGTACCGCCAGGAACCCGTAATCAGCCGGGCGCCCCGTTGGAGAGTGAAGTAGGACCAGGCCCATTCTATCATGACCAGGAGGCGGGTCCGGAAACCAATCAAGAAGAAAATGTGAACGAAGATCCAGAGCAGCCACGCGAGAAATCCAGCCGAATGGATCCGGCCGATTTCGGCCACGGCATGGCCCCGGCCAATCACGGCCAATTGGCCTTTGTCCCGGTAGCGGAACGGCTTCCGGGCCCGGCCCGCCAGGTCCGCCTCGATGACCGCTGCGGCATACTCGCCCATTTGGACCGCGGCCGGACAGGTTGCCGGTACCGGCGGGAAGCCGGCCGAATGGGTGGAGGCCGCGGCATCGCCCAGCACCAGGATTTCCGGCCGGCCCGGCACCGAGCAATCGGGTCCGACCAGCACGCGGCCTTGGCGGTCAAGCGGAGTCTTCAGGGACGCCAAGACCGGGCTCGCCTGGTTGCCCGCCGCCCAAATCACCGTGTGGGTGGGGATCCGCCATTCCGAAGCCGTCACGAATCCCGGCTCGATAGCAGTCACCAACGTTTCGGTTCGGACGTCGACGCCGAGGCGCCGCAAGGTTTCTTTGGCCCGCTGGCTCAGCGTGGGAGGATAGGCCGACAGGAGGCGGGGTCCCCCTTCGAGGAGCAGCACCGTCGCCTCTCGAGAATCGATCCGTCGAAAGTCGCGCCGTAAGGCGAAGCGGCGGAGTTCGGCCAACGCACCGGCCAGTTCGACGCCGGTTGGTCCGCCGCCGACCACCACGAACGTCAGGTGCCGCTGACGGGCCACCGGATCCGGCTCCCGCTCCGCTCGTTCGAAGGCCAGCAGCACCCGGCGACGGATCTCCATCGCATCTTCAACCGTCTTGAGACCGGGGGCCAGTGCCTCCCACTCCGGTTTTCCGAAATAGGAATGCCGGGCCCCGGTAGCGACGGCCAGATAGTCATAGTCGAGCGTCACGCCGTCGGTGAGCGTCACCGATCGGCCTTCGACGTCGATCCCGCTGGCCTCAGCCATCAGGACTTCGACGTTCCTCGCGTGCCGGAGGACCGACCGGATCGGCGCGGCGATATCGCTCGACGAGAGCGCGGCAGTCGCCACTTGGTAGAGCAACGGCTGGAACAGATGATGGTTGTTCCGGTCGACCAGCACGACGTGGACGTTCCGGTTCGCGAGTGACTTTGCCAGATTGAGGCCCGCGAAGCCGCCGCCGAGGATCACCACCCTTTTCTGGGTGGTCACAGTCGCATCGTCTCCCGGCGCCAGCGGGCAAACCGGATCACGTCTTCGACTGGGGGCACGGCCGCCTCGTCACCGTAGGCGGTGTACATCCGCCACCGGAGGTAGGTCCGGTCCGGCACCGGCAGGAACGGGGACTGGCTCCACCACTGCCGGCGACGGAAGGCCCAGCCGGTCTTGATCAGGTCGAGGGCCAGTCGCGGGTTGACGAGCGCCCGGCCCACCAGGGCGGTGGCCAGCGAACCCCACGATCGGGTGGCCGGAGGTTCGGTACGAGGTGAAGGGCCCATAGCTTCGGGGACAATATAGCGGCTCCGGCTATATTCCCGCGGCACATTCTCACGGGACCACGTTGAAAACCAGCCCACTCGAACATCCTGACCGGCCCGCCGGGACGACCGCCGACGAGCAGTTACTCGACATTCGAAAGACCGACCCGTGGCGGGTACTCCGCATCATGGGCGAGTTCGTCGAAGGGTTCGAGCGCCTCGCCGACGTCACCGACGGCGTGACGATCATCGGCTCGGCGCGGACCGCAACCACCGACCCCTACTACCACGCCGCGTGCGCCACGGCCCGAATCCTGGCCGAGGCCGGGTACCCGATCATTACCGGGGGCGGACCGGGCATCATGGAAGCGGCCAACAAGGGAGCGGTCGAAGGCAACGGGCTTTCGATCGGCTGCAACATCGAGCTTCCCCACGAGCAAGACACCAACCCGTACGTCCGCCTGAAGATGTTCTTCCGGTTCTTCTTCGTCCGGAAAACAATGCTGGCCAAGTACTCCAAGGCGGTCATCGCCTTTCCGGGCGGTTACGGCACCCTGGACGAGCTGTTTGAGTTCCTGACGTTGATGCAGACCGGCAAGATGGCCTCGATGCCCGTGGTGCTGTACGGATCGCACTACTGGAGCCCGATGGTTGCCTGGATCAGAGACACCATGGCCGCCGAGGGCAAAGTGAACTCCGCCGACCTCGAGATGTTCACGATGGCCGACGATCCGACGACCGCCGCGAATGCGATCATTTCCCACCGCCGCCCGACGACCTAACCGAGTCAGAATCCATGGCCAAGACCAAGCTCCCTTCCGGCAAATTCCTCAAGGGACCCCGGATCAACCCGAAGGCCATCACCGGCAAAGAGCGGGTGGCCGACTTGATCGACAACGCCTTCCTGGCCTACAACGCCGGCCGGCTCAAGGAGGCCTGTCATCTCTTTACCCGGCAGATGCTCAAACCGAACGTAACGATCGGGATGAGCCTGACGGGGGCGATGACCCCGGCCGGGATCGGGATGAGCACCATCATTCCGCTGCTCGAGGCCGGGTTCGTCGACTGGATGATTTCGACCGGCGCCAACCTCTACCATGACGCCCATTTCGCCCTCGGTCTCGCGCTCCACCAGGGCACTCCGTTTGCCGACGACGTGGTGCTTCGGGACAAGGGCGTGGTCCGGATCTACGACATCTTCTTCGACTACTCGGTGCTGTTGTCGACCGACGCGTTCATTCGGGAAGTCTCTGCCCGGCCCGAGTTCCAGAAGTCGATGAGCAGCGCCGAGTATCACTACCTGCTGGGCGGCTACATCGGGGCCCGGGAAAAGGCGTTAGGTCTCCGCAAGCGGTCGGTCTTGAGCGTGGCGCATGAACTCGGCGTGCCGATCTACACCAGCTCCCCGGGGGACAGTTCGATCGGCATGAACGTCGCGGAGCAGGCGCTGTCGGGCAGCAAGCTCCGGTTCGACGTGAGTGCCGACGTCAACGAGACCGCGGCCATCGTGCTCGAGGCCAAACGGGCCGGGGGCAAGAGCGGAGCCCTGATTGCGGGGGGCGGCAGTCCCAAGAATTTCCTGCTCCAGACCGAGCCGCAGATCCAGGAAGTCTTGGGTATCGACGAGCGGGGGCATGATTTCTTTCTCCAACTCACCGACGCCCGGCCCGACACCGGCGGTCTGTCCGGGGCCACCCCGGGCGAGGCGGTCAGCTGGGGCAAGATCGACCCCGACATGCTGCCCGGCACCGTGGTGTGCTACCTCGACAACACCGTCTCGCTGCCCCTCCTGACGGCCTACGCCAAGGCCCGAGTCGGCAAACGTCGGCTCAAGCGGCTCTACCATAAACGGGACGCCATGATGGCCCGGCTGGTCCGGGAGTATCAGTCGGCGCTCAAGTTCCGAAACGACCGGGCCCAGAAGGCCAAAAAAGTCCGGACGTGAACGATCGGCGGTATGGCGGGTATGCGCTTGCCGTCCTGACGGCAACCAATCTGCTCAACTATCTCGAACGGAACGCGATTTTCGCGTTGTTCGAGCCGGTCAAACGGGATCTGGGTCTGACCGACGGCCAGTTGGGCTGGTTGGGGACCGCCTACGTCCTGGTGTTCTCGCTGGCGGCGCTCCCGTTAGGCCTGCTGGGCGATCTCCGGTCCCGCCGCGGGGTCATTGCCGGCGGGATAGCCCTGTGGAGTCTCGGCACTGCCCTGTCCGGCCTGGCCATGGGCTTCACCTCCTTGTTCGTCGCCCGGGCACTCGTCGGGTTCGGCGGCGCCGCCGCGGCTGCGGCCTCCGCCTCGATGGTGGCCGACTATTTCTCGGGCCACCGCCGGGCCCTCGCCATGGGCATCTTCATGTCCGGGCTCGCCGTGGGCGGGGTGCTCGGGATCCTGATCGCCGGGCAACTCGAAGCCCTCTACGGGTGGCGGGTGGCGTTTCTGGCCCTCGGGCTTCCCGGCTTCGGGCTGGCTGCCATCATCATCCGGCTCAAGGATCCGACCCGGCCCCTGCCGAGCGGCACCCTGACCCAGGAACTCGAGTCGATCGGGATCGGGGTCGGGTCGATGATCGGAGCCTGCGCCCCCCTGCTGATCGGCCTCGGGCTCGGCGGGTTCTCGGCGTACATCCTCGACCACTACTACAGCGCCACCTCGAGCCTCGACGCGGCGGCGATGCTCGGGTTTGCCGGGGCGGGACTCGCGTGGAACATCCGGAGCTGGATCCGACGGAGCCGGGCCGCCCCGGTCCTCGGCGATCCGGGCGAAGAGGTCCTCGACGCGGCGGTCACCGACCTGAAGCAAGCGTTTCGAATGGTCTTGGGCACCCCGACGCTGGTCTATGTCTTTGCCGGCGGAGCGCTGATTTCGTTCGGCATGAACGGGATCGTCGCCTGGTCGCCGACCTTCATTACCCGGGCGTTAGGGATGACGAACGCCGAAGCCAGCCGGCTGCTCGGAGGGGCCGGGCTGATCGCGGGCACGATCGGTACCTTGGCCGGCGGGTGGATTGCCGACGGGCTCCGGAAACGGTACCCGAGCGCCCGGGTGCTGGTGACCGGCGTGAGTTTGATCCTGGGCGCCCCGCTCGCGATCCTGCTCCTCTCGCTTCGGGATCCGGCGGTCTTCATCCCGGTGTTCTACGTCGCGTTCATCCTGCTCACGATGTACAACGGCCCGCTCACGGCGACGATCTTCGACGTCGTCCCGCCCCGGATCGGCACGACGGTGGTCGGGGCCTACCTCCTCTTCATCCACATTGCCGGTGACTCGATTGCGTTCCCGCTGGTGGGGATGCTGTCGGACCGGTTCGGCCTCGACCGGGCGATCTACGTCTTGCCGGTGGCGGCGCTGATCGGCGGGGTCGTGGTGCTCGGGGCCAGCCGATGGTTGGTCGGCGACGTCCGCCGCGCGGGCGACCCGGCCCCCGGCCTCGGGTCCCTCGGGCATAACTCTCCTTAGCCCATCAGGAACCATCGCAACAACCCCGCCCCAGCCGCCCCCGCCAACACCGTCATCATCCCGATCCGGTACCGAAGCATGGCAACCATCGCAACCACCGCGAGGGCCAGACTGAACGGATCGACCGTCGACCAGACCGGCACCGACAAATGGAGGGGCCCGGCCTCGATCCGGTCCACCCGCCCAAACACCACGTGAATCGCGAACCACACCGCCAAGTTCGCGATCACCCCAACGACCGCCGCCGTGATGGCGGACAAGGCACCGCGGAGCGGCCGGTAGTGACGGAGCCTCTCGACATAGGGTGCGCCGACCAGCACCAAGGTGATGCTCGGGACGAACGTGGCCCACATGGTGATCAGCGAGCCGGCCAGTCCGCCCATCAGGCCGGCCACCGGAGCGCCAAGTCGATAGCCCGCCAGGAACCCGACAAACTGGAGCACCAGAATCAACGGACCCGGTGTGGTCTCGGCGAGGGCCAATCCATCGAGCATCTCCGGCGCCGACAGCCAGCCGTACCCCGTCACCGCCTCCTGGCTGACGTAGGACAGGACGGAGTAGGCCCCTCCGAAGGTGACCACCGCCGCTTTGCTGAAGAACACCCCGAGGGTAACGAAGAGATGATGGGGACCGAGCGCCGCCGCGACGAGCGCGATCGGGAGCCACCAGACGATCAGCCCGGTCGCCAGGACGCCGATCGTCCGAGCAGAGGAGGGTGGTTCAGTCGGGGCCACGGCCGAAACCTCGGAACCCACCGGCATCCACCAACCGATGAGGCCCGCCACCAACACCACAATCGGGAACGGAACCGCCAACCCGAACAACGAGACAAACGCCGCCACCGCGATCACCCAATGGCCCCGCCCCTGAAGGGCTCGCCCGCCGATCCGCCGGAGGGCGTCCACGACGATGGCGAGGACGGCCGGCTTGATCCCCGCAAACACCGCGGCGACCGGCCCCACGGTGCCGACGGTGGCATAGAGGGCGGACAGTCCGAGCAGGATCACAACCCCCGGCAGCACGAACAACGTCCCGGCGATCAACGCGCCACGAGCCCCGTGGAGGAGCCAGCCCAGATAGGTCGCCAGCTGCTGGGCTTCGGGCCCGGGCAGCAGGGTGCAGAAGTTCAGGGCATGGAGGAATCGGTCTTCCGAAACCCACCGGCGCTCGGTCACCACCTCCTGATGAAGGATCGCGATCTGACCCGCCGGGCCGCCGAACCCAATCAGTCCCACCCGGAGCCAGACCCGCGTGGCCTCGCCGAGTGTTGGACCGGGACTAGAAGACATTTCGGACCTGGAGCACCCGCCACGCCCCTCGATGGACCTCGAGCCCGACCAAGTAGCCGGCCGCGACCCCGTTCGGTGGGCCCGCCAAGATCAGCACTTGCCTCGCGTACTGGCCGGGCGGCACCATCGCGACCCCCATGAAGACGGTATCCCGAGCCCGGCCGAGCACGGTCCGGAGCGCGCTTCGAACCACCCGGTGCCGGGCCAGACGGAGTCGGCCCACATCGGCCGCCGTCAGGGCAAAGGCCGGTCGCTCTTCCAGGACATCGAACATCCGGACCCGGGGCGCCCGGCGGACCATCGAGTCCAGCACCAAAGTCGGACAGCGGCAGAGTTGCCGGAGATCAATCGCCCGAATGGCACTCAACACCCCCGCGGAATCCACCGCCACCGGCAGCGGAAGGCGGGCCTGGGCCCGGGCCGGTTGGGCCAGGAGCAGGGCCAGAGCCACCAGCGCCCCGATTGCCCCCTGGCTCGAAGCCCCTTGTCCGAGTATCCTCCCTTTGCGGGTCTGTTTTTCCATATCACAACCTCCACAATCGTACCGGAGTCTCTGGCGAATGAGCCATGTGACGGTCCCCCTCACCAGGCGCCGTGCCGGGCAAACCATGCGCAAAGACGCATGGTGGGTCGAGCCCGCGGTGATCTTCGTGATCCTGTCGTCGTTCCTGGTCTATGCCACCTGGGCCGCCTTCCAAGGCAACCACTACACCCATGGGCCATACCTCTCGCCGTTCTACAGCCCCGAGATTTTCGGCGACTCGCCCCATGCGTGGTTCGGGCCGAAACCGGGCTGGTGGCCGGGATGGCTCCCATTCTCGCCGGCGTTGATCATCCTCCCGTTTCCGGGCCTGTTCCGCTTCACCTGCTATTACTACCGCGGTTCGTACTATAAGGCGTTCTGGGCCGATCCGCCGGGCTGCTCGGTCGGCGAGCCGCGCAACACCTATCTCGGCGAACGCTACTTCCCGCTGATCCTCCAAAACATCCACCGCTATTTCATGGCGATTGCGGTGGTGTTCGTGTTCCTGCTGGGATACGATGCCTGGAAAGCGTTCTGGTTTGCCAATCCCGAAGGCACCACCTCATTCGGCGTCGGCATCGGCAGCTTGCTCTTGACGCTCAACACGATCTGCCTCGGCGGCTACACGTTCGGCTGCCATTCGATGCGCCACATCGCCGGTGGGTGGCGGGATCAGTTCTCCAAGAAGCCGGCCTTCAAGGTCTCCTACGATTGCACCTCATGCCTCAACCGGGGCCATCACCGGTGGGCCTGGGTGAGCCTTTTCACGGTGGCCTTCAGTGACATTTACGTCCGGCTCTGCTCGATGGGGATCTGGACCGACTTCCGGATCTTCTAGATGACCGACGTCAAGACCTTCGATCACGACGTACTCGTCATCGGCGCCGGCGGCGCCGGTCTTCGCGCGGCCATCGAGGCGGCGGGCCGCGGGGTCTCGGTCGGCCTGGTGTGCAAGTCGCTCCTCGGCAAAGCCCACACGGTCATGGCCGAGGGCGGGATGGCGGCGGCAATGGGCAACGTGGACGACCGCGATAACTGGATGGTGCACTTCACCGACACGCTCCGGGGCGGCCAGTACCTCAACAACTGGCGGATGGCCGAACTCCACGCCAAGGAAGCACCCGACCGGGCCCGCGAGCTCGAGGCCTGGGGCGCGGTGTTCGACCGGACCAACGACGGCAAGATCCTCCAGCGGAATTTCGGCGGCCACCGGTATCCCCGGCTGGCGCACGTCGGCGACCGAACCGGCCTCGAAATGATCCGGACCCTCCAGGACCACGGGATCCACCAAGGGATCGACGTCCACATGGAGGTGACGATCGTCACCCTGTTCAAGCAGGCGGGCCAAGTCTGCGGTGCGCTGGCCTATGACCGCCAGCACGGCGAGTTCCGGCTGTTCCGGGCCAAGGCCATCGTGCTGGCCACCGGCGGCGTCGGCCGGGCCTACTCGATCACCAGCAACAGCTGGGAGTACTCCGGCGACGGGCAAGCGCTGGCCTACGAAATGGGCGCGGCCCTGATGGACATGGAGTTCGTCCAGTTCCACCCGACCGGGATGGTGTGGCCGCCAAGCGTCAAGGGGATTTTGGTGACCGAAGGAGTTCGAGGCGAAGGCGGCGTCCTGCTCAACAACCGGGGCGAGCGCTTCATGTTCAACGACATCCCCGAGAACTACAAGGCCCAGACCGCCGACACGCCCGAAGAAGGCTGGCGCTATGTGATGGGGGACAAGGACGCCCGCCGCCCGCCGGAATTGTTGACTCGCGACCACGTGGCCCGCTGCATCATGCGCGAGGTCAAGGCCGGCCGGGGCAGTCCGCACGGCGGGGTGTTCCTCGACATCCAGTGGATCAAGGAAAAACTCCCAGGTGCCGCGGAGCGGATCAAGAAGAAACTCCCCAGCATGTACCACCAGTTCAAGCAACTGGCGGACATCGACATCACCAAGGAACCGATGGAAATCGGGCCGACGACCCACTACATCATGGGCGGCATCCAGGTCGACGGCGACTCCCAGATGTCCACGGTACCAGGGCTCTTCGCCGCCGGCGAATCGGCCGCCGGCCTCCATGGCGCCAACCGGCTCGGCGGCAACTCGCTGTCGGACCTGCTGGTGTTCGGAAAGCGAGCCGGCGAATACGCCGCCGCCTTTGCCAAGCAACAGAGCGCCGTGGCGCCGGATCAGGGCGAGGTCAACGAGCAGGTCAAGCTCGCCCTGGCCCCGTTCGAGCGGCCCACCGGCGAGAGTCCGTACAAGGTGCAGCAGGACCTTCAGATCATGATGCAAAAGCTCGCGGGCATCGTCCGGCGCGAGAGCGAGATGGTCGAGGCCCTCGACGGGCTTCAGAAGCTCAAGGCCCGGGCCGCCACGGTACGGGTCCCCGGCAACCGCGAGTACAATCCGGGTTGGCACACCGCGATCGACCTCAAGAACCTGTTGATCGTGTCTGAGGCCATCGTCCACTCGGCCATTGCCCGGAAGGAAAGCCGGGGCGGTCACTTCCGGGAAGATTACGAGGACAAGAAGGCGGAATTCGGGGCCTTCAACCACCTGATCGAGCAAGGCGGCGACGGCACCATGCAACTGCGCCGGCACCCCATCCCTCCGATGCGGGACGAACTCAAGAAGATTGTCGAGGAGCTGAAGTAATGGCACAGGCGACCTTTTCGATTTGGCGGGGCGAGGCCGGCACCGGCCAGCTGACCGACTACACCACCGAGGTGACCGAGGGCATGGTGGTCCTCGATGCGGTCCATCAGATCCAGATGGAGGATGCCACCGATTTGGCGTGCCGGTGGAACTGCAAGGCCGGCAAATGCGGCTCCTGCTCGGCTGAGATCAACGGCCAGCCCCGTCTGATGTGCATGACGAGGCTCAATCAGCTCGACCTGACCGAACCGGTCACCATCGAGCCGATGCGGGCGTTTCCGCACCTCAAAGACCTGGTGACCGACGTCAGTTGGAACTACCAGGTCAAGAAGGGCATCAAGAAGTTCGCGCCCCGGAAGCCGGACGCCGCCGACGGCACCTGGCGGATGCAGCAAGACGACGTGGACCGGGTCCAGGAGTTCCGGAAGTGCATCGAGTGTTTTCTCTGCCAGGACGTCTGTCACGTCCTCCGGGATCATCACCTCCACGACGAGTTCATCGGCCCTCGGTTCTTCGTCTACACGGCCAACCTCGAGATGAACCCGCTCGATACCGAAGACCGCCTCGACGAGTTGCGGAAGCTCCACGGCATCGGTTACTGCAACATCACCAAGTGCTGCACCAAGGTCTGTCCCGAGGGGATTCAGATCACCGACAACGCCATTATTCCGCTCAAGGAACGGGTGGTCGACGCGGCGTTCGATCCACTGGCCAAGTTGCTCGCGATCGTCACCGGCAAGATCCCCGGTCCGTAAGGAGGCATCATGTTCGAGCTCAAGCCGATCACCAAGGATGGCGTGGCCTCGGCGCTTGCCCGCGCCGAGCGGTATCGGTTGCTGAACGAGCCGGAGGGTGCCGAGAGTATTTGCCTCGACGTCTTGCTGCTGCTGCCCGAGAACCAGGAGGCGTTGATCGCGCTGCTTCTGGCCCGGACCGATTTGATTTCTCGGGGGGTGGGCGGAGCGGTGGGACGGGCCCGGGAGGTGCTGCCCCGGCTAAGAGAACCATACGACCGGGAGTATTACGCCGGGATCATCAACGAGCGGCGGGGACATGCCCAACTGCTGAGCCCGAGTATCGGCGCGTCGGCATTGGCGTACGATTGGTTCCACGAAGCGATGGAGTGCTTCGAGCGGGCCGAGGCCATCCGGCCGGCCGGCAACGATGATGCGGTACTCCGGTGGAATAGCTGTGCCCGGGTTCTCAACGCCCATCCGGAAATCGCGCCTCGGCACGATGACCGCACCGAAGTCGTCCTGGACGACTAGGCGGCGAGGACTTTAAACCCCGCCAACTCGAAATGCTGGTCGAACGCAAAGGCCGACTTGATCCGCTCCCGGCGCATTGACTCGAAGCTGACGGCGTCGCAGAGCGTCAGGCGCTGGTCGCGAAACCGTTCCAGCCATCCGCCCGTCGCGGCCGCCAACACCTCGGCGTCCACCGCGAGCCACTGATAGGCAGGGTCTTCGAGCAACGCCGTCGTGACGCCGCGAGCTACCTCCGGGCCGCGGCGATACAGCAACAGTCCCTGAAGTTCGGCCAAGATCAACGGCGTGGCCACGAACCGGCCGCCCGAGGCCAGAAACCGCCGGGCAATCGTCACCGCCCGAGCATGATACTGGTCCTGCCGATGGGCCAGCGCCAAGAGCGCGCTGGTATCAGCGAGAACGCGGCCGGCCACCCGACGCCTTGCCGTAGAGATACTCGTCGTGATTGGCCGCCAAGTCCGGGCTGGGCGTCGGCCCATCCGCCGCGCCAATCAACCGGTCGAGCGACCAGCCAGCCGCCCGATCACCGAGAGCCTCGTCCGAAAGCCGCCGAAGACCTCGGCGGAGCAACTCCGCCTTGGTCAGGCCGGTGGCCACGACGAGGTCGTCGAGGAGATACAGGTCCGGCCCATCGAGATAGACCTGAACCGGCTCCCGAACCCGCGGAACGTTTTTCGAATCAGACATTAGACCCTCTATTCACATGTATAATGTACCATTTTACATGTACACTGTCAATGTTGTCGGGGCGTCCTATCGCTCACCCGGGCGATAGGACGACTCGAGATTGGCCTTGATCTCAGCCATCGTAAACCACCCCGGCTTGAACTCGCCCCGGGCGTACATCGGTGCCTGATCGAAAAAGTGGGGTGACGCCGGATCCCCGCTCGCGCCAAAGACATGAATCGTTTTGGCTCGGACCGTCGGCCCGAACTCCACCACGCTGACGTAGGTACCTCCCGCTACGCCATAGCGCCGTTTCCGGCCCGGGAACTCCGCCGCGAACAGCGTAAACACCGCGCCGAGCCGCCCGTTCACGCCGGGCACCGCTACACTCGGCTTCTCATCGTCCGGTCGGCCGTCGGCCACGTCATCCCACCGCTGGAGGCGGGTCGCTTCTCCAAACGGGATGTCCCAACGGCCGAAGGCCTGCTCACCGCGATCCATCGCCGCCTCGAACACCGATCCGGGGGCCGGCGGGTTCGGCCGGTCCACGGCCGCGCTCCACAACTCAAAAATCGTCGCCGCGGCGCTCGACTCGGTGGTCCGGCCGTCCCAGTCGGCCAGGAGCGAGGCCGCTCGCACTCGCCGGGGTGAGGAAGCGGGCGGTTCGGCCGCGACCTGCCGGAGCGAAGCGAGCAGACTGTCGGCCAACCAACTCCGGGTGTCAAACGCCATTCGCTCAAACGCCTCGAACGTCCACCGGTCGGTGCCGGCCAGGATCTTCCGCGACTGGGCGGCCCGGCGGGTATCGGGCTCCGTCGCGAGGTACGCCGGATAGTTGGCCCGAGCCGGATTCCCAGCGTCGGTCAGCAGGAACGGCGTCCCGTTGCAGTTCTGCATCCAGCCCGACGCCGGATTGGTGAGTTGGGGCAACTCGTCGAAACCGTGGAACCCCTGCCATTCGGTGGCGGGGTCGCTGCCGTCCACCGGCTCGGCCCAGTTGAATTTGGGATCGCGCTTCGGTACGGCTCCGTTGTAGATGTAGAACGTGTTGCCGTCCCGGTCGGCGAACATCGCGTTGCCGAACTGCATGTTGAGGGGTCGCATCGCCGCCTTGAACTGGGCCAGGTTCCGGGCCCGGGTCATGGCGTACCACTCTTCGAGCCAGCCGTCGCCCTCGAACTTGGCCATCTTGAGCGCCACCGGCTTCCCGCCGCTCGTCGCCACGATCGGCCCATGGTGGGTCTTCCGGAACCGAAAGCCTCGCGCCACCAGGCCTGCTGGAGTCTTAACCTGCACGGTATCGGTCCATTCGACCGCCCGGCGATACCCGGTGCCGTACCGGTACATCCCGGGATCGGTGGGATGATCGAACCGTTCCAGGTAGAGATCAGCTAGGTCGGCCGCGTTGTCGGTGCTGACCCAACCGGCCGATTCGTTGTGGCCAACATAGGGGAGCGGAAAGCCGAACCGGGTGTACCCGGTGAAGTTCCATCCTTCGTCGCTGATCAGGTGCCCTTCATAGACCTGGCCCGGCCCGAAAAACGGCAGGTGTGGATTGATGAACAGCAGGGGGTAGCCATTGGCGGTGCGACGGCCGCTCACCACCCAGCCGTTCGAACCGCGGGTCGCGGCCTCGTCGAGGGGGAGCGGCTCGGTGCCCCGACCCCTCGCGACCTCGGCGAAGCCGTTTTGGTAATAGTTATAGCGGATGAAGGCCAAGGGATACCACGGCTCGATCCGGGCCAGCAAGCGCGGCCGGACCTCGGGATGCCGCGCCAAGTAGTAGTTGATCCCGCCGGCGAAACCATCCACGATCTTCCGAATCCGGACCGGCAGCCGCCGGTATTCGGCTTGGGCCAGTGCCGGAATTTCGAGCAGCCGATTCAGCCGGTCTTCGCTAAGTGCCGACGGCCCGGCTACTTCCGCCCGGCGGCCCAAGGCGCGGATGAAATTGTCCTCGAGTCGGGCGAAGTAGTCCTCGGCCTGGGCATAGCCGAACCCGAACGCCGCGGCCGCGTCGGTCCTCCCGGCCACATGAGGAACGCCGAAGCGGTCGCGGTAGATGGTGACCTGACCGGCCAGCCGAGGCACCGAATCGGCGAGGGCCAAGACCAGCAAGACGGGCAGCAGCATGACAACCCCTTACGGGTGCGGTCCGGTCGGCCACGGGATCCGACCGTATGGTTTCGTACCGGGCCAGAGTTCGGTGAGGGTGGCCGCCTCGTACAGGCGCCCTGCTTTCATTACCATCGCGACCTTCGAGGAGTTTCGAATGTCGATGGTCGGGTCGGCGTCGAGAATCGCGAGGTCCGCGAGCTTACCGGCTCGGATCGACCCGGTTTCGTGGTGGGCCCCAATGAAATACGCGCCGTTCCAGGTCGCCACCTTGATCGCCTCGACCGGCGTGAGCGCGGTCGCATAGGTCCAGAGCTCCCAGTGCGAACCAATCCCGGTTTGCTCCCCGTGCTCGCCAATCGCGGCAAACCCGCCCGCCTTGACGATATCTGCCACACCCTCGGCCATGATCGGGAACGCCACCTGTTCGAGGAGTTTCGGCGTAGCACTGGCGACCTTCGCGGCCAGCACCGGATAGGGCATGAACCGCCGAGTCCGGGACTCGTTCAACAGATCGGCCGACGGCCGGTAGTATTCCATGGCCCCGTGCGGCACCCCGGCCACCATCAGCGTCGGCGAATAGACCAGGCCGGCCTTGCCGAAGAACGTCGTGGCGTCTCGATAGAGCGGCAGATCGGCGATCATGTGCTCCCAGCCGGTCTGTCCGTCGATGGCATAACCCACGTCGAGAAAGAGCGGCCCGCCCTCGCTCGTGAGGCTGATCTCCGCCTCCCGGGCGGCCTGGACCAGCAGTTGGTGTTGGCGGCGGCCGGGCTGGCGGTAGTTCTTGATGGTCACCGCTCCCCAGGCCTTCCGCCGATTGACCTCGGACCGCGCCACCCCGATCGAGTCGATTTCGGGAAAATCCCCCCAGGCGCTGCCCCATGCGATGACGGTTTCGGCGGAGCTGTACACCCGAGGGCCGGGCATCACGCCGGCCTCGACCAGTTCGGCCAGCGCGAACGCGCTCGCCGATTGGGTGGCCGGATCGACGATTGTGGTGACCCCGTAGGCCAGATCGAGGGCGAAGGGTGAGTGGTGCTGGGTGACGGTGGCTCCGGCGTCACTCTCGGTATGATGGGCGTGGAGATCGATCAGCCCGGGCATGATCGTCTTGCCCGAGAGATCAACGACCCGGTCGACGCCGGTCGTGTCGCAGACCCCGACGCAGGCAATCCGCGATCCCCGCACCACGACGGTGCCGCGATCGATCACCCCGCCGCTGTCGATCGTGACGATTTTGGCGCCGACCAACGCGATCGATCCGGCCGGCTTCATCCGCGGCAACCGGAGCCGGATCTCAATTGCCTCGGCCTTGGCCGAAGCGACGTCATAGGTCACATACCGGGGCCCGGATGCAAACTCGAGCGTGGTGGCGTTCCGCCACCGGGGGAAGATGCCGCCCCATTCGCCGACTCTGACCCGGCCCGCCGCCGTGACGTTCGGATTCGGCTCGATGGGTTGGGCGCCGCCATCGGGTATGGTCGGCGAGACGAAGATCTGGTGAGCCGCATCGAAGGCCACCCACCGACCGTCAGGCGACCACACCGGAGTGTTCCCCTGCCCGCGCCGAGCCGGAAACTCGAGATGGGTCCGCACGCCGCCGCCCTCCCAACTGACCGTATTGACCTGGACGGTATTGGCCAGATCGGCGGAGTCGGGAAACGGTTTGTACAAGAGCGGCGAGGCGGGCTTAGCGAGCTTCTGTGCCGGAAACGTTAGGCGACCGTCGGGGCCAAGGCCGGCCCGCTGCCATCCGCCGATCGACGCCAGGACGGTGGCTCCGCCGCCTGCAACCGAAAACCGGACCAGATCCCAACCGGCCGGGTCTTCCCAGGGGTTCCACCCCTGCCCCGGCTTCGGACCAGGGCCCCGGCTGACCGCGAGCCACCGGCCATCCGGGCTGAAGACCGGACCGAGATACTCCCCTGCGGCGATCGAGATCCGGCGGGCGGGTCCGCCCGACCCACCGACCAGCCACAGGTGACCGCGGGTGGAATCATCCCAGGTCGTGAACGCCACCGACTGCCCGTCGGGTGACCACGCCGGCGCAAACTGAAAGGCCGGCAGCATCGGCTCGGTGAGGGGCTTGGGAGCGCCGCCGGGAAGGTCCATGACCCAGATCCGGCCTGCCGCGACGAACGCCAGCCGCTTCCCGTCCGGCGACGACGCCGGCCACTGAATGAACCGAACGTCGAGCGAGTCATCGTCGATTTGGATCCGGCCTCGAACCGGCTCCGCCACGGTCCGGAGCACCCGAGCCTCGAACGGAATCGGCGTCAAGGTTCCAGTCGCCACATCGAGGCGCTGGATCTTGCCGCCAACCGACAACACGATCGATCGGCCGTCGGGCATCCAGGCGTATCCGGGAAACGGCCGATAGGCGTACTGCGCGTTGATCTCGGTCAGGTCCTTGGTAGCGACCGGGAGGAGCGCCCGTTCTTCCCCGCTCTCGAGGTTTCGAATCCAGAGCCCGGTGCTCGGCCGCATGGTGTGGCCCCGCCACCCGAACGTCTGGTCCAGCATTTCCCTGGAAAACGTCAGCCACTTCCCGTCCGGCGACACTTTGGGCGTCGTGGCCGAGGGCTCATTCCCGACGTCGGCCGCGTAGCCGCCGGCTTTGAGGGCCGCGCGGAACTCGGGCGAGGGCTCGGCCGGCCCCGGGACCCGGACCGTTTCCGACCGGCCGGTCGCCAACTCACGCCGGATGATCCGGTACCCGGCGGTGAGCATTCCGAGCCCTTCGCCGATCGAGTAGGACACGTGATAGTAGAGATACCGGCCGTCGGGAGAAAAATGAGGCGAGTCGGGTTGGGTGAGGCGTTCGTTGACCAGTGCTTCCGGCGGGCCGCCCTCGAGCGGCAACCGGAACAGCGTCCGGTTCTGACGGTGCCAACCGCGCCCAGGCGTCCGGTACAACCGAACCGCAACCAGACTCTTGCCGTCGGGCGCCCAGGTGGGCTGAATGAATCGGGTGTCGGGATCGCCGAAGACGAGCTTCGGGTCGGTGCCGTCGGCCGCCATCGTCCAGATGGCAAGCTGGCCGTTCCGGTCCGACGCGAAGGCGATCCGCTTTCCGTCCGGCGAAATCGCCGGGTGAAAGTTGAGGGCGGGGCCACTGTTCTGGGTCAGGGCCACTGCCGTCCCGCCGGCAATCGGCATGCGGTACACGTGGCCGAGCAGGTCGAAGGCCAGCCACGCGGCGTCGGGGGCCACATCGACCGACATCCCGGTGCCCTCATCGGTGGTGAAATCAATGACCCGGGTTGCCCCGCCCGGTGGAGCCAAGGTGACGGAGGGGTCGATCGACGGCGCCGGCTGGGTACCGCACCCGAGCACGAAGGGCCCGAGCAGAAAAGCGAATCGGATGTTTGGCATCCTGATACGATAGCACTTTTACATCGGTGTTGCCTTGTAGCCCGCCTCGTCGATGGCGGCCACGATCAGTGCCAGGTTCGCTCGCTCCGGATCGAACTCGAGCTCCGCCCGGCCAATGGCCACCGACTTGATTCGAACGCCGGGAAGCTTGGAGAGCCCCCGATTCACCGCGTTGAGGCAGTGGTTGCACGACATGCCTTCGATCGCCAGCTTGATTGCAGTCATGGCAACAAGAAAGCGGAATTCCCCCGTTTCTGGCAACCCGCGCCGCCCCGGGGGCCAGGCCACCTGAAGGCGGCGGCGCAAACCGTTATGGAACAACCGGTTAGGTGACTGAAAAAGAGGCACAGGTTCTGCATTTCAGCCCCCCGATGACCGCCACGACCGCACCGACCCCGCCGATGGGCGACCTCCTGGTCCCGGTCCTCGACCTCACGGCCGGGGCGCCGGACCCGGTGTCGATCGCCACCTGGCACCTGGCGCTGTCGAATCTGGTCGGCACCGAACTGCCCCATCAACTGTTGGCGCTTTGGGTTTTTCCGGAGCGGGGCGGCGTCATCTTGCTCGGGCCCGACGCCTTGGCCCAAGACCACCTCGAGATCGCGATTCCCGATCCGGAAAAACCCAAAGCGCCAACAGTTGATGGGGCAGTTCGGTGCCGACCAGATTCGACAGCGCCAGGTGCCAGGT
>JANMHX010000167.1:0-2993 GCA_031375485.1 Gemmatimonadota bacterium | reverse complement strand
GGTCCGGGGCTGCGCCAGCAGGAGTGGCACCAGCGCCGAGGAGTCCCAGAACCTCACCAGCCCGACTCCCGTTCGGCCAGCAGCGCCGCGAGCGACCGGCCCTCCCGATCGCTCGGGTGGGCCCGGTCCCAGAAGTTCTTCGGCAACGCCCCGACCGGCGAACGAAGCCGCCCGGTGCGGAGCAGGAGATCGCGGCGGCTCTCCTCGAGCCGACCACCCTTCACCGGGGCCAACCGGGCGATCAGTCGCCCGCGATCGGTGACCAGAACCTCGTCGCCCTGCCGGACGATGTCGAGAAAGGCACTGAGCTTGGCCTTGAGTTCAGAAATGGAAGCAGTTCGAATCATGTGACTATAATGGTCATATTGAAATGATCTGTCAAGACAGAGCGACCCCCCGTGCTCCGCGTGGCTTCCGGATTGGGACGGCGGTAACTTGGCACCATGACACCCCTCGTCGCCGCTCTCGTCCTCGCGTCCACCGCGCTCGTCCCGGCCCTTCGCGCCCAGGCGCCCATCTGCCCGGCCCCGTGTGCCCAAAGCGCCCCGATCTTCCTGGCGATCTACTGGAAAGCCCGGCCCGGGAAAGAACTCGAGTACGAGGAATACATCCGCCGGGTGGCCGAGCCGATCGACGCCGAAGCGGAACGGGCCGGCGCGTTTGAGGAACTCCTGACCTACGTGCCCGACCAGCCGAACGGCGAGTGGACCCACCTCCGGGTGTTCCGATTCAAGGACCAGGCCCAGTTCGACGGATTCTCCGCGGCAATGGACGCGGCCGGGAAGCGGGTCTATCCCGATGCGAGCCGGCGGCCTAAGTCGGACGAACTGCGCGACCTCGTCAAGCGGGAAACGTGGCGGGGTTTTCACTGATTCACTGCCGTTTCATCGGAGTGCGCTCGGCCCTCACCCTCGGCCTCCTGGCCGGGACCGCGCCGCTTTGGGCGCAGGAACACAACCCGCCTTCGCTCGAGGTCCACCGCCTCGCCCCCGGCACGGCGGTGCGGCTCGACGGCCAGTTGACGGAGCCGTTTTGGTCCACGGTCCCCGCCGCCACCGGGTTCCGTCAGCGGGAACCCGCGGTGGGACAGCCGGCCACGGAACCCACCGAAGTCCGGGTGGCCTTCGACGGCACCACGATTTACGTCGGCGTCCTGGCCCGGGATTCTCGCCCCGACCAAGTCATCGCGCGGGTCCTCCAACGAGACCAGGTGGTCAGGGTCAGCGAACTCGAACCCGGCCTCCGATTCAAAGGCGAGGATGTGGTCGCGATTCTCCTCGATCCGTTTCACGATCGCCGTTCGGCGTACCTGTTCGCGACCAACGCCAACGGCGCGGAGTTCGACGGCCTCATCAGCAACGACGGCCGGGAGATCAACGCCGACTGGCGAGGGGTCTGGAAGGTGGCCTCCCACCGAAGCGCCGAAGGGTGGAGCACCGAGTTCGCCATTCCGCTCCGATCGATTCGGTATCCGTCAGATTCGACTGCGGTGTGGGGATTCAACGTGACCCGCTATCGGGCGGCAACCAACGAAGAAACGGTGTGGACCTCCTGGGGCCGGGACCCCGAAGGATTTCACCGCGTGGGAAACGCCGGCCACCTCGTCGGGATCGGCGCCCTCCCGCGACCGGGGGCCAACCTCGAGGTCAAACCCTATCTCCTGGCCGGGGGAACCCGCACGACCGAGGGGGCCGCGACGACGAACGACGGACGCCTGGAGGCCGGCCTCGATCTCAAGACCGAGGTGACGCCCGGCCTGGTGCTCGACCTCACCGCCAACACCGATTTCGCGCAAGCGGAAGTCGACGATGAGAAAGTGAACCTGACCCGGTTCAGCCTCTTCTTTCCGGAAAAGCGGGATTTTTTCCTGGAGAACGCCGGGATCTTCGCGTTCGGCTTCGCCAGCGCCTTTGAACCGCCCCCGTTCCTGATGTTCTTCTCCCGCCGGATCGGCGTGGCCGATGACGGGCCGGTGCCGATCCTCGGCGGGCTCCGCCTCACCGGCCGCGCGGGGCGGCAGTCGATCGGGGTGTTGAACGTCGTGACCGACCCCGCCTTCGGGGTGCCCCGGCAGAATCACGCCGTGGTGAGGATCAAACGCGACTTCAGCACTGGCGGATACCTGGGCGCCATGGCCACGGACCAGCGCTCGGGCGAGGATTGGAACACGACCGGAGGGGTGGATTTCCTGGTCCGGCCCCGCCCGTCGCTCACGGTGAGCGGCTACCTCGCGACGACGGCCGCGAAGGACGCTCGGACCGGTTTCTCGGGCCGGGTCGACGCGCAATACCAGACCGACCGGTTCGGCGCCGAGGTAGCCCATCTCGTCGTCGACCGAAACGCCAGGGCCGACCTCGGGTTCGTGACCCGGACCGACATCCGGCGGAGCGACGTGAACGCCCGGCTGACGGCCCGGCCGACGTTCTTCGGGCTTCGGCGTCTCGATGTCTTGATGTACGGCCAACTGATCACCAATGGCGTCGGCACCGTGCAGGACTGGACCGTTTCCCCGAACCTCGCCGCGGAATGGAACTCGGGCCACCGGCTGTTTGCCTGGTACAGCCACGGGTCCACCCGGCTGGACGAAGGCTTCGCGTTGTCCGACAGCGTGCCGGTTCCGGCGGGGGCGTACGACCTCTGGTCATGGAATTGGTACGCCAGCACCAGCCAGCGGCGGCCGATCGTGTTGCAGACCGACGTGACCCTGCAGGGGATTTACGGCGGCACCGTGCATAGCATCGGCGGGGAAGTGTCGGCCCGGCCGTCGCCGAACTTCGCCCTGGGCTTGAAGGTCCACCGGAGCCTCGTCGACTTGCCCGGGGGGCGTCTCACGGCTGATCTGGCCACCGTCCGGCTCACCGTGGCCCTGTCGACCAAGCTGATCGCCAACACGTTGCTCCAGTACAACGCGCTCGAGCGGGACCTCGGCCTCAACCTCCGGATCGGCTACACCTTCCGGCCGGGCAGCGATCTGTTCCTGGTGTTCAACGAAC
>JANMHX010000166.1:0-30057 GCA_031375485.1 Gemmatimonadota bacterium | reverse complement strand
TCTCCCTCTCCCTCCCTCTCTCTCTCTCTCTCTCTCTCTCTCTCTCCCCCCCCCCGCCAGAGTACACGGCAGCGAGGATTGCGAACCGCAGGAGGTCGGCATCTGTGTAAAGGCGCAGTTTTCGCCTGATGTTGGTGCGGTGGAAGTGGATCGTCCGAATGCCGCTCCCGATCATTGAGCTCATCTCGCCGTTCGTCATGCCCCGCGCAATCAGCTCAAGAATAAGCCGCTCTCGGTCGGTTAGGCGGTTCTTGCTGAGCTCGACCGCGGCGGCCGCCGAGCCCTCATGGTTGACGACTAGCGGGCAGACGTACCGGCCACCTACGAGGGCGACCTCCATTGCCATCTGCAATTCGCCGGTGTCGGCGAACTTGGGAAGAAACGCATTTGCTCCTAACGCCATTGCACGCTCCGCAACCAGCAGTGGAGCATACTGCGTAATGATGACAATGCCGATCGCCGGGCTTGACCGCCGGATCGGCCCGATGAGGTCCAATCCGTGGATGTTCGGCAGGACAAGGTCAAGGAGTACCAGGTCCGGCGCAACCCTCGCAATGACATCAAGTACTTTGGCGCCGTCGCCGGTCTCGCCGACAACGACGTAGCGCGGGTGGACCAAGAGGCGAAGGCCTTGACGGAACAAGTCGTGATCGTCCGCGATCACAAGGGATCTCCGAATCATCTGTGCCGCCCTCGACGGTGCGGGACTCGTGACCAGTCTAGCCTAGCAAGTTGTCCGCAGGCAAGTCTCAAACAAGGTGCGCATCCTCTGAGCAATGGTATCCGGAAAGGAGTCGAATCGATAGACCGTCCGAACTGTCCTTTCTGGGCCCCCAGCCCGAGGGCCAAGAGGTGCCGGGCCGCCGCCGCTGTCACTGGTGACAGCTTGCGGCCCTTTTGGTCTGGTTCCTACTATTGACCGTGTCTGGTGATCGAAGGTTATTCATGAGTTCCATGCTACCGCAGGTCGGCACGCCTAGAGCCGACTTCGACGGCGGGCCTGTAGCCCGCCTGCTGTCGGGGTCTGCCGCGGCCCTCGCTTTGGTCGGGGCCTCGATCGATTGGCCGCCGTGGAGCGATCCTGTCTTCGGAACGAAGGGAATCGGCCGCTGCGCCCCTGTGACTCGAAAAAGGCCACGAGTGATTTCAGATGAAACGGCATCGCTGGTTGGGCCGGCCCCGGAAGCAGCCCCAATCGACGAATGGTGACCCTCCCATGGTCCTGCACAACGCGCCGGCTGGCCGCCCGCGCCGGTCGGGTGTTGAGTTTGTCCGTTGGAATCGGTGGGAGCTGGGCCTGCACACCAACGCCAAAGCCCAGCGGCGGGTCGCGGGCCCCAGTAGTCGAGTTGGTTGAGGAACGGGTGGTAACGGTCGATCCGAGTTGGATGATCGCCGGGGGAGCGTTTGGCGACAGCGGTCAAATCGCGGTATTCGGCGACTCAGGCGTTCGCCTTTCATCCGGCGATGGATGGTCTGACCAAGTCTGTGTGAAGCTCACGAGGCCCGATGCAATTGGATCCCGAGGGCGCGGGGTCTTCGACATGCTTGACCGGGACGAGAAGACCGTCTTTCGATACGAGCGGGGTGGACAATGCAAAGTCGCCTTTCCCCTGGCTATTGCTGGTTCGATAGTCGCTGGGGCGCCGAGTGAGGGCGGGTGGTTCTTGATTGTTGCCGAGCCACACGCCGACGTCCCGCTACTTGTCCGGATCGATAGCTCGGGGCGCAAACAGTGGAGCAAGCCAATTCCTCTTCCGCTCGCCGCCGGTTCGGAGTTCCTCGTTTCAACTAGCGGAGACAACGCGGTGGTTGCGCGCTTCTTGGAGCCACACGATTGGGTCGTGGTGGACGCGCTGGGCGTCGAAATCGGAGGCCATCGCGGGAGCGAAAGAGCCTGGTTCCCAGTGAGTTTAGACGCCGACCATCCGCTCAAGGCTGACTGGCGAAGTACAAGCGTGATGTTCGTCGGGGACGGAGTCATCCAGACCATCGTGGACTTGAACAGCGACGACCGGCTTCTAGTTGCCTTTCCCACGTGGGGGGGGCAGCCATCCGTAAGGCGGGTAACTGCCGCTCTTGGCTTCTTCGCCGCGCATGATTCGTGGCTCCTGGCAATGCGCCGGACCGATCGAGCCGAGCTCGTAGCCTATAGAGTGTCCTGGCATCACTAGCAGACATAACGCACCAGAAATCAAGGAGTGGGACAATGAAGAAGAGACTGTATTGCATGGGTATCGCCCTGGCCGGGGTTCTCAGCCTTGCGGTAGCGCGTGTGGGCTCGGCAACTCCATGCTGGTTGTGCGTGAATCCCCCAGGGACGGGAGCCTGCTTGGAAGGTGGGCCCGGGAAACGGGTCTGTACCATCCAATCCGGCACCTGCTACCTAAGCGGCAGCCCGTGTGGCTACACCCGAATCAACGATTTGGCTCCGGATGGAACAGTCCTGGTAGCTGCCCAGCTCCGAGGTCCGGCGGCTGCGGGAGCCGAATGGACGTTCATCGAGATCAGCCGGTCCGTTGATCGCAACTGCAGCGGCCACATAACGTCTCGCCGGTACAGCGCGGCCGAGGGAAGTTATCTCAGGAAGACAACGGCGGCGATCACGATCTGAAACCGCCGGAAATCATTCGACTAGGGTGCCAGGACACCCCGACTCGAGAACGGAGTCTCAACATGTTAGCTGCAGTGTTGTTGATGTGTGGTGGGGTGGTGTCGCAAGACACCATGGGCACCCGAGAGGCCGAGTTCACGCTTGCCCCGGTTGTGGCTTTTGAGCGCGTTCTGCTAGCGGACGCACCGCCAGGAATGACGCCTGCCCTTGCTGTGGTCGGTCCAAATCTGGAGGTCTTCGTCTTAGATGCCCGGGCGTCTCGAATCCTCGCATTCGCCCCATCCGGGCGACTATTGTGGAAAGCGGGGCGGGCAGGACGGGGACGCGGCGAGTTTGTTGCTCCGGTCACTCTAGCTTATTCGGCCGACGGCCTGTGGGTCGGTGATATAGCCGAACGTCGAGTTCTGCAGTTCTCGCTGAACGGACAATTCGTATCGGAGAGTCCGATGCTATCTCCTGTTGCCGCCGGCGGGATTCCCACCCCGCCAGCAATAGTCCTCGCCGACGGCACCGGTCTGGTCGAGCCGATCAAGGAGCTATCCAATTTTCGACCGTCCACGTATTTGGTGAGGATTGACCATGAGGGTAGGGTCGCAACGCAAATAGCCCAAATGTCGCTGAAAGGCATGCTGTTGCGGTATGATGTTCCGACGGCTGACCTGCAAGGGTTTGGCGTGCAGCCGTTCGGCTTCTTCGATCGAGCGGGTCTGACCAATGCGTCCGGAGGACGGGCTTACATCGTGAACCAGAGCGATGCACCCAGCGGCGCTACCCGCTGGTGGTTCGGTCTCGTCGGGGTCGGGTCTGCGGGGGACACCGTCTACAATCTGCAGAAGGCGTACACCCCGCGCCGGCTTGAGGGAGGTCGGTATGAGTCGGAAATCGCAGAGCGCGCGAGCATGCTGCTCGCAGCCGGTCGGTCGTCCGTAGGGAGTCGATCGCAGGCGTTAACGGTCGTTCGCCGCTCTGTAGACCGGCCTAGGACGCTGCCTTCGGTGACTAAGGTGGTTGCTGCCCAAGACGGTAGGATCTATCTGCGGCGGGAAGACATGGGCCGTAGCGAAGTTATCTGGACGATACTGAACGGGGCGGGCGAGTCAGTGGGGTGGTTTCGTGCGCCAACTGGTTTGGAGATCGGCGGTTCGAGAGGAGATGCAGTTGTGGCCATAGTGGTTGATAGGGAGGGCAATCGAACTGTCCGGCAATACCGCCTGCGGAGGCAGTCACCATGACCGGACAAAGCGGCCGCTCGACGTTGATCTGCGCCTCCCTTTTGGTCTGCACGTTGAATCCAGCCTTCTCCCAGACCCGAATTCGTGGAAGGGTCGTTGACTCGGCAGGAGCCGGCATACCCGGTGTGGTTCTGTCTGTAGGCGAGGGTCGATCGGAGTCGACGGACCCGGTCGGTCGTTTTGAGCTGCCGGCACCTGGACCGCTGCCGTGGACCCTTCGCGCTGTCAAGGTCGGGTTTACCCCTTTGACAGTGATCATTCGCGGCCCAATCGAGGTCGACTGGGATTCCACGATGACAATGAGGCCTGTCGCTGTCCGGATTGATGACCTCAACACGACGGTGGAGAGGAACGATGTCGCGGCCCGGCGACTCTCCGATTTCCAGTTCCGCCGCCGGGTTGGGTCGGGGACCTATCTTACCGAGGACGACATTCGCAAACGCAGCGGGACTCGAACGGCGGAACTGCTGCAGGGCATACCCGGAGTGACGGTGTCATACAACCCTCCAGGTGCTTCAAGAGGGACCGGAATTCGTTTCGCCCGATGTCAAGGACGGATCGGCGTGTGGATTGATGGGTTCAAGCAAAGGCCCGACACGTTCTACCGCCGCGACGACGCCTTCGACCGGGCCAAGGTAATGTCGGGCATGGTTGCTGACATGCTTGATCGGGTCGCGCCGCAGCAGATTGCCGCGATGGAGATCTATCGCGGGGTTAGCCAGATCCCGGCTGAGTTTCGCGAGGATAGTTGCGCAGCGATCGTCGTGTGGACGAAATGAGTCTGCTTCGGCCCGGGCGGGATCGATCGGTGCGGCCGCGGTGTCCGTCGCTACTTCGGGGTCCCACTTGGCCGCTTGGCAAATCCCACATCCCGACTCCGTTCGTCGATGAAGACCGAGAATCCGATCACTCGCCCCGTGCTGTCCCTCCGGAACTCCACTGACCGCATCGACCCGGGCCCCCCGGCGAAGTCGTCGCCCGCGAGCCAAGTCAGGGTGTTGGGCAGGTGACGCCGATGCCGGAGGACGAGCTTGCCGTCGTTGACATCGACCTGATAGAGGGTCGCGAGTTCGTCGCTCCAATACACCCCGGCATATTGCCCTAACTGCGCGGCCGCGATCGGTGCTGGAATGGGCCGCCGAGGCGCTCGAAGGCCCCGGAACTCGGCGGTGACGCCGCCGGCCGCCGGGTGGAACACCAGCGGGGAGTTATACCCCGGCATCCAGAACGACGTGTCCGACTTCGGCGTGATCGGGGAGTCCGGTCCGGGCATCGTCTCGGCGGTCAGCCGGTCGCCGTGCCTAACGATCCTGAGATAGAGGCCGGGTCCGAACCGGTAGAGCCCCGGATAGCGCTCGAGCGCCGTAGCCGCGATGGCCACGGGCGGCGCCGCCGCCACCGGGTCGGTGGCGACCACGCGGGGCCCGAGCTCGGCGCCGAGATAGAAATCGGCGATGAAATTGGCGAACCGGGTCGCCGGCACGATCGGACTGTTGGCCAAGACGATGACGCTGAAATGCTGCTCCGGAAAATGCAGCACCGCGGTCGTGAACCCGGCCCAGGAACCGCCGTGCGAGAGGGTTGGGCGGCCCCGATACTCGCCATGGGAAATGCCGAAGGCGTAGGGCAGGGTGGTGCCGTCGTTCAAGACGCCTTTGGTGCGGCTCAGCGCCATCGCTTTCTGGCCGCCCACTTTCGGATCGTCGAAATTCATTACCCAGCGGGCCATATCCTCGACCGTGGTGAACAGCGAACTCGAGCCCAAGGCGGTGAGGTTGTTGGTAATGGCCGCCATCCCGTTCGGCGTGCGGCTATATCCCGAGGCCCGATTGGCCACCACCTCGCGGTGATCATCGTGGAAGTGGGAACGCGTCATGCCGAGGGGCCGGAACAGCTGCTCGGCGGTCCAGGCGCGAAAGGTGGTGCCGGTGACCCGCGCCACCATTTCCGCGAGGAGATTGAAGCCGGTGTTGGAATACATGTACTCCGAACCGGGCGTGAAGTTGAGGGTCCGCTGGTTGGCGGCAAACGTCAGGATCTGGCTGATGGAGATCACGTCGTCGAACTGCCAGCCCGCCAAGCGGAGGGTGCCGGGCCAGTCGCGGAGCCCGCTGGTGTGATGGACCAGGTGGTCGATGGTGATGGTCTTCCCGACATCGGCCAATTCCGGGAGGTACTTCCGGATGTCATCGGTCAGCTTGATGCGCCCTTGATCCACCAACATCGCGACGGCGAGTCCGGTGAACTGCTTGGACACCGACGCCACATCGAACACCGTCGCCGGCGTGATGGGGGTCCGTTGCTCCAGGCTGGCGTAGCCGTATCCCTTGCTCAGAATGATCTGGCCGTCGCGGACCACGGCCACCGCCGCGCCGGGGCTCAAGCCCAGCGTGTACTCAGCGAAGAGCGAGTCGACTTGGCGTTCCCGGCGGTCAGCGGGGTCCTGGGCGGCGGCGGTTCCGGCGAGGATGGTGATCGCGAGGAGGCCGGCGCGAAGGGTCGGCGGCAGCTCTGGCCAAGGCTGGATGGGCATCGGGTGGCTTTCGGCAATGGGCGGTGGCGAACGCACGGTAATCTGGGGCATCCGAAGGAGATCGCAACACTTGCGGGTAGCGGGATTGCGGACCGCTTCGTGGCGAGTAGGTTTCGCTACCCTTTCAACCAGGTGGATCCCAGATGACCAAGCCTTCGACCGGTACCGGAATTGTCGTCGTGGCGGTGCTGGTAGGTGGATGTGCTGAACGGCCCGCTCCGCCGGCCGACCCGGCGCCGGCGGCGCCTCCGCCCGCTCCAGTGGTGGTCGATGTGACCGCCCTCGATTTCAGCTACCAGGCCCCCGATACGATCCCGGGTGGGTGGGTCACGATCCGAATTCATAACAACGGCCAGGAACTCCATCACGGGCAGATCTTTCGGCTCGACCAGGGAAAGACGCTGGCGGACGTGACGAAGCTCACGACGCCGGCCCCGCCCGAATGGTTGGTGCCGGTGGGGGGTCCGAGCGCCCCGGCCCCGGGTGGATCCCTCGAAACCACCGTAAATTTGGCGCCCGGGAATTACGTCCTGACGTGCGAGATTCCGTCCCCGGATGGCAAGCTTCACTCCATGAAGGGGATGATGAAGGCGTTTACGGTGGCGTCCGCCACGCCGGCCGTGGCGCCGGTGGCCGATATCACGGTGACGTTGTCGGACTACACGTTCGCGATCGCGGGTGAGTTGACGGCCGGCAAGCACACCTTCCGCGTGGAGTCGGCTCCGGGCCAGCCCCATGAGTTCATCCTGGCCCGGCTCGCGCCCGGCAAGAAGGCCGAGGATTTCGCGGCCTGGGTTAAGAAGATGAACGGCCCTCCGCCGATCGAGGGGATCGCGGGCGGCACCACGGCGTTGCTCGCTGGACACGACAACGTGTTCCAAGCGGAGTTGGCCCGCGGCGACTATGCCTTGATCTGCTTCATCCCGGACGCGAAGGACGGGAAGCCGCACGCCGCGCATGGCATGTTGAGGACGATCAAGATCACGTGATCGGATGACGCCACCCCTTCGCCTGGGCCTCATCGGCCTCGGCAACGTCGCCCTCGCCCATCTCGAAGGGTATCGCCGGCTCGACCAAGTCCGGGTCGTGGCCGGCGCCGATCCCCGTACCGACCGGGCGGCCATGATGGCCGCCCGGTACGGCTTTACGGCCTACAGTAACTACCGCGAAATGATCGAGCGAGAACCGCTCGATCTGGTCGCGGTGTTGAGCACGGTATCCACCCATCGAGATGCGGTCGAGGCGGCCGCCGATCGCGGGCTCCACGTGCTCTGTGAAAAGCCCCTGACGCTGTCCCTCGAAGACGCCGACCGGATGATTGCCCGCTGCGAGGAGCGGAAGGTCAAGCTGTTCTATGCCGCGTCGTACCGGTTCCTGCCGGCCGTCGTGGCCGCTCGGGCCCTGATTCGCTCCGGCGCCATCGGCGAAGTGCGGCTTCTGACCGAGACGATGATCGGCTCGACTGGGCCGGCCGGATATCAGGACATGGGCCCCCACCACTATCCGGCCGGCGGGCCAGGCGGCTCCGGCAACGGGCTGGTCGACCACGGCATTCATCTCGTGGATCTCTTTCCGTGGCTGGCCGACACCGAGATCGTCTCGGTTACCGGGCGCGGCCAGCGGTCCGGCCAGCCGCCGATGGCCGAGTATTTGACGATGGAACTCAGGTCCGGCGCGGTCGGGCATCTGATCTACGACGACGCGACCTGGTCGGCCGACTTACCGGGCGAAGGGCTGTTCAGCTGGGGCCCCAGTTGGGATGAGATGGCGCGGGGAGAGGCCGAGAACCGACCGGCCGGGTGGCAGGCGCATCCGGGTCACATCAAGGTGTACGGGTCGGCCGGGGCCCTCCGGATCTATCACTACGCCAACCACCTGATGCTGTGGACCGCTCGCGGGGTGGAACAGATCCGGCTCGAGGACCGGCCGATGCCGGGCCAGTTTGCCGCGGAGATGGCGTCGTTCGCGGCGAGCATCCGGGATGACACGCACCCCGAAGTGACCGGCGCCGACGGGCGGCGGGCGCTGGCGGCGGTGTTAGGCGCGTACCGAGACGGCCCTTCGCCGCTCGCCACTGAATTCTAGGCCAAGGCCTCCCATGCCCCATCGTGCGGCGTTCGGACTGCTGATGCTCACCGTCGCGGTCGGCTCCGCCCAGGCGCCCCCGAACCGGCCCCGGGCCCGCGAGGCCGGCGTGGTGGTCGGCGTGCTCCAGCCGGGGCCGTTGAATGCCATCACCGATGTTGCCGGGGTCCTCGTCGGCCAAGTGACGGTGGTCGAGGGCGACTCGATTCATACCGGCGTGACGGTGATCAAGCCGCACTCAGGCAACGTGTTCACCGACCGGGTGCCGGCCGCGATCTACGTCGGCAATGGGTTCGGGAAGCTGATGGGGTTGAGCCAAGTGCGGGAGTTAGGCGAGCTCGAGACCCCGATTCTGCTGACCTGCACCCTCTGCGTCTGGCGCGCCGCCGATGCGATGGTGGATTGGCTCCTCCGCCAGCCCGGGATGGAAGGGGTCTTCTCGATCAATCCCGTGGTCGGCGAGACCAACGACGCCACCCTCAACAATATTCGACTCCGCCCGATCAAGCCCGAGCATGTCGTCCGAGCCCTCGAATCGGCCGCCGGTGGTCCGGTGAGTGAAGGTTCGGTCGGGGCCGGGGCGGGGACCGGTGCGTTTGCCTGGAAAGGCGGGATCGGCACCAGCTCGCGGCAACTGCCGGCGAGCCTGGGGGGCTATACGGTCGGCGCACTCGTCCAGACCAACTACGGTGGAATCCTGACGATCAATGGCGCCCCGGTGGGCCGCGAGCTCGGCCAGTACATCTTTCGCCGGCAGCTCGAAAGCACCGATCAGCCCAAACCCGGCGACGGGGTCGGCGACGGCGGGAGTTGCATGATGGTGATCGCCACCGACGCGCCGCTCGACGCCCGGAACCTCGAACGCCTGGCCAAGCGAGCGGTCGGCGCGATGATCCGGACCGGTTCGCCGATGTACAACGGCTCCGGCGACTACGTCATCGCGTTTTCCACCGCGGCGTCGGTTCGCCGCCGGATCGATCAGCCGGCTCGCGAGCCCTCGGCCGGGATTTCGAACGACGCCGCGTCTCCGGTGTTCCTGGCGGCCGTCGAGGCCACCGAGGAAGCGGTGTATAACGCGATGTTCAAAGCCACCACGGTCAAAGGCTTTCGGGGCACCTACGAGGCTTTGCCGATCGAGCCGACCTTGGCCATCCTCAGGAAGTACAACGCCCTCAGGTGGAACGAGACCCTGCCTCCCGGTAAACCCCGGCCCTGACCGGCGGACCTCGGTCCGCGGCAACGCTTGACAGTAGTTGTGCTACATAGGTATGGTTGCTATATGACGACCCGCCGCCCCCTCTCGTTCACCACCGTTCGCGTCCTCCAATCGATCGCCAACGGCACCCCCTATGGGTTCGACATCATGGAGGCCACGGCCCTCCCCTCTGGAACGGTCTATCCGATTCTGGCCCGCCTCGAAGAGCAAGACTTGGTGCGGTCGCGGTGGGAATCGATCGGCACTGCCCGCCGGGACAAACGTCCGCCCCGGAAATACTACGAGATCTCCGGCGCCGGCCGTGAGGCGTTGACCCGGTCGGTCGAGCATTACCGGAGCCTCGGCGGCCAAGGGCCCAACGGCTGGCGCCCGAAACCGGCCCGGGGATAGGGCGGAACCGATGACCGGCCTGCCGCCCGCCGCCGAGGCGCGTTATCGGCTGGCGCGCCGAGTCCTGGCGGTCCTCAGCTGGCTGGTGCCGGCCGGCCGGCGGGAGGACTGGCGCCAGGAGTGGGAGGCTGAATGTTGGCACCTCTTGGCTCGGACCGATCGGCCGGAACTCGGGCGCCACTTGGCCGGGGCCGCGCCGCACGCCGTTCGGCTTCGCCGCAACACCTGGAGGCTCGACATGATCATCCCTGACCTGCTCTTTGCCTGGCGCACGATCCGGAGGCGCCCCGGCTTCGCCCTGCTGGTGAGCGGCACGCTGGCGCTCGGTATTGGGGCGAACACGGCGATGTTCTCGGTCGTGAATGCGGTACTGATTCGCCCGGTGCCGTACCCGGAGCCGGAGCGGTTGGTCTTCATGTACGGCTCTTTCGCCAAGAACGACCGGGCCGCGATGTCGCCGCCGGATTATCTCGATTACCGGGCCGAGAATCGGGTGTTGACCAGCTTCGCGGCGCGGAGCATTGGCGGCGAAGCGGTGATCACGAGCGGTGGCCCGCCCGAGCGGGTGGCCGCCGGCACCATCACCGCCAACTTTTTCGAGACCCTCGGCGTGGCCCCGCTCCGCGGCCGGCTGTTTCTCCCCGACGAGGAGCAGGGCACCGGCCCCGCAGTCGCCCTACTCTCGTACGGGCTCTGGCAGCGGCGCTTCGGCGGCGATCCGGCGGTCGTCGGGACGGCCGTCACCATCAACGGCCGGCCCACCGAGGTCGTCGGGATCCTCCCGCGGCGGCTCGACCATTCGCTCGAGTTCGAAGTCTGGCTGCCCCTCGGGTTCGGGCAGCCCGAGATGGCCATCCGCCGGTTTCACAGCCTTCGGGGCGTGGGCCGGCTCAAGCCCGGCGCGACCCTGGCCGAGGCCCAGGCCAATTTCGACGCGATCGCCAAGCAACTCGAGGCCACCTATCCGGAAAACGAGACCTGGCGGCTCCGGCTCGTTCCCTACCGAGACGTGGTGGTGGGCGACCTGGGGCAGGCCCTGGTCATCCTGCTCGCAGCGGTCGGGCTGGTCCTCCTGATCGCCTGCGTGAACGTCGCCAATCTCCAGTTGGCTCGCGCCACCACCCGTCAGGGCGAGATGGTCGTGCGGACGGCGTTAGGTGCGGACAGGACCAGGTTGGTTCGCCAACTGATGACCGAGAGCCTCCTGTTCGCGGGCCTGGGCGGCGCGCTGGGCCTCGGTGTCGCGGCAGGCTTGATGGGGGCGATTCGTACGGCGACCGCCGCAGTGCTGCCCCGGATGGTCGAGGTCCAGGTCGACGGGAGAGTGCTCGGATTCACCATCGCCGTCTCGCTCCTTACCGGGTTCTTGTTTGGATTGGCCCCGGCCCTCCATACGGTGCGCCGAAATCTGACGTCGACGCTGGCCTCGTTGGGCCGGGGATCGGGGCGGAACCGGAGCCGGGACGGTTTGGCCGCCCTGCAAGTGGCGATCTCGACCGTGCTGCTGGTTGGGTCGGGCCTCATGACGAAGAGCCTGATCGCTTTGAATCAAGCAGAGACCGGCTTCAATCCCGACGGTGTCCTGACCGCCAACCTCGTGCTTCCACCCGGCCGCTATTCCGACCGGCCGGCTGCCGAACGATTCTGGCTCGAGCTTACCGAGCGGCTCGGTGCGATCCCCGGAGTGAGTGCGGCCTCGGCGACGTCGAGCCTTCCGTTGCGCGGGGGCAGTGACGCCGTCTATTGGCCTGAAGACCGGCCGCCCGCCAATGAGGCCGAGCGCCGCAACGCCATGGTGGTGTCGGTGTCGGAGCACTATTTCAAAGCGTTTCGGATTCCGGTGATCGAGGGTCGGGGATTCGAGTCGACTGAGCGGAATGGAGGTCCGCCGGCACTGATTGTCAGCCGGAGCCTCGCGGCCCGGGTCTTTCCGGGTCAGCGGGCAACCGGCCGCCGGTTGGTGGTCGATGTCGGCACCCCGTTCGCCGGGGAGGTCGTCGGCGTCGTCGGGGATGTTCGAGCGTTTGGGGTGGGAGGCCCCAGTCCGGACATCATCTACTTCTCCGCCTATCAGCCGGGCGGATTCGGGATCCGGTATCTCAACCTGGTGCTGCGCACGTCCGGAGACCCAGCCCTCCTGGCGAATCCAGTTCGAGCCGTTGTGGCCGACTTGGACCGAGATCTGGCGCTGGCGGACGTACAGACGATGGCGTCGGTCGTTGGGATGTCGACGGCGCCTCAGCGGTTCAGTGCCTGGCTGCTCACCGCGTTCTCGATCGCGGCCGTCCTGCTGGCGGTGATCGGTCTCTACGGGGTGCTGGCCTTCGCGGTGTCCGAGCGAACGGTCGAAATCGGGATTCGCCTGGCGCTGGGGGCCCGGAAGCCGGCGGTGTTCGGGATGGTCGTCGGGCGGGGGCTCTCGGTGGTCGGGGTCGGGATTGCCGTCGGACTCGTGGGGGCGGCCCTCGGCGGGCGGCTTCTCGAAAGCCAACTCTACCAAGTGACCCCGACCGATCCGCTGGTGTTCGGCGCGGTGGCGGCGGTGCTGGCGCTGACCGGCCTGGCCGCGACCGTGATTCCGGCTCGGCGGGCCACGCGGGTGGATCCGATGGCGGCCCTTCGGGGGTCGCCGTAGCGGAGCTAGAAGCGGTTGGCTGGACTTGTGCAGGGCAGACTGCACAGCAAGTCTTCAAGCTGGCCGCTGGCGCGCTGTTGCGGGCCAAAGCGCGAATCCTTTCGGCGTAACGATCTATCATTCTCAACCAAGCGACGCCGGAACCGAGCCTGCCAGCGTCGGCGGAGCAGAGGTGATCGATGGTGCGAACCCGAGCGTTCAAACGGTGGCGCGGCCCGGTTTCAATCGGTCTCGGCGTGATCGGCCTCGGGTTCGTCCGTCCGCGGCCGGCGGATGCCCAAGCCGACTCCAGTCTGGTGGTCTCTGGGCAAGTCACGAGGTCGCAAGGCGAACCGATCCCGGGCTGCGAGGTTCTGCTTATGGGCACCAGCCGCCAGGCCGCTTGCGACGACAACGGGCGGTTCGTTCTCCGGGGCCTTTCCGTCGGCGGCGGCGTCATCCAGATCCGCAAGATCGGCTTCCGACCCCAGTTTCTTCGAGTGTCCTCCGCCGATGCCATGGTCCCGATGCGGGCCGTCCTCGAACCAGGCATCGCCCGGCTGCCGGATCTGGTCGTCGAGGCCCGCCATGCCAAGCCCGCCCGCTACGCGTGGACGACCAAGTACGATGACTTCTTCAGGAGGCAACGAATTCGGGGGGGAACGTTCCTGACGCAAGAGATGATCGACGCCAGGCCCCGAATGCGGACGATCGAGTTGCTTCAGGGCATTCCGGGGATCCGTACGTCGGTCCGGCCACCCGGCTCCCCCGAGGGCTCGGTCGTGGACATCGCTCGGTGCTCGGGTTTTCCGCCGCGGATCAACGTCTACGTCAATGGCGTGAAGTTGATTCGCGACAGCCGCTTCAAGGTGGAGGAACGAAGCTTCAGCCCGAGTAACCAGTCGAGTTCGGACCCGGAGGCTTATGCTGACATGCGGGCCGCCCGCGGCGCGATTGGCGAAATGCTTGATCGGATCAACCCCTCCGAGGTCGAGCTGATGGAGGTCTATCGCGGCGTGAGTGACCTACCCGGCGAATTCCACGACGACAACTGCGCCGCAATCGTCATCTGGACCAAGTAGGGCGCGGTCCTGGTCGATCCGATGGCGGCTTTTCGCGGGCCACCGCCTTAGAGGGGGCTAAAAGAAGCCGAGCCAGGGGCCGAGGAGCGTCATCAAGGTGGCCATCAGGAGAATCCAGGCCAGGCTGATGATGAGGCCGGGCCGGAACAGATCGAGCATTCGGTAGTACCCCTTCGAGTACGTTACGAGGAGCACCGCATCGAGCGGGAGCAGGAACGCGCAGGAGGCCGTGAACACGACGGGCAAGGCGAAGAGCGCCGGATTATGACCCGCCGCCGTCGCGAGGACCACGATCGGCGGAACCAGCACCGCCACGATGACCGGCCCGATCGTCAAGACCAGGTGGATGACCACCGTGAAGGCGGCAATGGCCGCCACGATCCCGAAGACCGACCCGTCGCCGATCCCGCCTAACGACAGGTCCACCACCGCCTTGGCGAGTCCGGTCTTGACTGAGGCGGCGCCGAGCGAGCTCACCGCGCCGATCACCAGCAGCACGTCCCATCCGGTGGCCCGTTCGACTTCCTTCCACGTGAAGATCTTCATCCCGGGAAGGAAGAGAGCCACCGCGCCGAGGATCGACACCAGGGCCACGTCGAACGCCCGGACCCAGGTACTCAAGATCCAGAACGTGAACATCGTGCCGAACACGGCCAGGACTTTGATCTCGACGGGGCGCATCGGGCCGAGGGCTTCCCGTTCCCGGCCGACATCGCCGGCTTCGCCGATGGCCGGGAGTTCGGGCGGGAAAAACCGGAGCAGCGACCACCAGGCAATCGGGATCAGCACCAGCACCATCGGTACGCCGATGGCCATCCACGCCAAGAACGAGACCCGGACCTTCCCGTACTCCTCCAGGAAGTTGAGGCCGAGCACGTTGATGGCGCTGCCGGCCGGGGTGCCGACGCCGCCGATGAACGCGGCGATCGGAATCCCCATCATGACCGCCTTGGCGAAGTTCGATCGGCCCCGCTCCAGGCCCAGCTTGTCCAGCAGCGGCAGTGCGATGGCCATGAAGATGGCGGTGCAGGGCACATCCGAAATGACCGTGGAACTGATCGCGGTCCCGGCCATGATCGCGAACAGCACTCGCCGGGGATTGGTGCCGGCCCGCGCCAGCAGAACCAATGCGAACCGCCGGCTCAAGCCGGAGCTCGTGAACGCATGCGCCAGGCAGAACATGGCGACGACGAAGAAGAAGACCGGACTGATGAAGGTCGTGAGCGCCACCGAGAGCGGCGCGACGCTGAAGATCGGCTGGAGGGCCAGGGCCAATAACGACGTAGCGGCCAGCGGGATTGCTTCGGTGGCCCAGAGCACCAGACAAATCACGAACAGGGCGCCGAGCCGATGGGCCTCGGGCGGCAGGGCGTCCGGACGAGGCAACAGCATGACGACGGCACCGGCCGCGATCGCCGCGACGGCCGAACCCAAGCCCGCGAACCGCCGGGTTTCGTCGGTCACAGGCCGGCGTACTCCTCGGCCAGTACCGTTGAGGCCGCCCGCGACCGGGTCAGGGTATGGAGCCGGGCCAGCTGAAGCCGGGCGTCGAAGCCGGCGTGATCCTCGGGGAACCGATGGAGCAGGGTCGTCATCTGAAAGGAGAAGTCCTCGGCCCGCCAGACTCGGGCCAGGCGGCGCTCGGAGTATTGGTCGAGTTCCCGGGAAGATCCGGTCCGGTACCACTCGACCATGGCCGCGGCGAGCAGGTTGACGTCTCCGAGCGCGAGATTGAGACCCTTGGCGCCCGTTGGGGGCACGATGTGGGCGGAGTCGCCGGCCAGGAAGAGGCGGCCATGACGCATCGGTTCGGCCACGAAGCTTCGCATCCCGGTCACCGATTTCTCGATGAGGGGACCTTCGTTGAGCTGCCAGCCCGGCAGGGCCAAGCGGAGGTGGAGTTCGTCCCAGATCCGCTGATCGGGCCAATCCTCGACCGAGTCGTTGGGTTCGCACTGGACGTAAAGCCTGGTCACCGTCGGCGACCGCATGCTGTGGAGCGCGAAGCCCCGCTCGTGGCGGGCGTAGATCAACTCATCGGAGGATGGGGGCGCGGCGACCAGGATTCCGACCCAGCCGAAGGGATAGGTGCGCTCGAAACTCCGGATGGCACCCGGGGGGACGGCGTCGCGACAAATGCCGTGAAAACCGTCGCAGCCCGCGACGAAGTCGCAGTCGATGGTCGTCGGCCGACCGGCCACGGTGGCCCGGACCGACGGGCGTTCGGCCGAGAGGTCAAGCGCCACGTCGGGGACCTCGAAGTGGAGGGCGGCCCCGTCCCGAGTTCGCGCGGCGATCAGGTCCTTCACCACTTCCTGTTGGCCGTAGATGGTGATCCCCTGGCCGGTGAGTTCGGTGAGGCCGATCCGGTGTCGGTGGTGGTCGAACCGAATCTCGAATCCGTCGTGGATCAGCCCCTCGCGGTCGAGCCGCTCGCCGAGGCCGGCGGTCCGGAGAATCTCGACGGTGCCGGGTTCGAGGACGCCGGCGCGAACCCGCTGCTCCGCGTAGGCCCGGCTCCGCTGCTCGAGCACGATGGAGTCGATCCCCTCGCGGTGGAGGAGATGGGAGAGGAGGAGTCCGGCCGGTCCGGCGCCGACGATCGCCACTTGGGTCCGGGTCACCGGCCGGCCGGCTCCTCGTCGAGGGCGGCGCGGAGGTGCTCGAAGGCGGTGTTGGCGGCGGGCACGCCGCAGTAGATCGCCTGCTGGAGCACGATCTCTTTGAGTTCGTCCGGGCTCATCCCGCCTTGCCGGTGGGCGGCCCGGGCGTGGAGCCGGAACTCTTCCCATCGGCCTAACGCGATAAGGGTGCCGAGCACCAGGACCCGGCGGGTCCGGTGATCGAGCCCCGGCCGGGTCCAGATCTCGCCCCAGGCGTAGCGGGAGATCAACTCCTGGAACTCGGCGGTGAGTTCGGTGGCGCCGGCCGAGGCCCGGTCCACGTGCTCGCTGCCCAGCACCTGCCGCCGGACGGCCAGCCCCGCCTCCAATCGTGCGCGATCATCCATGAGGGCCGCCAGGTTGGTCGAGGAAATCAGTGAGGGCCCGGGCAAACTCGTCGGCCCGTTCGACATTGGAGAGGTGCGCCGCGTCGAGCGCTACCAGCCGGGCATCGGCAATCCCGTCCCGCAGCGCCTCGCCTAACGCCGGCGGCGTGGCCACATCGGCGGTCCCGACGATGACCAGCGACGGGGCGGTGATCCGGCCGAGATCGGCCCGGAGATCGGCATCCCGCACTGCGGCGGAGCAGCCGAGATAGCCGGCCACCGGGCAAGTCTGGATCATGGTCCGAAAGTGAGACAGGAGATCGGGTTGCTCGCGATGGAAGGCCGGCGTGAACCAGCGTCCGAGGAGTCCGTCGACAATCGCGCCCATGCCGCCGGCGCGGACGGTCTCGATCCGGGCGTTCCAGAGCGCTGCCGTGCCGATCGCGGCACCGGTGTTAGCCAGCACCAACCGGTCGACCCGGGCCGGGGCGTGAATGCCGAGCCAGAGCGCGGTCTGGCCCCCGAGCGAAATGCCCGCTACATGGGCTCGCTCGGTCCCGACGGCGTCGAGGACCGCGAGGGCGTCTTGGCCCAGCGTGCCGAGGTCGTAGTCTCCCTCCGGCCCATCCGACCGCCCGTGCCCGCGCTGGTCATACCGGACGACCCGAAACCGCTGGGCCAGCGCCGGCAGGATCGGGTCCCAGAGCGCGAGCGTGGTGCCGAGTGAATTGGAAAGGAGCAGCAGCGGCCCGTTGGCCGGCCCGTCGACTCGGTAGTGAAGCCGGACTCCGCCCGAGACTGCCTCAGGCATTGGCCCGTTCCCGTGCCGCGAGCACCCGTTCCACCAACGCTTCGGCCGATCCGAGATACCGGGCGGGATCGAGCAGCCGGTCGAGCTCGGCCTGGGTCCAGCGCCCGCTGACGTCGGGATCCTCCGCGAGGATTTCGGCGAGCGGCCGTTGGTCCTGGATGGCCCGAGCGGCGGCGTTTTGGACTAGTTCGTGAGCCCGGTGCTTTCCGAGGGTGTCGGCCAGGGCCATGGCGACGGCCTCCGCGGCGATCAGCCCGCCGGTCCGCCGGAGATTCGCGGCCATTCGATCGGAGTCGACGACCAACGTGCCGAGCGCCTGGGCCATGGCCCGGGCCGAGCCGGCGGTGAGGCGAACCAAGTCGGGAATGGTCTCCCACTCGGCGTGCCAGCCGCCGATCCCGCGCTCGTGCTCCTGCGTCATGGCGCCGAGCACCGTGGCGACGAGCCCTGGCGCCCGGAGGGACGCGGCGATGGCCACCGCCGCGCCGACCGGATTCCGCTTCTGCGGCATGGTCGACGAGCCCCCCGGCGAGGCCTCGAACGCTTCGGCCACTTCGGTTTGGGCCAGCAGGGCCAGGTCGCGCCCGATCTTGCCCAACGTGCCGGCGGCGATACCAAGCGCCGTCACCAGCTCGGCCAGCCGGTCGCGATGGGCGTGCCACGGTGCGGCCGGGAGCGTGAGCCCCAAGATCCGGGCCAGCGCCGCCCCGACCGGGATGCCGGATTCGCCTAACGCCGCCAGGGTGCCGGCGGCGCCACCGAACTGCAGCACCGCCGCGTGGCCGGCGCCGGCCTCCACCCGGCTCGCGGCCCGGTCGAGCGCCTCGCACCACCCCGCGGCCTTGAGTCCGAAGGTGATCGGCGTCGCGTGCTGGAGCCAAGTCCGGCCGGCCATCGGGGTTTTCGCGTGGCGTCGCGCCAGGACCGCCGCTCCGTCGGCCGCTTGCCGAACCGACCGGAGAATCAGCGACACCGCCGACCGGAGCTGGAGGACCAGGGCCGTGTCGAGGATGTCCTGGCTGGTGGCGCCCCAATGCACGAACCGGGCAGCCTCCGGGTCGGTCTGGCCGACCCGGGCGGTCAGGGCCTCGACGAGCGGGATGATGACGTTGCCGGCCCGGGCGGCGCCCGCCGCGATCGCCGCGATGTTGTACCACTCGGCCCGCGCCGCCGCCCGGATCGGATCCACCGCCCGCTTCGGAATCGTGCCGGTCTCGGCCAACGCCTCGGCCAAGGCGACTTCGACGTCGAGCAGGGTTTGTAACTGGGCGCGGGCCGAGAACAGCGCCGTGACCTCGGGATCACCGAAGAGCGGCTCGAGCAGCTCAGACATCGAAGAACACCGTTTCGTTGGGGCCCTGGAGCACCAGGTCGATCCGGAAGGTGCCGTCGGCCGTCGGCTCCGCAATCAAGGTCCGGCGCCGGGCCTCGGGCACGAACCGGAGTACCGGGTCGGACTGGTTGGCGGGCTCGTCCGCGAAGTAGATCCGGGTCACCAGCCGCGTCAGGATGCCGCGGGCTAACACGGAAACCAGCAGGTGAGGGGCCTGGATCGTCCCGCCCGGACCCGGGACGGAGCCCGGCCGCACGGTGCCGATCGCAAACCCGCCGGCCGAATCGGTCGGTACCCGGCCAAAGCCGACGAACCCGCGATCGGGCAACCGGTAGTGCCCTTGCGCGTCGGATTGCCAGGTCTCGATCAGCCCATCCGGCACCGGCTCGCCGGCGCCATCGAGCAGCCGGCCTTCGATCCGGATCTGTTCGCCGGGCACCGAGTCGTCAGCCAAGTCGTCGAGGCCGGGCGCGGGCATGGCCACGGCAAAGTACGGCCCGATGGTTTGGAAGGGCGTCAGGTCGGCCATCGCGTCAGCCGGTCATCGGGGTGGCATCGCGGCCCCGGAGCACCAGGTCGAACCGAAAGCCTAACGCCACGCCTTCGATGGTTTCCGAAAGATCGAACGGCGCGATCAGGCGGCGGCGGGCTCGTTCGTCGACGATCGACTGGAAGATCGGATCGAGGGCGTGGAGCGGGTCGCCGGGGAAGTACATCTGGGTCACCAGCCGGGTCACGAAGGCCGGGCCCAAGAGCGAGAAGTGAATGTGGGCCGGCCGCCAGGCGTTGGCGTGGTTCTGCCAGGGATAGGCGCCCGGGCGGATGGTGATGAACCGGTACCGGCCGTCGTCGTCGGTCAACACCCGTCCCGCTCCCGAAAAGTTGGGATCGAGCGGGGCGGCGTGTTGGTCGTGCTTGTGGGCATAGCGGCCGGCGGCGTTGGCTTGCCAGATCTCGACCAGGGTTTGGCGGAGCGGGCGGCCGTTCTCGTCGATGACTCGCCCGGTCACCACGATCCGCTCCCCGATCGGCTCGCCGGGGTGCTGGGTGGTGAGGTCGGCTTCGAGCGGGCCGAGTCGTTCATGGCCGTAGACCGGTCCGGTCAGCTCGGACAGGGTCTGCGGCATGATGATGAGCGGCTGCTTCGGATGTCGGAGCGCCGTGGCCCGGTAGGCCGGCGCGTCGAGCGGAGGATGAACTCCGGTCGGCGCGCAGCGGTACCCGGGCTCCGGGTGGGCGGTTGAATCCGTGGAACTTGACGTCACGACAACGGGGTTAGGATGCCCCAAAGCTACGCGGGGCGGCCCCGTTGCATAAGCGGCCCCGTCAGTGGTCGATCGGAAGCCCGCTTGGCACCCGCTTCGGCACGACCCGATTGAGTTGCCGGGCCCTCGGATCGGTGAGAGCGCCCATGAAGGTCGTTAATTGATCGACGATCTCGGTCGGGAGCACCACGCCGTTGATGATCGTGTCGCGGGTGGCCATGATGGCGTCCGCCGTGGCGAGCACGGTGGGTTGCAGCAGAGGCTCGAGCGTGAGCCGGTCGAAGTTCCGGAGCTTGAGCTCGGACTCGCTGTAGTGGTCGATGAACTGCCGGAGGCCGGCAATGGCGCCGTCATGTCCGTAGGGTCCGGTGAGCGTCACGTTCCGAAGCGGGGTGGTCCGGAAGCGGTACCGATCGGTGGCGAGGCCGGTGACCCGCGCCCGGCCGAAGTCGTCGTGACCGGACGGCCCATCGCCTTGGCCCGGCCCGAACTGGGCCACCGCGACATTGTGGAATTGGTTGTCGGTGAACGCCGCCCCGTTGTGACAGAGCGAACAACGGATCGACATGAAGGTCTCTGCGCCCACGAGTTCCGCCCCGTTCAGGGCCTGGTCGTTGCCGCGGAGGAATCGGTCCCAGGGGCTCTCCGTGAAGGAGAGCTGGTCGATGAAGAACCCGCCCATGGCGTTGGAGGCGTGGGCGAAGGTCATCCGGTCGAACCGGGTGCCGGGGTAGGCGGCTTCGAACATCCGCCGGTACCGCGGGATCCGGCCCAACCGCGTCATCAGCGCGCGCCAAATCGCTTGATTGTCGCTGTCCGGAATGGCGGCCAGCTCGTTGCCGTCATCGGCCCGCATTTCCGACCGCGACATCACTGGAAACAGCCCAAGGGCCGACACCGGTCCAAACTCGAACACCCGGGCCATGGCCGGGGTCAACTGGTCGCCGGCGGGCGTGACGACCCGGCCCCGGCTATCAGCCGAGACCCGGCCATCCCAGAAGAGCGACTTGAGGGCCCCCAGGTTGAAGAGCGACGGGGCATTGCGGGGAATGAAGGCGCCTTGCGGATGGGCCCTGGAGAGTCCCAGTCCCGCGGCGCCTTGTCCGATCGAAAGGCTTCGTCCATCTCCGGTGCCGAGCGACGGAAGGTGACAGCTCATGCAGGAGATGTCCCGATTGCCGCTCAAGATCTTGTCGAACACCAGGGCCTGACCGAGTTCGACCAGCTCCTCCCGAACCGGCGCTGGGCGTTCGAGCCGGCCAACCCCGCGGGCCGCCGCGAGCTGCCGGACCACCGCCGCGAGTGAGGGCGAGAGCTCTTTGGATAACGCGGGGCCGGTTGACGGTTCGGTGGGCGATTGATCAGTACCGCACCCCGCCAGGGAGACCAGGGCCAGCATCAGGCCGGCCGAAACGGTTGTTTTCCAATGGATGATCACGATGCCCCCTTGGTGGATGGATTGGTCCGTCATTGGCTTACGCGAAAACGAGGGACCAATCGAGCCAAACCGGGGGCGGGGCTATCGGCGCAGGGAATCCCGCAGGGCGCGTGCCGCTTGAGCGAAGGGGTTGGCCGGGCCGTATCCGAACCCGAGGGCGGTCGCGGCTCGGCTCGCCGACGTGCCGGCGCCGTCGCGGTCGCCGAGCGCGAGTCGGGCGCGGGCCCGGACTAACTCGGCCCGGCCAACGTAGGCACTCCGGTCGAGCGCCAGGGAGTCGACCGCCGCGGCCGCCCGGGCCAGCCCGGCGAGGGAGTCGGCGCCTTTCGGGTCTCCGGCCGTCAACCGCCACTCGGCGGCGGTGACGAAGGGCATGGCCGAGAACGGCGGGGGAACCGCCTTGCCGCCGGCGAACACCCGGAGCGAGTCCTCGAGCAATTGAGCCCCGCCCTTCACGTCGCCCTCATCGTGTTGAATCCGAGCCGTCAGCCAGGCGCGGCCGACCCGACGGGTGGGCGTTCCCATCGGCAGCACCCGCAGGCTCCGGCGAGCCTCTGCGATCCGGCCCTGTTCCAATCGAAGTTGAGTCGTGGCCGGCGGAAGATAGGTGGAAAGGCCGCCGGCCCCGTCGGTGGTATCCCGGGCGGCGAGGCCGATCCAGGACGCCGCCGAGTCGAGTTGACCGCGACGCAATTGAGCCAGACCGTGGAGGAAGTTGAGTAACCCGCTCGAACGCTGACCGCTGATGGCTTCGAGCTTGTCCATTTCAGCCGTCACGACCGAATCCACCGTGGCGATCTCGCCGAGCTCGGATAGGGCCGAGGCCAGAAAGGAGACAATGGCGGGTATCTGGTCGGTCCCGAGGTATCCGATCGAGTCGTGCGCGACCAACACCAACCGCTGGAGGCCGGTCGCCTCTCGAGTCCGGCCGGCGGCTCGCAGCGCAGTGGCGAGGGTCATCAGGGCTGTGGGTCGGAACAACCGATGGTCCCCCTCCTGGCTCGCCGAGACGGCGCGACGGAGGAGCCCGATCGCGGAATCAGGATGATTGCTAGCCTGGAGATAGGACCCTTCCGCTTCGAGGCAGACGACCGTTGGCCCCGACAGCGGATCCGGGGCCCGTGCCAGGGCCGCCTTCGCTTCGGCCAGGGCGGCGCGGGCCGAATCAAGCTGGTCGTCGTAGGAGTAGCTCTCGACCAACGCACAATCGAGGAGCGCGAGTTGGGGCCCGAGCCCCGCCGCAAGGGCCACCTGTCGTCCTCGGCTCAGCATCTGCCGCTGCGCGGCGCGATCGCCGTTGTCGAAGAGCTGGGTCCCCAATTCATGGGTAAGTTCGGCGACGATCCACGGGTCCCCCTGATGCCGTTGCCGAAGGAGCCGCTCGGCCAGTTCGATCCTCTCGGTGGGTGACAGCGGTCGGCCATCGGATCCCCGGGCGTCCCCGGCGAGGACCTTCTGGATCGCGATGGTCGCTTCCTGACGCTGAGACTCCTGAACGGCTACATCGCGCTGGTGGCGGGCCTGCCGCATTTGGCCGACGGAAAACACCGTCGCTCCGAGCATGGTCGCCGCCGCCACCACCGCAGCCCCCACGGCGATGCCATTGCGGCGAACGAACTTGAGGGCCCGGTAGGCCGAGCTGTTCGGCCGCGCTCGCACCGGGAGGCCGGATTGGAACCGGTCGAGGTCCGCCTGCAGTGCCATGGCGGACGGATAGCGACGGCCGGGCTCTTTCCGAAGAGCCATCATGACGATGGCCTCGAGATCGCCGGGAAGTCGGCGGCGCCATTGGAGCGCCGTGCCGGCGGCCGCGACGGAGGGCCGGAGCGGCTCGACCTCGCACACCACCCGCTCAATCTCCGCGGGCGACTTGCCACGGAGCTCGTAGGGGCGGCGGTTCGTTACCAACAGATACAGCACCACGCCGAGGGCGTAGACATCGGTCACCGTGGTGACAGCGGCGCCGCGAGTCTGCTCCGGCGCCGCGTACTCCGGCGTCATTACGGATTCGCCGGTCCGGGTCAGCCCCGGGGCGTCGGACGGCGTCAGGACTTTGGCGATCCCGAAGTCAAGGAGCTTCACCCGCCCGTCATCGGTCACCATGATGTTCGAGGGCTTGAGATCGCGATGCACCACCAGATGCTGATGGGCGTAGGTGACGGCCTCGCAGACCGATCGGAAGAGATCGAGCCGCTGATCGAGGCCTAACCCCTGGGCATCGCAATACTGGTCGAGCGACTTGCCTTTGACCAGTTCCATGGCGAGGTAGGGCCGGCCTTGGGCAGTCACGCCCCCGTCGATGAGCCGGGCGATTCCCGGATGCTCGAGGCCCGCCAGAATCCGCCGCTCCTCGAGGAACCGCCGTACCAGCCCGGGAGCGTGGTGCTGAATCACCTTGAGCGCGACCCGCTGCACGAATTGCCCATCGTCCCGTTCGCCGAGGAACACCTCACCCATGCCGCCCCGGCCGAGGACCTCCGTGACCCGAAAGTTGCCGATCCGGCCGTCGGACGGAACCGGGGAGGGGAAGAGATCCTCGCCGCGGACCAGGGGCTCGGCATACTGAAGCGCCGGCGAATCGAGGAACCGCTCGGAATCGTGGTGGGCCTTGAGGAGACGACCCACCTCGTCCCGGAGCTCGCCATCGCCGCCGCAGGCCTGGTCGACGAACGCCGGCCGCTCGGCCGGCTCCCGGTCGAGCGCCGCATCGAAGATCAGGTCGACTTGGCGGAATCGGTCAGCTGGGGTGGTCAGGGTAGATCTCCTGGTAGAGCCAACTCCGGGCCTTGGCCCAGTCGCGCTTCACGGTCCGGAGGCCGATGCCCAGGGCCTCGGCTGTTTCTTCCTCGGTCAAGCCGCCGAAGAACCGGCACTCGATGATCCGCGCCTGCCGCTCGTTGAACGCCGTGAGCCGGCTCAGCGCCTCGTCCAGCGCGAGCAGCACATCGGCGCGGTCTTCGGCGGCGAGGTCGACCGACTCGAACGGGACCCGTTGCAGCCGCCCGCCTCCCTTTTCGCTCCGATGGCGCCGAGCCCGGTCGATCAGAATCCGCCGCATCGCGGTTGCGGCGATGGCCATGAAGTGGGCCCGATTTTGCCATGCGACGCGGGTTTGGTCGATCAGCCGCAGATATGCCTCGTGGACCAGTGCGGTGGTGTCGAGGGTGCGCCCTTCTGGTTCCCGGGCCAACTGCCGATGGGCCAGGCGCCGGAGTTCGTCGTAGATGACCGGAAGGATGCCCTCCATCGCGGACGGATCGCCCTCGCTGGCCTGAAACAGTAAATCGGTGTTGGTTGGGGCATCATCCATTTAGGGGATTGTCCGCCCGGCCCGGTTCAAAGTCAAGCCAGGCTGCGGTGGATAGAACGCCGGTCCGAACCGGCCATCAGACCCCCCCTTGTGCTTCTGGCGCAGTGGGCGACATTCAGCCACGCCCGCTGGCAGCCGTGCCCTGTTTCGGACCACTGGCGCGAGCTCGACAGCACCTGCCCTCTCTTAACAAGGAATACCATGCGGACCCTGTCACAGCCGTCGTTTGCGGCGGTCATTACGCTGGCCCTGTTCGGAACCGCCGGGTTTGCCACTGCGCAAACCACGACCCCACCCACCACTCGCTCCTATATCCAAGTCGTCCGGCTGAAGCCGGACATGGTCAACGAGTGGGTGGCTCTCCAGAAAGACGAAGTGATTCCGGCCCAGAAGAAGGCGGGCGTGACCAGCCGGATCACCCTGTCGACCGTGGTCGGCAACTCGTTCGAGTATACCGTGATCACCCCGTTTCCTTCCTGGTCCTCGATGGACGGAGACGCCCCGCTGACCCGGGCCCTGGGTGCGGCCGGAGCCGCGGCCCTCAACGCCAAGGTCCGGAAGTGCATCATGACCCAGACCACGTTCCTGACCAGCCGTCAGGACGACCTGAGTATCGCCGCCGCCGGCGAGGCCTTGGTGTGGCGGACCACCGTTCGGCGGGCCCTGCCTGGCAAGATGCAGGAGTACTTGGCCTTCTATAAAGCCGCGGTCGTGCCGGCCCTTCAAAAGGCCAAGGCGGATGGCAAGATCGCCGGCTCGGTGCTGTCGACGCGGGGCGTTGGGGCGTTGAGCCGTGAACTGACGGCCACCACCCTCTACAACAAGTTCGCTGATCTGGACGGCCCGAACCCGGTGGTCGCGGCGGTCGGATCGGATTCGGCCACCGCGATCGGCGCCAAGACCGACGTGCTCACGACGACCAGTCAGACCTACGTTCGGCGGCGGATCGCCGATCTCAGCTACTAGCTGAGCCGGTCCGGATCCAGGCCGCGGCAAACGCCGCCCCGAGGATCAGGTCGACCGAGGCCGCCAGCGCCATTTGGTTGGCGGTCCGGCCAACCGCGAACAGTACGAGGGTGGCAACGCCGAAGGAGAGTTTCTCGAGGATGGTCACCGGCATCAGTGCGCGATAGCGCACCGGGTCGGTGGCCATCACGAGAAAGGCCACTTGCCAGGCCACGCCAACCCCAATGAATCCGTAGAAATATTCGGGGTGGGTAATCGGCGGCGGCTGATCCTGGCCGATCCGCTGCTCGAGCAGGTACTGGGGAAGCAGCACGATCAGTCCGTAGATCCCCGCGATTCGGTAGGTGAGTCGGGCGAAGCGGGTGGAGTCGGCCATGGCGATGTCCTCGGAGTGGGGTTCGTTGGTCTCTGGGTGGGGTCCTACCGGGCCCCCGCCTCCGCGGCAATCGTCGCGAAGGTCCGCCTCTGCTCGGCGCTCAAGGGTCCAAAATCCACCGGCGTGGGCCACGCCGAGGTCTGCACCACGACGATCTGGCGGGCCGGATTGATGTAGATCGCCTGGCCGTAGATTCCGATCGCCATGAACGCGCCGTCCTCGCCGGGTGGAATCCACCATTGGAAGCCATACCCGGACCGGGGGGGACGACCCCCCTCGGCGGCGCGCGGCTTCAAGTACTCGGCATCCGGCGTGGTCGATTGATCCACCCACGACTCCGAGACGACCCGGCGGCCACCGATCACCCCCCGGCCGAGCATCAGGAGGCCGATCCGTCCGTAATCGCGGAGCGTGGCGTTGTAGCAGGCAAAGGCGCAGGTGTCGGGCTGTCGCTTGGCTTGATAGAAGTACCCGTCCGACTCGGCGCCGAGCCTGCTCCACAGCCTGGCTTCAGCCCACCGGGCCAACGGCATCTTGGTGACGCGCTCCAACAGCAGGCCCAGCAACTGAGTATTCACGCTCTGATATTGGAACGCCGTGCCCGGCGCCACCGCGGTCGGCTTCATCGAACCGACGAAGGCCGAGAACGAGGGCGTGCCGGTGATCAAGGCGGCCCCGATCCGGGCCGCGCCCGAGGTGGAATCCCGATAGTCCTCGCTGTAGTCAACGCCGGTGGCCATCTGGAGCACGTTCTTGATGGTGGCGTCCCGATAACCGCTCGGCGCCAATTCCGGGAGGTATTTGGTGACCGGATCGTCGATACTCTGGATCAGGCCCTCTTCGACCGCCACCCCGACCAACAGCGAGGCGATCGACTTGCCGACCGACTGGGACACGAACCGTGACCGCCGGTCGGCGCCGTGGAAATAGCGCTCGATGAGCACCGTATCGCGCCGGAGCACCAGGAACCCGGTGACCTGGTTCCGAGTGAAGTACCCTTCGAGGTCCGGCATCGCGAGACCAGGTCCGGTCGCGAGCGGCACCACCGGCCCCGATCGTCGGACTCGGTCGATCCGGAAGCCGAGCCGGTCGATATGGTGGAAATAGTACCCGTTGTGCGGCGGCGACATATAGCTATAGGCATCGACCAACAAGCCGGTCGGCCGCATCTTGGCGAGGTCGATCTTGCCGTTCGGCTGCGCCCCGGCCGCGCCCGCCGGCAGGAGTGCAAGGAACACCCAGCGGATCCACATCGCTACCTCGCCATTCGCGTGAGGGCCTGCTTGTCGACCTTGCCGATCGGGAGCATCGGGAACTCGGGCACGACCGTGAACTGCTTCGGGATTTTGTAGTTGGCCAGCCGCGACCGGCAGTGGAGGGCTAGGGACTCGGCACTCGGCGCTCGGCGCTCGGCGTGGGGAAGTATGAAGGCGTGGCCGACCTCCTGGTACAGGGGGTCGGGGACGCCGATCACGGCGGCCATGGCGACGTCGGGGTGGGACTCGAGGACCAACTCGATTTCCCTGGGGTAAACGTTGTAGCCGCCGGATTTGAACATCTCCTTCAAGCGGCCGATCAGGCGGTAGGCGCCGTCCGGGCGCTCCTCGGCCAGATCCCCGGTCCGGATCCAGCCGTCGGGCGTGAACAACTCGGCCGTGGCCTCGGGGCGGTTCCAGTAGCCTAACGTGACGAAGTCGCCGTAGACTTGGATTTCGCCGGGTTCGCCCGGAGCGACGGGGGTGCCGTCGGAGTCGGCGATCCGGAGGTCGTACTCCGGCACCGGCCAGCCCACCGAATTGGCCAGCACGTCGGCCGAGTCGGTATCGAACGTGAAGGTGACCGAGCCGACCGTCTCCGTCATCCCGTAGGCGTTGGCCAGTTCGCCACATTTGGCCCGCAGGCGTTCGATCAGTTCAACGGGCGCCGCGGCCCCTTCCCAGATGATCAACTGGACCGACGAGAAATCGGTGGCGTCGAAAGCCAGATGGGACACGACCAACTGGAGGGCGGTCGGCACGTGGCCGAACAGGGTCAGCCGCTCCTTCGCCACCGCCTCGAGCATGGCGCCCGGATCGAATTGCTCCTGGAATACCAGGGTGCCGCCGGGTACCAGGGTATCGCAGGTGATGTCGCCGATGCACCCGATGTGGTTGATCGGCAAGTTGTTCAAAGCCCGGGCCGGATCAATGGGCCAGATCGCGTACTGGACCCGGGCCACCTTGATCAAACCGGCCTGGTGGATCATTGCGCCCTTGGGCTGGCCGGTCGTGCCGCTGGTGTAGACGATGACGCTGGCCGCGCGCGGATCGACGGCCGCCCGGGCGGCCCTGAGCTCCAAGTCCGAGATTCGCCGGCCGGCGGCAATGAACGCCGCATAACTGTCGCCGGCGTCGAGCAGCACCGCCCGCTCGATCGACGGGGCGTGGGCGGTTAGGGCCGCGAGTTCCTCGTGGTAGCTCCGGTCGCCGATCAAGGTTCGGGCAACGAGCAGGCGCGGGGTGGCGTCGGTGGCCACGTACTCGAGCTCCCGGATCTGGTACCGGGGGTTCAAGCCGAGCCAGATGGCGCCGATCGAGACCGTCGCCAGGAACGTGACGTAGTAGTCGGGGTGCGGTGGCGAGAGGGTCGCCACCCGGTCGCCGGGGCGAATCCCGTGGGCCAGAAGCGCTTTGGCGCAGGCGTCGACCCGGTCGGCCAGGTCACGATAGGTCCACCGGCGCTCGCCGAACACCACGGCCTCGACGTCCGGGCGGGCCGTGGCCCAATGGCGGGGGTAGTCGCTGATCAAGCGGAGCAGAGGAGGCCGCTCCGACTCCGGCCGGGGCCGGTGCGGGCGGCGGAACACCGGGGCCATCGTTAGGCGCCGTGCTTGGATTCGATCCGGCGGTGTCCCTCGCCGGTAATCCACATGCCGAGCCACTCGGCCACCAGCGCCGGGCGGGTCTTCCCTTCGATTTCCACCGAGACCCCATACTTGCAGCGCACTTCGCCGGGGCGGGCCTCGGTCCACTCCAGCAGGGTAAAGTGGGCCCGAATCCGGTTGTTGACCGGAACCGGCTCGACCAGCCGGAGCCGGTCGAATCCGTAGTTGAGGGCGTAGCCGCCTTCATCGGCGCCGAGATGATCGAGCCAACCGAGCGCTTGGTGGCTGAAATAGGTCAGCATCGAAGTGGTCAGGAATCCGAAGGCAATCGTGGTCTTGAACGGGCTCTTGGCCGCGCACCACGCCGGGTCCACGTGCATCGGGTCCGGGTCTTCGGTTGCCTTGGCGAACAAATCAATCCGGGCTTGGTCGATCAGAAACCACGGCGAGGTGCCGATCGGCTGGCCGATCTTGTCTTTGAACGAGGCGAGCGCAGGTTGCATCAACAGAATATAACGCTCGTTGTTTACGGAAGCAGCCACGCTTTGAGGTACGACGCAAACGACGGCCGGACCAGGATCAGGTAGCTCGGGCCCTCGTCGATTTGCGCAAACAGCGCCTGGGCCTTGGCGATCAGGGTGCCGGCAGAGCAACCGGTGCGGAAGACCCGGGGGTGGAAGTCGAGTGAACAGCAGCCCGCCAGTACCTCGCGGGCATCCGGCCCCGCCAGCATGAATCCGACCCGATTGGCCGACACGTCGACGACGGCGCCTTCCCCCGCGGGCATGGCGCCCCGAATCACCGCTTCGAGCGGGGCGGTGGACTCACCGTTGGCAAAGAACTCGTTCGGGCTGATCCAGAGCACTTTGAACCCCTCGGCGGCCGCGAACCGGTTGTCGGCCTGTAGTGCCTCGAGCCCAAGGGCCCGGGCCTCGATCGG
>JANMHX010000164.1:0-24122 GCA_031375485.1 Gemmatimonadota bacterium | reverse complement strand
ACGGACTCCAAGCGGACGCTGAAGCCCGGCTCCTCCTCTACCCCGATAGCGTGGCCCCGTTGGTCGCCGCCCTCGGCCGCCTCTCCCTCTGGCAATCGCTCCCCCTGCAGGTCGTTCGCCTCCGGTACGCCAGTCTGGTCCAGCACCGGCCCGACCGGGAGATCGCCGAAACGTTCTACAATTCGGCCATCCGCCGGCTCCACGGCACCACCGGTGTCGACGAGACGGCCGAGTTCCTGGACCTGGGGCCGCCTCGCTTTCCAGAGGCCCCGGCTACCCAGACCATCCAGTTCAGCGACGCAGCCGAGTTGGTGGCGGGTTTGATGCGGATGGTCGAGTCGCTTGGCCTCTCGGGCTGGGCCGACCTCCGCCGCGACGCGACCCGGATGGCCGCCCGACTCCGCAAGGAGGTGCCGGGCCTGGCCGGCGGCGGCGCGTTGACGTGGCTCCCAAGCCCGTTCATCCGCAATCGCCGAGCCTTCCTGATCGGTCGGATCCGCACGGCGGGCCACGAGGGCCCTCTCGTGGCGGCGGCCGTGGCGGGGATGGCGGGACTCGCCGTCGAGGCGCTGGTCCTGACCCCGGATGAAGCCAGCATCGTTTTCGGCTTTTCCCGAAGCCATTTCCTGGCCGACCTCCCAGACCCGCGAGCCGCCGTGGCCTTTCTGCAGTCACTCCTGCCGACCAAACGTCTCGACGAGATCTACACCGTCATCGGCTACCACCGTCACGGCAAACGCGAGTTCTATCAGTGCCTCTACGGCCTGCTCCGGGATCCGGAGGTCCGGTTCGAGCCAATCGAGGGCGTGCCCGGCATGGTCATGCTGGCCTTCGTCCTCAAGCCGATGAATGCCGTCTTCAAAATCATCAAGGACCGGCCGGAACCGCCCAAGCAGGTCAGCCGCCGGGAGGTCATGACCAAGTACCAGTTCGTGTTCCTCACCGAGCACGGCGGCCGGCTCGCCGACACTCAGGAGTTCACCGGCCTCTCACTCCCCGATCGCGCCTTCGCAGAGAGCATCCGCCAGGATCTCCTCACCAGTGCTCGAGAGACGGTCAAGCCGGTGGGCGATCGGTGGCTATTCAAACATCTCTATACCGAACGGCGGATGACCCCGCTCGACGTGTTTCTTCGGACCGCTCCGCCCGACGCCGCGGAGGCGGCTGTCGTCGATCTCGGCCGGGCCATCAAAGAACTGGCGGGGATCAACGTCTTTCCGGGCGACATGTTGGCCAAGAACTTCGGCGTAACCCGCCACGGCCGGGTCATCTTCTATGACTACGACGAAATCTGTCCGTTGGCCGACTGTACCTTCCGGACCATCCCGGTCGCCACCCGGTTCGAAGATGAAATGGCCGCGGAACCGTGGTTCAGTGTTCGAGAGAGCGACGTGTTCCCCGAGGAGTTTGAACGGTTCATCCGGTTCACCGAACCGCTGCACCGCGCCTTCCTCCGCCAGCATCGAGATTTGTTTACGGCGGAGTTCTGGAACGGGGTCCGGTCCAAGGTCGCCGGCGGCGACATCACCGAGCCCGCGCCCTATGGACCGGAGCACCTGCTGCCCTAGGCCGAGGCCGCCCCGAGGGGTATTTTGCCGCCTATGGACACCGCGATGCTGCTCGACCAAGTCACCGCCGCCACTGAAATCCTCGAGGCGATCATCGACAACCGTGCCCTCCTGGCCGAGGTGCCGGTCGAGGAACGGGTTCGCCTCCTCAAGGCCGCCGGGATGGTTTCCCGGCCCGACGCCCTCGCCCGCCGCCGGGTCGTCAAGGCCGCCCGAGTCGACCGCCGGGCCGCCAAGGTGCACCGGATCGAAAGTGTCCTGGCGGAAACCGGCATCCGGAAGCTTCGGCGCGAAACCGTCTTTACCACCCCGAATGTCTTTCCGCCCAACGATTTCGAGCAGCAGGACGTGCCCGAGCCCGACTTCCGCGAAGCGTCCGAGCCCCAGCACTGCTACATCTGCAAGCAGGATTTCTCGGCCATCCACCACTTCTACGATCAGATGTGCCCCGAGTGCGCCGAGATGAACTTCCGCAAGCGCACCGAACTGGCCGACCTCACCGGGCGGGTGGCCCTGTTGACCGGCGGGCGGGTCAAGATCGGCTACCAAGCCGGCATCAAGTTGCTCCGCTGCGGCGCCCGGCTGATCGTCACCACTCGCTTCCCGCGCGACTCCGCCGCCCGGTACGCCCGCGAACCCGATTTCGGGGAGTGGGGACACCGGCTCCAGATCTACGGCCTCGACCTCCGGCACACGCCGAGCGTCGAGGCGTTCTGCCATCAGCTGATCACCACCGAGGACCGGCTCGATTTCATCATCAACAACGCCTGCCAAACCGTGCGGCGTCCGCCCGAGTTCTACGAGCACATGATGGAGGGCGAAGCCGCCTCGCTGGCCGGCATGCCCGAACCGGCTCGCAAGCTGTTAGGCGCCTACGAGGGCCTCCGGGGCTATCACATGCTCCCCGAGGCGAGCGCGGTGCCGGCGCCGCTCGGCCGGCCCCTGGCCGGAATCGCCGGCCTGACCCACTCGGCGGAGCTCTCCCAGGTCCGCCTGTTGCCCGAAGAGCAGGCGGCCCAGCAGGCGCTGTTCCCGGTGGGCCGCCTCGACCAAGACCTCCAGCAGGTCGACCTTCGCGATCGGAACTCCTGGCGCCTGCTCATGGCGGAGGTGCCCTCGGTCGAGTTGCTCGAGGTCCAGTTGGTCAACGCCGTGGCGCCGTTCATCCTGAACGCCCGGCTCAAGCCGCTGATGCTCCGGACCGCCAACCGCGACAAGCACATCGTCAACGTGTCCGCGGTCGAAGGCCAGTTCTACCGCCGGTTCAAGACCACCCGGCACCCCCACACCAACATGGCCAAGGCCGCGCTCAACATGATGACCCGGACCTCGGCCACCGATTACCAGGCCGACGGGATCCACATGAACAGCGTCGACACCGGGTGGGTCACCGACGAAGATCCCGAGGAACTCGCCGCCCGGAAGGTGGCCGAGCACCGGTTCCATCCCCCGCTCGACATCGTCGACGGCGCGGCCCGGATCGTCGACCCGATCATTTCCGGGATCAACACGGGTGAACACATTTGGGGTAAGTTTCTGAAAGACTACGTCCCGACCGACTGGTAAGGAGCCGACCCATGACCAAGTCCGCCCAATCCCTGTTCTTCTTCGCGCTCTATCTCTTCGGCCTTGGCGCCATTCTCCTCGGCGCGCCCAACTGGCTCCTCGGGTTGTTCGATATCCCGCCGACCACCGAGGTCTGGATCCGGGTCGTCGGGATGTTGGTGCTGTTTCTCGGGGTCTACTACGTGAGCGCCGCCCGGGCCAATTTCCTTCCCATGCTCGAGGCGTCGGTCCGGGTCCGAGTGGCGGTACCACTCTTCTTCGGCGCCTTCGTCGCGCTGGGATGGGCTCCGTCGTCGTTGTTGCTGTTCGGCGGGGTCGATTTGGCCGGCGCCGTTTGGACCTACCTCACGCTCCGGAGCGAACTCGGATCCACCGCGCCGAACGGCACACCGGCGTGAACCGCCGCCGGTTCCTGGGCCACACGGCGATGCTCGCCGCCCTCCCGCGGTCCCGCGTTGGCCGGCCGATCGCCCCGCTCCACGTGAACGGCGCCCGGCTGAACGACGCCCTCGCCCGGTTCGACGCCATCGGCCGGACCGCGGGCGGTATCAACCGGGTGGCCTACTCGGAGGCCGATCTGGCCGGACGGGCGTTCACCCTCGACCTCTTCCGACAAGCCGGACTCACCCCCCGGCTCGATGCGGCGGGCAACATCCTCGCCCGGATCGAGGGCAGTGATCGGTCGCTCCCGCCGATTCTGATCGGGTCGCATGTCGATTCGGTTACCGACGGAGGCAACTACGACGGCCCGGTCGGCTCGTTTGGCGCCATCGAAGTGGCTCGGAGTCTCCGCGAGCAAGCGGTCCGGCTCCGGCATCCGCTCGAAGTGGTGGTCTGGCAAAACGAAGAGGGCGGCACCATCGGGAGCAAGCTTGCGATCGGGGCGCTCGCCGAGGCCGACCTCGAGAAAGTGGCCCGTTCGGGCAAGACCATTCGTGACGGCATCGGGATCGTCGGCGGGCAGGTGTCGAGGTTGGGCGAAGCCGTCCGGGCTCCGGGCAGCCTGGCCTGCTACCTCGAATTGCACATCGAACAGGGCGGCCTGCTCGAGAAGGCGGGACTCCAAATCGGGGTGGTCGAGGGCATCGTCGGCCTCCGCTGGATCGAGGTGACCATCGACGGGTTTGCCAACCACGCCGGCGCCACCCCGATGGACCAGCGCCACGATGCCATGCTTGCGGCCGCCAAGTTCACCGTGGCCGTCAATGAAACCATCACCGCCGAACCCGGACGCCAAGTGGCCACCGTCGGGCGTCTCACGGCCTCGCCGAACACCACCAACGTGATTCCCGGGCGGGTCGTCCTCACCGTGGACCTCCGGGACCTCGACCCCGCCAAACTCGCCCGGTTCTTCGCCGCGTTCGAACGGCTCGGCCGCGACATCGGCGCCGCCACCGGCACCTCGTTCGCCTTCAAACACTTGGTGGACAGTGAGCCGGCGATCGCCGATCCGAGAGTGATGCAATGGATCAACACCAGCGCCGCCGGCCTCGGCCTCACCCGCCAGGCGATGCCGAGTGGCGCGGGTCACGACGCCCAGGAAATCGCCCGCATCGCCCCGATGGGGATGATCTTCGTGCCGAGCGTCGGTGGCATCAGCCATTCCCCGCGGGAGTTCAGCCGCCCCGACGATATCACCCGCGGAGCGGACGTGCTCCTGAACGCCGTGATCGCGGCCGACCGACCCTAACGCCAACCGACCACGGAAACCGTCATGTCGATCCGGCCCGTCAAACGTATCATTCCCGCCGCTCCCACCATCGAGGGCGCCGGCGTCAAGCTCCACCGCGGATTCGGATTCGGCAACACCAGCGAGTTCGACCCGTTCCTCTTATTCGATGATTTCCGGAACGAACGGCCCGGCGACTACGCCGCCGGCTTCCCGTGGCATCCCCATCGCGGCATCGAGACCATCACCTACGTCCTGGCGGGCACGGTCGACCACACCGACAGCCTCGGCAACCATGGCTCGCTCGGCGCCGGAGATGTCCAGTGGATGACGGCCGGTAGCGGCATCTTGCACCAAGAGATGCCCCACGGCGATCCCGCCGGCCGGATGCACGGGTTTCAACTCTGGGCCAACTTGCCGTCCTCGCTCAAGATGACCACCCCGCGGTATCAGGATGTGACCGCCCCCGACATTCCCGAAATCACCGATGACGATGGGACCCGGGTCCGGGTGGTCTGCGGCGATTTCTGGGGAAAGCAGGGGCCGGTCGACGGCATCGCCGCCGAACCCCGGTACCTCGATGTGTGGGTGCCGCCCGGCCGCCGGAAGGTCCTCCCGGTCGAAACCGATCGCCATGCGTTTGCCTATGTCTTCGAGGGCGCCGGCACCTTCCGGGATGCCTCGGCGCCCCGCCCGGTCCTGACCGAGGACGGCCTCACGGAGGACCACGCCGAATGGTCCACCACCGGCAACCGCTCGCTGGTCCTTTTTGATCGGGGCGACGAGGTGGTGGTGCAAGCCGGAGAAGCAGGCATCCGGTTCCTGTTGGTCTCCGGCAAGCCACTGGCGGAGCCCGTAGCCTGGTATGGTCCGATCGTGATGAACACCCAGGCCGAGTTGCGCGAGGCCCTGAGCGACCTCGAGCGGGGCACCTTCATCCGGCCGGCCTAACGTTCTCCCAACAACTGCGCCGCCTTGACCAGGGTGTTCCACACACCCCACCCGAGCGGCACCCCGACGAGAAGCCAGGCGCCAACCACCGGCCAATGGCTTGACGACGTTTCGGCGCTCTGGACGGGAGCCAACCGCCGGCCCCCGGCATCCTCCGGCGGATGCGGCAGGTGGTAGCGAGCGGCCACCGGTCGCACGGCCAGATTCGCGGCGAACCCGGCCACCAACAGTCCCGCCATTACCACCATGGTCAGATTGTATGCCTGGGCTTTGGGAACCCCCTGGCCGATCTGATACTCCCGGAGGTAATTCACCAGCACCGGCCCGAGTACGCCGGCCGTCGACCAGGCGGTCAGCAAGCGGCCGTGAATCGCGCCGACAAATCGGGTTCCGAAGAGATCCGAGAGGTACGCCGGAATCGTGGCGAATCCGCCTCCATACATGGTCAGGATGACGGCGAAGCACGCGACGAAGAGCCCCACCCCGCCCCGGGCGCCAATGGCCGGCACCGCCGCATAGAGCGCGGTTCCGAGCCCGAAGAAGATCGCGTAGGTCGGCTTCCGCCCAATCCGGTCCGAAAGCGACGACCACAGGAATCGTCCCCCCATGTTGAAGAGGCTGAGGAGACCGACAAACCCGGCCGCCGCGGCCGGGGTGACTTGCCCGCTGAACACTTCTTGAATCATCGCGCTGGCCTGTCCGAGCACCCCGATCCCGGCGGTGACGTTGAAGCACAGCACGATCCACAGCAGCCAAAACGCACCGGTCTTGATCGCGGTATCGGGATCGACGTTTTCCTGAGTGATCGACCGGCGAGCCAAGCGGTCCGGGTCGAACCCGGCGGGCGCCCACCCCGGGGCCGGCACCCGGAACAGCAGCGCGCCCGCCGCCATCAATGCGGCGTAGCCGATCCCTAGCACGACGAACGTCTCGGCGACGCCCACCGACCCCGGACCCGCAAACCGGTGCATCAGCGCGGTGGAAAGGGGCGCCGCGATCATCGCGCCGCCACCGAATCCCATGATCGCCATCCCGGTGGCCATCCCCCGCCGGTCGGGAAACCACTTGATCAGCGTTGACACCGGCGTGATGTACCCGAGGCCGAGGCCGCATCCGCCCACCACCCCGTAGCCCAGCAGCACCAACCACAGCCGGTGACTGGACACCCCGGCCGCGGCGATCAGAAAACCGGCCCCCCAGCAGCCGGCCGCGGCCAATCCGCTCGTCCTCGGGCCCACCCGCTCGAGCCACCGTCCGAAGGTGGCCGCGGACAGGCCCAAGAACACGATGGCGAGGGTAAAAACCCACCCCAGCTGGGTCAGCTTCCAATCACCCGGCGCCGGTTCGGTCATCCCGATGGCGTGCGACAGCGGGAGGTTAAAGACACTGAACGCGTAGGCTTGGCCGATCGAGAGATGGATGGCGAGGGCGGCGGGAGGAATCAACCAGCGATTGAACCCAGGTCCGGCTTCGATGGGGGATGGCATTGGTACAACAATACCAAGGCCGGTGACCAACGGTGAAACGAGCGGGCCTCAAATCCCGTCGTGACGCCATGACCCCGCATCGGAACGGTTGGACGACTCGCGGCGTTTCACCGGTCGAATGCAACTATCGGAGAGTCGGAAGCATCTAATGACCATTCCTTTCCCGCTGCCGTTAGGCCGAGCCCAATATGTTGACTGCTGAACCTGTCACCCGTGCGAATCCCATTTTCGAGATCGAGGTTCGCCGCCTCACCAGCCGGTTGGCGGTTGGGCTCCTCCGCTCGCTGGGCGCGGCGCATCTTGACCAGATCGTGACACTGGCCGACCACGTCCGGGACCGGATGTTGTCCGGTCCCCGTCCCGAAACCGAACTGGCGCTGCGACTGGAGATTCTCCGCCACGCCGACCGGTGGTTGACGGAGCACGGGCCGGTCCGGTTCGCCTCACCGCTCGAGGCCACCCCGGACGACCTTCTGGTGGCCCTGCTCTGGAGCACCCACGGCGCCCTGCCTCCCCGGGTGTCGGATGCGGTGATCCTCCGGTCGCTTCTGGCCGTCCCGGTCGGAGAGTCGGCGCAAATTCTCGGCATTCCCGCCCTGGCGGTTGATCCCCTGGTCCAGCGGGCGGTGCGCCGGGCCAAGGCATTTGGACTCGACCTGCGCCGGCCGGGACCTCAAGAACTTCGCCGGGGCGTCATGACCGCCAATCTCCGGCTCCGCGGCCTCGCCAACCGAATCGCCCGGTCAACCGTTGGGCGGGCTCATCCGTTTGCCCAACTACTGATCGAGGAATGGGTGGATTTGGTGCGCGGCGGCGGTCGCCGCCGAAAGCCCCCGATCCTGGCAGAGTCCGCCTGAAGCCCCCGGCCCTGGCTACCAGAGCCGGGTCGAAAACTCCACCGTAGCGGCCAGGACCGAGAGCTTGGCGCCGATCAACCGGCTGCCTCCGGCGGCTTGAAACGGCGCCACCTCCGCCAAACTCCTCGTCCACCGAAGCCCGATCCCAACCCCGCGTGTGGCCACACCGCCGCCCACGACAAAGCCAGCATCGCCGTTGTTATAGGAACCGAACCCCTGACTGGGTTCGGCACACGACCGAACCACCCGACTCGGCGACATTTCGACCGCCGTGGCGATCGAGCATGACATTCGGATCGCCAGGAATGGGCCCCCGTAAAGCTTCGGGACCAGCCCGCCTCGGCCGGGGCCGCGAAACCGGTACTCGAGCAGCATCGGCGCTTCGAGCCAGGTGGCCGACGTGGTTTCGGTTTGGCGGAAGGGACCGGGGCACGGGCCAGGGGGAAGGCACGGGGGAATGAGATCGGTCTCCGTCGCCACCGCCTTGACGCTCATCAGCAGCTCCGGCCTGAACCGGAATCCGTCGCCCAAGCGAAGACTCAGAAACCCGCCCAGCGAGCCCCGCACCCGGGGAGCGATCGGGCCGGCGCCGGTTGCCGTTGATCGATTCGCCCCGCCGATGAAGCCGACCTCGATCGCATTGTAGTCGAAGGCCCGGCGCACCATGCTCGCCATCCGGCGCTGGGCCGGCGCCGGGGCTGGGTTGAACGCGCCGGCCACCAGGCCGAGCAGCACCAAGGGCATTGTTCGCACGGAGATTCCGGGGTCGAGGACCTCCGTTAGATGCCCACCTCAGAAGGAGCGTTGCCTGAGCCGGCCGGTCAGCCGCCGGTGCCGAATTGTTTCGAGAACTTGACCACGAAGGAACGGGTCAGCGGCTTGGTCCAATCGAGCACGCCGGGTCCTTCCTCGGCGTCATTCAGCACGATGAACAAGCCGGTCCCGGCGGTGTTGAGCCACCCGAACCGGACGTTGGCGCTGAACACCTGGGCCTGATTCGAGTATTGAACCAGCGACTGGATGAAGATCCGCGGGGTAAAGAAGTATCCGAGCCGGACCCCGGCGAGGGATCGGACGAAATCACCCTCGTCGAGATGGACGTCGTTGTAGTCCACCAGGAGCGATGCGGTCAGGGCGGCCTGCCGGACCGTGAGGGTTGCCGTGCCCCCAATCCGGCGTCCGTCGTAGAACCCGCCGGCTTCGATTCGGGTGAGCAGGGACACCGGGGCGCTCGGATTGGTCGAAAAGTCCCAGCCCAAGCTGGTCCACCGGTACTTGCCGGCCGGTAGCACGACGTTCCGGGCGATCCGAAACGGGGCCGACAACCCCTCCCGGAAGAAATTCAGCTCGGGCCCGATCCGCCCGCCGCCCGTGAACTCGCTTTCGCCGAAGTCGGCATGGATCTGTTCCGACTGGACCTCGTTGTCGAATCCGAAATAACCGCGGTAGTTGACGTGGGGCTGCCAGTAGCGCCAGACCCGGCTCTTGACCGGCACGGTCCGGAATGCCGAGACGTCATAGTACCGGTAGCCGGTCCGGTTGACGAATCCCACCTCGGGATTGAAGTCCTCACCGACTTGGGTAAACCGGACACTGTTATTCCAAACCCGGGTCTGATGGCCGAAGCGGACACTGTAGGCGCCATCGCGCCCGGATCGGCCGGGCGTCTCGGTCTTGGCGGCCCACCAGTCGATGGACAGCGGATCGCTGAGGGCAATCCGACCGTCCGCCCCAAAGGTTCGATTGTGGTCATCCCCGTTGCTGGTGGCGATTCGCTGGATCCCAATGAGCCCGATCCGCGAGCGGCCCCATTCCCTCGATACCCGGCCCACCGAGTACGAATTGGCCGGCTGGCGCCCCGCCACACTCTCGGTAAACAGCTGGATCATCCCGACCGAGAAGCTCCCCACCTTGCCGGTCAGCCGGCCGCCGCCGAGAATCGGCACGGGGCTGCCTAACGAGTCGATCCCGACCCGCCGGCTGAAGAACAACTCCACGGCTTGCGGTGTGCCGGCCGAGAAGACGCCGGCATTCTCGAGGAAGAACGGCCGCTTCTCCGGAAAGAACAGCGGAAACCGGGTCAGATTGGTCCGTTGCTCGTCGACCTCCACCTGGGCGAAGTCGGTGTTGTAGGTCGCATCCAGCGTGAGGCTCGGCGTCAGGCCGAACTTGGCGTCCGCGCCCACCTCGATCGGGTAGGTGGCGTCTCCACCGGCGGCGAAGTTCTTCACCGCCGAGCTGAGGACGTACGGCGAGAGGGTCGCGATCCGTTGGCTCGGCACCTCGAGGTTCTCCAACACCCCCGCGCGGGACACCCGGTAGAGGTTGTACTGACGCGGAACGGCCGACCAGAACGACTCCTCGTTCCGCCGCCGGACGCTTCGGGCCACGTTGAGACCCCAGTTCTGGATCTTCGAACTGCCGTAACGCAACGTAGAGAACGGGATCCGAAACTCGGCATACCAGCCCAGGCTGTCGCGCGAGGTGGCCACCTTCCAACTGGCGTCCCAGTTGAGGTTGAAACCACCGGCCGAGCCCGCCTGGGCCCGGGTTTGCCCCTGCTGAAACACGCCCCCGCCCTCGCCCTCGCGAGCCACTTGGCCGTCGTACTCGACTCCGGCCGGCGTGGTGGCAAACACGAATCCGTTCTGACGGTCGTGATAGGTATCGAAGATCACCGCGAAATAATCGCTGTTGCTGAGCGTGACGTCGCGCAACCGTTCACCCGCCACGATCCCGGCCACGTCGCGGTCGAACAACCAGGCGCCGATGTAGAGCGCCTCCCCGTCGGTCAGAAACCGGACCTCGGTCCGCTCCGTCGCCGGCTCACCCTCCGCCGGATCGCGTTGAATGAAACCGGTGAGGGGCGAACCCGACGCCCAGACCGCCTCGTCGAGGCGCCCATCGATGCTGGGCGGCTTGGTGATTCGGGTGCTGGTGGCGGTGCGTGGACCTTGAGCCACGAGCGGCGTGCGGACCCCGACTACCATCAGGAGCAAGCACGCCGACAATCGAAGCCTGAACCGACTGAAATGTGGAGATGGCATTTGTATACAAACTAATCACCCGAGCACCGAGACCCAACGCCCCTCGCGCGATCTCGAATTGGGCGGTACTATCGGAACCTTTTACTCCGAGCCGATCCATGAGCCCCAACTCCAATGCCGCTGCGGCATTTCTCAAGACGTTGCCTGGCGTGACCGTTCGTCCCGAGTTCGGAACCGAGTCGTTCTTCTTCGGCCAGGCCCGGTTCGCGGCGTCGAGTCCCCATGGGGTGGTCCTGCACCTGCCGCCCAGTGAGTTGCTCGCGGCGCTCAAGGCCGGAATCGCGAAGCCGTTCGTTTCGGTCGGAGCCATGGGCAAGAATGGGTGGGTCGAGCTCAAAACGGCTGGCGTGGATCGGATGGCCCTCGAATCGCTGCTGATCGCTTCCTGCAACGCCGCCAAGAATGCCCATCGGCGAGTCATGCCGAAGCACCCGCGGGCGGCCCGCCGGGTCCGCCTTACCGCCAAGTCGTGATTACCCCCTGAAGAGGGATGGAACCTGGGTCACCAGGGTATACATCCCGAGCGCGAGCATCACGACCGCCACGACGCCACCGGCCGCCAGCAACCAGACCGGCTGGTTGGCGGCGGAGCGATACGGTTCCCGCCGCGACGCCACCACCATCGCGCCAAGACCCAGCGGCAGGATCAACCCGTTGATGGCCCCGACGGCAAGCAGGATGCTGACCGGCCGGCCCACTGCAAGGAACACCAGCGTCGACACCACGATGAACCCCGTCGTCAATCCGGTGGTGGCGTGCTGCAACCGGCGGCTCAAGGTGGTCAGAAACGACACCGAGGTATACGCCGACCCGACCACCGAGGTAATGGCCGCGGCCCACATCACGACCCCGAAGAACCGATACCCCAGATCGCCCGCCGCCGCGCGGAACACCGACGCCGGCGGATTGGCCGGGTCGATGACTGCGCCCGAAGACACCACGCCTAACGCACCGAGAAACAGCACCACGCGCATCACGGTGGCCACCCCGATGCCGAGCAGCGCGGCCCGGGTGGCCGCGGGCACGGCCGCCGGGCCGGTCAGACCGGCGTCCACCAGCCGGTGCGCGCCGGCGAAGGTGATGTACCCGCCGACCGTCCCGCCCACGATGGTCACGATCGCCAACGGATCGAGTGCCAACGGCACGAACGTCCGGACGATCGCTTCCCCGAGCGGCGGGGCCGCCGCCACCGCGACATAGCAGGCCACCACCACCATCACGCCGCCCAGCACTTGGGCAAACCGGTCCATCGCCCGGCCGGCGTCCTTGACGAGAAAGACCCCGACCGCGATGGCCGCGCTGACGCCGGCACCGGTGCCGACCGGGATGCCGAACAGCACGTTCAGGCCCAACCCCGCCCCCGCGATGTTGCCGATGTTGAACGCGAGCCCGCCCGCGGCCACCAGCACGCTGAGCGCGTGACCAAGCCCGGGCGTGACCTGGTTGGCCACCACCTGGGCCCGTTGGCCCGAACCGACCAGCACCCGCCAGATCGTGAGTTGCGCCGCGAGGTCGAACAGCACCGAGACCAGGATCGCGAAGCCGAAGCTCGCCTTGAGCTGGCTCGTGAACACGGCGGTCTGGGTCAGGAATCCCGGGCCGATGGCCGAAGTGGCCATCAGGAAGGCTGCGCCGACCAGGGTCGTGCGGTGGGCGGTAGACATGGCGCCAAGGGTAACCCAGAGGATACCTTCTCGCTATGACAGCCATTCTCCGGGTCGCCATCGTCGGAGCCGGTCCGTCCGGCTTCTTTCTCGCCGAGAAGCTCCTCAATCAAACCGACCGGGCGGTGGCCGTCGATCTCTACGAGCGCCTGCCGGTGCCCTACGGTCTGGTGCGCTTCGGCGTGGCGCCCGACCATGAAAAGATCAAGGCGGTGACCCGGAGCTTCGACAAAGTGGCCGGCCGCCCCGGATTTCGGTTCTTCGGCAATGTCGAGATCGGGCGCCAGATCTCGGTCGACCAGCTTCGCCAGGCCTACGATGCCGTCGCGTTCACCACCGGCGCCCAATCGGACCGGCGGATGGGCATCCCGGGCGAGGACTTGGCCAACAGCCACCCAGCCACCGAATTCGTGGCGTGGTACAACGGCCACCCCGATTTCCGCGACCGGCACTTCAATCTCGACGCCGAAAGTGTGGCGGTCGTCGGGGTCGGCAACGTGGCGGTCGACGTGGCCCGGATTCTGTCCCGCTCGCCCGAAGAGCTGGCCAAGACCGATATCGCCGACCACGCCCTGGAGGCGCTCCGCCACAGCAAGGTCAAGAACGTCTATCTGTTAGGCAGACGGGGCCCCGCCCAGGCCGCGTTCACGACCCCCGAGGTCAAGGAACTGGGCGAGATGGCCCTGGCCGACGCCGTGACCCTGCCCCACGAAGTGGCCCTCGACCCGCTCTCGGCCGCCCAAGTGGCCGCCGACGAGGATGCCAGCGTCACGCGGAAGATCGAGGTCCTGACCCAGTTCGCCGAGCGCCCGCCGGCCGGCAAACCCAAACGCCTGACCCTCAGGTTCCTGGTGTCGCCCATGGAGCTGATCGACGACGGCCGCGGCAACGTGTCCGCCATTCGCCTGGCCCACAACCGGTTGGTCGAGAAGCAGGGGGCGATTGCCGCCGAACCCACCGGCGAATCCGAGACCATTCCGGTCGGCCTGGTGTTCCGCTCGGTGGGCTACCGCGGCATCGCCATCCCCGGCCTCCCCTTCGACGAGAAGACCGGCACCATCCCGAACCAGGGCGGCCGGGTATCCGAGGGTCTCTATGTCGCCGGCTGGATCAAACGCGGCCCGAGCGGCGTGATCGGCACCAACAAACCCGACGCCGCCGCCACCGCCGAAGCCATCCTGGCCGACTGCCCCTCCCCCAAGCAGCCGAGCGCCGAGCTCCCAGTGCCGAGTGCCGAGTTCATCGACTGGGCCGCCTGGCAGCGGATCAACGCCGTCGAAACGGGGGAGGGCAAGGCCGCCAACCGCCCCCGCGTCAAACTCACCACCGTCGAGGCGATGCTTGCGGCGGCTCGCTAGCGCGGCCGGGCCACCATGATGCCGTCTTGGGTCTTGATCTTCTGAATCCGTTCGGCCAGCGGAAGCTCGGAAATCTCGACGCTCTTCCCGACCAGCGGCGCATGGAGCAGCAAGAGCCGTCCGTCCTTCCAGAGGGCAAACCCGGTATGAGCCACGTCGAGGCCGGCCACGGTCGACGTCGCCGCGATGACGTCGCCGTCGTGAATCGAATCGGCCACCGCGGCAATCCGGTCTTTCGGGAGGTAGATCCGGGGTGGGCGGGCCGCGAGGCCGGCTTCGATCGTCCGGATCCGCTCCCAGGTGGCACTATCGGCGAGCTGCCGGTAGGCGCTCCGGTGGGCCGACATGAAATCGATCCGTTCGCCGTCGGTCACGCCGCCTAACTGTCCGGTGATCAGCGTCAGCCGGCCGCGGCGCTCGTTGTCGTCGAGCCATTCCGAGAAATAGTGGAGCCGGCTGTCATAGCCCTGGAGCACACCGCCCCGGTAGCGGAGATCACGAAGGTATTTCTCGTAGCGGGCCCGGGCCGCCGCGGGGCGCCGGAGCAGCGCCGTGCCGTCGTGTTGGATGAATCGGACCAGGGCGAGGGTGTTCTCGACGAAGGTGACGCAATCGAGCTCCCGCAGGTTGACTACCACCCGCTCGGGCCCCGGCACCTCGAGCGTGGCCGGCGTATAGGTGGTCCCGACGAAGGTCGCGCCGAGCCGGGCGATGGCCGCGCCGACCGGCAGGGTGTCCAGGCGGTGCGCCACGCCCCACCGCACCTTGGTTTCGAAGACCTTCCAGTCGCGGGCGGTCCAACTCGGACCGGGCGCCAGAGCCAAGGCCACCGCGGCGAACAACGGGACAATCACGATGGTTGGCCTCTCTGATCCACGACGCTTCCCTCGTATCTTGGGTGTCGAAACCTAGCGCCCCACCAATACCCCGCGAAAGGAATCCCGCGTGTTCGCACCCGGCATCTTCAAGGGCCAACGTATTCTCATCACTGGCGGCGGCACCGGCCTCGGCCGGGAGATGGCCGCCAAGTTCCTGGCGCTCGGCGCCGATCTCTATATCTGCGGCCGGCGGAAGGGCGTCGTCGACCAGACCGCCGCGGAGCTGATGGCGGCCCACGGCGGCTCAGTCAAAACCTACCAGGTCGATATCAAGGACGCCCAAGCCGTCGACACGATGATCCAATGGATCTGGGACGACGGTGGGCCGCTGACCGGGTTGGTGAACAACGCCGCCGGCAATTTCATCAGCCGGACCGAGGATCTCTCGCCCCGGGGGTTCGACGCCATTGCCGGCATCGTCTTTCATGGCACGTTCTACACCACCCACGCCGTCGGCAAGCGGTGGATCGCGGGTGGCCATCGGGGGTCGGTGCTGTCGATCGTGGTCACCTGGGTCTGGACCGGGTCGCCGTTCGTGGTGCCGTCGGCCATGTCCAAGGCCGGCATCCACGTCATGACTCAATCACTGGCCGTCGAGTGGGGCCGCTACGGCATTCGCCTCAATGCCATCGCGCCGGGCACCATTCCCACCGAGGGCGCCACGAAGCGGCTGGCCCCCGACCAAGACGACCCGGCCGAGTCGGCCAAGCCGAACCCGATGGGACGCCACGGTGAAATGGCGGAGCTCCAGAATCTGGCCACGTTCCTGATGTCGGACGGCTGCGACTGGCTGACCGGCCAAACCATCGCCCTCGACGGCGCCGGGCACTTGGCCAACCACGGCGGGTTCGCGTCCCTCTCGGCCTGGGGGGACGCCGAATGGCAGCAGGCCCGCGACTTGATCAAGGCCCAGAACGCCAAGGACAAGGCCGCTCGGTGACGGGACCGGAATTCGCCGCCGCGACGGTGGTCATGGCGCTCGGGTCGGTGCTCCAGGGCAGCATCGGTTTCGGCTTGGCGCTGTTCGCGGCCCCGCTGTTGGCCTTGATCGACGCCCACCTGGCCCCCGGGCCGCTCCTGGTGGCCAACGTGGTGCTGACGGCCCTCATGGCCCGCCGCGAGTGGCACCAGGTCCGGGTCGGGGATCTCGGCTGGTCGTTAGGCGGGCGCGTGATCGGCATCGCCATCGCGGTCGGGATCATGTCGGGCCTGTCGACCCACGGGCTCGAACTGTTCTTCGGCGGCATCGTCTTGCTCGGGGTTCTGATCACCGCGCTTGGACTCTCGTTCAAGCTCAACCCGGGCACCCTGGTCGGGGCCGGCTTGGTGTCCGGCATCATGGGCACCGCCACCGCGATCGGGGGCCCCCCGATGGCCATCGTATACCAGCGGGAATCCGGGCCGAGCTTCCGCGGCACGTTATCGGCGTACTTCACCATCGGGGCGGTGCTCTCGGCCCTCGGTCTCATCTGGGCCGGACGGTTCGGGATCCAGGATCTGATCTCGGGCCTGTTGCTGTGTCCCGGGGTCGCGGCCGGCTACCTGGCCTCCCATCGGTTCATCGGCCACGTCGACCGGAAAGGCATTCGGCCCGCCGTGTTGACCGTCTCAGCCATTTCCGCCATCGTCCTGATCGTGACCTGACGGAGGCACCATGCGATACGTCAGGATGCCGATCGAAATCGAATCGCCCGAGGAAATCGGCTACGGCACCATTCGCCACAATCTGGCGGAGAGCTCCACCGCCGACCGGGCCTTGGGCGACCTCGGCGTCCACCTCGACCCCGCGGCCTTGGTGCTCCAATACGGCGACCACCGGGGCCATCCCGGCCTCCGGGGACTGCTCGCCGCCGAGTCGGGATGCGAGCCGCACCAGGTCCTGTTGACCGCCGGAGCGGCCGGCGCACTGTTCATCGCGGCCACCGTGATCCTCGACCCCGGCGACCACCTGATCGTCCTCCGGCCGAACTACGCCACCAATCTCGAGACCCCGCGGGCCATCGGCTGCGAGATCTCGTATCTCGACCTCAGGTTCGAAACCGGCTGGGGTTACCGGGCGGCCGACCTCGAGGCGCTGATTCGGCCGACCACCAAGCTGATCAGCATCACCACGCCCCATAACCCGACCGGCACGGTCCTACCCGCCGAGGAGCTCCGCCGAATCGTGGCCCTGGCCGAGACGCGAGGGATTTGGTTGCTGGTGGACGAGACGTACCGCGATCTCCAGGTCACCGAGCCGCCGGCGTTCGCGACGACCCACTCGGACCGGGTCATCAGTGTGGCGTCGCTCTCCAAAGCCTACGGGCTGCCCGGACTCCGGCTCGGGTGGCTCCTGACCCGGAACGCCGCCCTGGCCGAGCGCTTCCTTGCCGCGAAGGAGCAGATGATGCTCTCCGGACCGATCATCGAGGAAGAAATCGGCTGGCAAGTGTACCGGCGGCGAACCGAGCTCCGGCCGGCGATCGCCGGGTTGGTGGCCGAGCGAATCGGGATCGTCGGCCGGTGGCTCGCGGATCATCCGGCCGTGGAGTGGGTCGCCCCCGAGGGTGGCGTGGTCGGTTTTCCGAGAATCAAACCCGGAGTGCCGTTCGACCCCGACCGCTTCTATCGCGCGCTGATCGAGCGCCATGGCACCTACGTCGGGCCCGGTCATTGGTTCGAGCAGGATCGGCGGTATTTCCGGCTCGGCTTCGGCTGGCCCACCACAGCCGATCTCGAAGCCGGTCTCCGAGGTATCGACCAGGCGCTGGAGCTGGCCGGACCGGTATGAACCACTCATCTTCCAGCCCGCGACCCTCACCGAAGACCACGATGCCGATTCCCTTTTTGCTTCTGAGCCTTCTCATGTTCGTACCGTACCTCTCCGCTCAAGACGCCGCGCTGATCGCCAAGGCCAAGGCCATTCACAACCGCGTCCTCACCCTCGACACCCACGTCGACATCAATCCGGACAACTTCACCCCGGCGCAGAGCTACGCCACCAAGCTCAAGACCCAGGTCAATGTCCCGGCCATGGAAGAGGGCGGTCTCGACGCGGTGTTCTTGATCGTGTTCGTGGGCCAGTCCGACGACGTCTCGGCCGCCGGTTTCACCAAGGCCACGGCGGCGGCGATGACCAAGTTCGACGCCATCGACCGGCTGGTGAACGATCTGGCGCCCGGCCGGGTGGAGTTGGCCCGTTCGGCGGCCGACGTCCGCCGGATCTACGCCTCGGGCAAGAAAGTGATCCTGATCGGGGTGGAAAACGGCTACCAACTGGGCGACGACCTGGGCAACGTCCGGCGGTTCGCCGAGCGGGGCGCCCGGTATCTGTCGTTGGCCCACAACGGCCACAGCCAGCTGTCGGATTCGAATACCGGGGAGCGCGACGGCGTCTGGAAGCACGGCGGCCTGTCGCCGTTAGGCCGCCAAGTGATCGCCGAGCTGAACAAGTGGGGCATCATGGTCGACATCTCGCATCCGTCGAAGGCCTCGATGATGCAGACCCTCGAGATCACCCAGGCGCCGATCATCGCCTCCCACTCCGCCGTCCGGTCGCTCTGCAATCACAGCCGGAACCTCGACGACGAGCAACTCAAGGCGCTCGCCAAGAACGGCGGTGTGGTCCAGGTCGTGGCCTTCAACAGCTACCTCAAGTGTCAGCAGGACTCCCCCGAGCGGCAGCGCACCATGGAAGCGTTGCGGGCCAAGTACCCGGGCGGCTTGCCGGATTCCATCCGGGCCGAATTCAACCACCGCTGCCCGCCCCCGCCGCGGGCCACCGTCCGGGATTTCGCCGACCACATCGACTACGCCGTCAAGCTGATCGGGCTCGACCATGTCGGGATCAGCTCGGACTTCGACGGCGGCGGGGGCATCGAGGGCTGGAGCAACGCGACCGAAACGGTCAACGTCACGATCGAATTGGTTCGGCGGGGCTACACCGAGGAACAGATCGGGAAGCTCTGGAGCGGCAACCTGCTTCGGGTCATGGAAGCGGTCGAGAAAACCGGCAAACGCCTCCGGGGCGAGGCGTCCTAGTCCGAACGGGCCAGGAACGTGATCAAGTCGGCGTTGGTCGGATACCGCTTGAGGTCCACCAAAAGGTCGCTCATCGCAATGGCGGGCGGCCGCCGGTCGATCCGGCGGCGTACCACCCTCGTGGCGGCGAGCGCCGGCTCCGAGAGCAGCAACTCCTCCCGCCGGGTTCCGCTGGCCACGATGTCGATCGACGGGTAGATCCGCCGCTCGGCTAGCTCGCGGCTCAGCACCAGCTCGCTGTTGCCGGTCCCCTTGAACTCCTCGTAAATCAGCTGATCCATCTTGCTCCCCGTGTCGATCAACGCCGTGGCGATGATCGTGAGGGAACCCCCGCCGTCTTTCGGATCGACTTTTCGGGCGCTCCCGAGGAACCGTTTGGGGCGTTCCATCGACTGGGAGTCCATGCCGCCCGAGAGGGTCCGGCCACTGCCCTTGACCACGGAATTGTAGGCCCGGGCCAACCGGGTCAATGAGTCGACGATCAGGACCACGTCTTGACCGAGCTCGACCCGCCGCCGGGCCCGCTCCAGCAACAGCTCGGCCGCCGCCACATGCCGGGCCGGCGGGCAATCGAAACTCGACGCGATGACCTCGCCATAGCCGGCGGCCTCGATTTCGAAGATCTCCTCAGGCCGTTCATCGACCAGCAAGATGAACAAGGCCGCGGCCGGATGGTTGGCGGTGATCCCGGCCGCGATGGCCTCGAGGACCATGGTTTTCCCGCCTTTCGCCGGGGCCACGATCAGGGCCCGCTGGCCTTTGCCGAAGGGACAGAGCAGATCGATGACCCGGGTGGTAAAGTCCGGCTGTCCCTGGCGAATCAGCTTCGATTCGAGCGTGAGCATCTCTTTGGGATGGATCGCGCCGAGCCGTTCCCAGTCGGGACGGGTGGCAAGTTCGGCGGCCGGCCGGCCGTTGATCGTGGTCACCACATCGAGACTGCCGCCGCCCCGCCCGCTCCGGGTGGTGCCGGTAATCTCGTCGCCCGGGCGAAGCCCGTACTGCTGGACCGTGCGATCCGAGACCTGTACGTCTTGATTGTCCGGTTGGTAACTGAGTTCCCGGCGGCGGAGAAACCCGCTGGTCCGCCCGTTCATCTCGAGCACTCCGGCGGCTGGACCACCCGGCTGGGCCGGTGCCGCATCCCGCGAGCCTTGCTCGGGACCCCGAGCCGGCCGACCACCCCTGCGATCGCGTCGCCTACGAACCATGGAGCTACCTTGCCCGCGAGGATCTCGAGGGGCGGATAAGATGGGGACCACTGAAACCGGGACTGGGGATCGGGCCAGGATAGGAGCCCGTTCCCCGGTAAAGAGACTCTGAATGGGGGCTGGAATCAAGGCACCAAGCCAAAATGGTCGCCTAACATTCGGACCCGGGTCGGTTATTTTCCCCGGTGTGGTTACCCTACCCCCCTCGATCGCCACCCGTGGCGGGCCGATCACCCGGCTCGTCGGACGCACCATGCTCCGGCTGCTCGGGTGGCGGGTCGAAGGCACCCTGCCCGACCGAAAGAAGATCGTCGCGGTCGTGGCGCCGCACTCGTCCAACCTCGACTTCCTGATCGCGATCGGCTTGGTCTTCTCCTGGAATCTGGCGGTCCGGTACATCGGGAAGAAGGAGCTCTTTCGCTGGCCGCTCGGTCCCATCATGCGATGGCTGGGCGGCATCCCGGTTGACCGCAAAGCCACCAAGGGTTTTCTCGACCAAGTGGTGGCCGAATTCGATCGCTGTGACCAGGTACTTCTCGGGGTCGCGGCCGAGGGAACCCGAACCTACGGCGCCAAATGGAAGACCGGGTTCTATTGGATCGCCAAACGCTCCCAAGCGGCCATCGTCCCCGTCTACCTCGACTGGGGGCGGAAAGTCTTCGGGATCCTGCCCCCAGTGCCGATCACCGATGACGCCGAGGCCGATCTTCGGGCCATCGTCGGCCTGTTCGCCGAGTTCCCCAGGCAGGACGGCCGGACCATCGACCTGGCCCGAGCCTTGAGCCCGAAGTAGTCCTCCAGAAACCCGGGCCCCGGCCGATACTCGCTGGTATGGCCACCCGCATCGCCGCCACGCCCGGTCCAACGGTCCAAGAGACCCTGGCCGTTCGCGGGGCGGTCTTGATGTCATCGACCCCCGAAGAGCGGGCCGAACTCCTCGACGAAACCGAGTGGTCGCGCCGGCTCGAGTGGCGCCAGGTCGAGGCCATGGCCGGCTACCTCCGTCTCTACCAGCTCCCCGAGGGCCACAGTCTCTTCCACGAGGGCGACCACGACGCGTTCATGGCGATCGTGCTCGAAGGGCGGCTCCAGATTCATAAGGCCGATTCGGCCAACCAAGACCGGATCGTCACGACGATCGGCCGCGGCAAGATGCTCGGCCAGATGTCGCTTCTCGACGGGGCCTCCCGGTCGGCCTCGGCCACCGCGGCCGAACCGACCACCCTGCTCGTCCTGACCCGGCACGAGTTTCAGGGCCTCGGCGAAGAGAACCCGGCCTTGGGGCTCGCGGTGACCACCGCGATTGCCGCGACCATCGCCCAACTGCTTCGCCAGACGACCGGCGCCCTCGTGGAGCACCTCGAGAGCTAGCCCCGCCGGCCGGACCTGCTACAATTGTCGAATGATTCGCGCCTTCGCCGGACTCGTCGCCTTGAGCCTCCTGACCGGGTGCGGCTCCACCGACCCGACGCTCGACTCGATGTCCGGGCGGTGGCGCGGCACCGTGAACGGGCTCGGGATCGGCTTCGTCACCCTCGACTTGACCGAGGACAACCACACTGTCACCGGGACCGGCGAGTGGACCCCGCAGGCCGGGTCGGGGACCAGCACGTTGACGGCCCAGGGGCTCCGGTTCGACGCCGACATCCAGATCAGCCTCATCTTCGCCTCGCCCACGGCGCCCCAAACGCTCGTCATGGTGGGACGGGTCCTCAGCCCCAATTCGTTCTATCTGCTGTTTCCCACTGACCCGAACGCGACCCGGGTTACGTTCGAACGCCGGTAGCCGTCAGCTGACGTCTTTGCTCTTCGGGCCGGCGTTCTTCACGTACTTGTCCAACCAAGCCGTCCACCGTCCCCAGAGATCCAAGAGGGTTTCCTTGGTCGCCGGGCCGTGGTCCTCGAACGGGTAGAGATACATCGCCGTCGGTTTCCCAAGGCCGTTCAACGCCTGAAACAACCGGGGCGAGTTGATCGGATCAGTGCCGACGTTCTGGTCACCGAGGCCGTGGTACATCAGGAGTGCGCCCGTCAGGTTATTGGCGTGCAGCAGCGGCGACATCTGGAGATAGGTGTCCTTCGCTTCCCAGAGATCCCGGCGCTCGCTCTGGAACGCGAGCGGCGTGAGGGTCCGGTTGTAGTTGCCGTCGCCCGCAATGCCCGCTTTGAAGAACGGCGTGTGCGCCATCGCATTGACCGTCGAGAACGCACCGTAGCTGTGGCCGCCGATCCCAATCCGGGTCCGGTCGACTAACCCACGCCGGTCGATCTCGTCGATCACCGCGGCCAAGTTGTTCCGGAGATCGTTCTCGTAGTTGTTGTTCATTTGCCCCGCCGGACCGACGATCGGCGCATCCGGTTCGACGACCGCGTACCCCGCCCTGGCCAAGATCTGCATCGAACGAGCGCCGAAGACCGTGAAGGCATTCTTGTTGAACGTCCGCGCCCCGCGGTCGTATTCATCTTGCCCCGCGTACTCCCGCGGGTAGAACCAGAACATGGCGGGGAGCCGGGTGCCGGGCTGGTAGCCGGGAGGCAGCGTGACATTGACCTTGAACTTGAACCCGTCGGGCCGCTCGACGATGAAACTCTCTTTCGGCGCCCGGGTCAGGTCGGGCGTTGGATCGACGTTTCTCGTCAACTGCACCAGCGCGTCCCTGTCGCGCCGGAACGATTGCGGCGGTTCAGTGGCCGACTCGCGGGACACGATCAATTGCAGCGAATCGAGTTTCTGATAGGCGAGGACCCGCTCGTAGAGGCCGTCGTTCCCGCTCTCGAACAGCCGGGTCTTTTCACCCGTCCGAATCTGGATTCGGTCGATGAACGTCTTCGGCCCGGTGATCGTCGGATTCCGGTCGTAGGTGGTGCCGGCCAGGAAGGCCCGCTCGCCGTCGGAGGATACCTTGACCGGCCGGATCACCCGGTCGGGAACCCCGAACTCGGCAAAGGGATTGGCCACCGGCATCAGGCCGAACTCCGGAATCAGGGTGCCCGGGTTGGCGTACACGTCATCGGCCCGGTACCGGGCCACGGTGTATCTCTTCGTCGGCTCGGCCAAGAAGAGCGCAAACTCGTGAACATTCTGGCCGGTCCGTTCGCGGAGGAACACCGTCTTGCCGTTCAGCGCATAGCGGAGCGTCGAGAGCCGGGCGTCGTTCTCAAAAACCGTCGTGACCTGGGCCGAGTCGAACGGCGGGAGCCACTGGCGGAGCCGATCCTTCCGCCGCGGCCGTTGGTCGCCGATGGCCAGGGTGTCGCTGCCCGTCGGAGCCGGTCCCTGTTCCAGGAACCAAAGCCCCGGGCCGTCGGGGCGCCAGACGATCTCCCGGCGGCCGTCGCGGGCCGCTTCCCCGCCGCCAACGCCCGGCGCGGTCGGCGTTCGGCTGGTGTCGACGCCGACATTGAGCGGCTCCTCAGCCAATTTCGCGACCACGGCGCCCCCGGCCGTCCACACCTCTTCGACCCGGCCGAAATTCCCGACCGGCACGATGTACGAGAACGGCTTCACCATCCGGGTCACCCGAAGGAACCTGCCGTCCGGCGCCACATCGACCCGCTCGACCATGGCGGGCTGCCCAATCTTCGTCACCGCCCTCGTTTGGACATCCACCAACGCCACCTGTCCAGTGGTGTGCCACTCGAGCAGCGCCTGGTGGTAGGGCGTCACCATCAAGCTGGCGTAGTTCCGGAGCCGGTTCTTGTCTTTTTCCTCAGCGAGTTTGACTTGGGGCCCGGTGGGCGCCGCGGACTCGACCGGCATCGGACCTCGGGTCTCGGGGATCAGCACCGTGGCCAGCTGCCGGCTGTCGTCGGTCCACTCGAACCCCGTCGCCAGGGTGGCCAGGA
>JANMHX010000161.1:0-8941 GCA_031375485.1 Gemmatimonadota bacterium | reverse complement strand
GGCGGCCAGGGAGCGGAAGGTCAGGCCGAGAGCCACTTCCCGGCTGATGTCGAACCGCCCGAAGCCGGCCCGGGTGCCTTTCGACGGCATCCAGACCGGCATTTCCTGATAGGGGCGGACTTGGTGCTTCTCGAGGAAGTCGGCGTCAACCCAGGTAAAGGTCGCATCGGACGTCGTCACGGCCTTGATGCCGTGAAGGACCTCGGAAAAGAGCCGGGGCGTCCTCGGGCCCAAGGCGTTGTAGGTCCCGGTGGTGCCCATTTCCCCGAGCCGAATCATCCACTCCGCCAAATCCCGGGCATCGATGATCTGGACGTAGTCGTTCCCGTCGCCGGGCGCGAGGATTTCCCCGCCCCGCTCGATCCGAACCGGCCAGTAGGTGAACCGGTCGGTCAAGTCGCCGGGACCGACGACCAACGAGGGCCGGACGATCAGGGTCCGGTCGCCGAAGTACTTCCGGACGAGATTCTCGGAAAGGGCCTTGGCCAGGCAATACGGAAGCGGTTTGCCCGACTCCACCGGGGTATTCTCGGGGGTGCAGACCGGCGCCTCGATCGTCATCGGCACCCGACTGGTATCGAAGTACACCGAGCGGGTCGACACGAAACAGTACCGCTTCACCGCGTTCTGGAGCAGCGCCACCGACCGCTCCACCCAGACCGGGTCGGTGGCCGAGTTGTCGATCACGAGGTCCCACTGGCGCCCCTGGAGCGACGTGAGATCGGTGGCCCGGTCGCCGATCAGCTTCTCCACGGTCGGGAACAATCCGGGGTTGGTACGGCCCCGGTTGAAGAGGGTGACCGTATGCCCGCGATCGAGCGCGTATTGCACTTGGTACGGCCCGATGAAGCCGGTGCCGCCCAAGATGAGAATCTTGAGGGGCGCCCGGCGAAAGCGCGGAACCAGGACGCCGGCGCCGAGCATTCCGGCACCCGCGGCGAGCCGAACGAAATCACGACGAGTGTGGGGCATGGGCGGAACTTCGTTCCAAACCGCGCAGTCGTCAATCCAAGCGGATGGACGCGGGGTTCGCGTTTCCGTAGCTTGCAACCCATGCTGGCTACCTCGAGGATCGGGAAACGTCGATTCTGGCTGTTCCAGGCAGCCGGGTGGGGCGCTTATACCGTGGCCATGGCCGGGTCGCGACTCGGCTCCTATCCCCTTGGCTACATGGTGGTCTCGAAGTCGTTGTTGGCGGCCGTCGGTTTCCTCTGCTCGCTCGTGCTTTGGCGGATCTACCGTCGGGTCCTGGCCGGAAATCCTCGACCGGTCCCCGTCATCGTCGCGGCGGTGATGGCGTCCTACCTGACTTCGCTGGCCTGGACCGCCACCGACAACTGGCTCAACATCCCGGTGGCCTCTTGGCTGCTCGAACGGCACGTGGCCATCCATTCGGTTGGGCAGATGTTCAGCGGGGCCGTCTACAATGGCTTTGCGATGTTGGCCTGGAGCCTGCTCTATTTCGGGACCAAATATCATGACGCGTGGCAGACCGAACGGGAACGGAGCCTTCACGCCGAAGCCCTGGCGCAACGGGCTCGCCTCGAAGCACTCCGGTATCAGATCCAACCCCATTTCTTGTTCAATACCCTGAACGCGATCTCGACGCTCGTCGTCGAACGGCGGAACGAGGACGCCGGCCGGATGATCTCCCGCCTAAGCGATTTTCTCCGCCTCACGCTGTCGGCCCCGGTGTCGGAGTGGATTCCACTGGCGGAGGAGCTCGACTTCATCGGTCGCTACTTGGAGATCGAGCAGGTTCGGTTCGGCCCGCGGCTCGCCGTCCGAATCGACCCGGGGCCGGGAACGCTCGAGGTACCGGTGCCGAGCCTCATTCTCCAACCGATCGTTGAGAACGCGCTTCGGCACGGCGTGGCAGCTCGAGAGGCCGGCGGCGCAATTACGATCGAGGCACGGCGAGAGGCCGGCCGGCTCGTGCTCACCGTCACCGACGACGGCCCCGGGGTTCAGGGCGCCGGTGAGGGAATCGGACTCATGAATACCCGTGAGCGGCTCCGCCGCCTCTACGATGGAGCGGATCGACTGGAGCTCCGTTCGACGGACGAGGGAACGAGAGTCGTCATCGAGTTCCCGGAGTCGGCGCCCGCTCGATGACCGCGCCGATCCGGACCGTCATCGTCGACGACGAGCCGCTCGCTCGGCGCGGCATTGGAACCCGACTCCGACTGGCCGGCGGGTTCGTCGTCATCCAGGAGTGCGCCGGCGGCCGCGAAGCGATCGCGGCGATTCGTAACCTCACGCCCGACCTCGTGTTCCTCGACGTCCAGATGCCCGAGGTAGACGGCTTCTCGGTCGTGGCCGAGATCGGAGCCGAGCGAATGCCAACGGTGGTATTCGTGACCGCCCACGACCAGCACGCCCTGGCGGCCTTTGATGCTCAGGCGCTCGACTACCTCCTCAAGCCGATCGACGACGACCGGTTCGCCCGCATGGTAGCCCGGGTCCGCGGGCGGGTAGCCGGGCGCGGCGCCCGCATCCTGATCCGGGACCGCGGCCGGGTCACCTTCTTGGACTCCGCCGAACTTGATTGGATTGAAGCCAAGGGGGACTATGCCCGGCTTCACGCCGCTGGGCGGACCTACCTCCTCCGGGAAACGATGACGGCGTTTGAGCGCTCGCTCGACCCGGCGCAGTTTGCCCGGATTCACCGGTCGACGATCGTGGCGCTGGCGAAGGTGACCGGGCTCCGGACCACGGCTCCCCGGCAATGGGAAGTCCAGCTCCGAGACGGCACCCGTCTCAAGCTCAGTCGGTCGCATCGCGAGGGGTTTGAGCGACGACTTCAGGCCAATCGCTGACGCCACTTCGGCGCACCAGGAGGCCCGTTCGCCGCAAAACCTTGGCGTTCCTTTGCACGACGTCGGTATCGTGGGTCGTCGCGAGCGGAGTTATGGCAGTGAAGAACCGGTCCCAACGAACCCTCGTTCCCCTCGCCGTGGTCGGAGCCCTGACGATCGCCGCAGGAGCCGGTCCCCGGTCGGCGGGAGCACAGTGCCGCGTGGATGGCGGTCCGGCTCGACCGTTTGGGCCGCGGCTGGCGGCGGCGGACAGCGGCCGAATCTATTCCTACCTCCTGGCGGCCGACGGGCTTGAACTCTATTTCTTCAAACGCATCGGGTCGGCGGGCGAGAACTACCGAATCCTTCGTTCGCGCTTCGCTGGTTCGGCCTGGGGATCACCCGAGCCGGTGGCCCTCGGCGGCGACTATTCCGACCTCTACCCGGCGCTGAGTCGCGACGGGACTCGGCTCGTGTTTTCGTCCTACCGCCCAGCCCCCCACGACACCTCCAGCACGCCGAACGCGCATCTCTGGATGGCGCGGCGGCAAGGGAACGGATGGGGGCCTCCGGAATTCATCGCCGCCTCCCGCCTCGGCCACTACCACTCAGGCCTGAGGCTCGACAGCCAGGGCACTCTACGGTTCCGGGTGACCCCGCCGGACTGGCGGACCTGGCGGGATGTCGAGTTGGCCTGGGCCGACGGCGCCTTCGCGCCCGCGTCGGTCGAGGCCCCGGCCGATCCGGCGGCTGACTACTGGAGGAGCCGGTCCGGCGACAGCCTCCATGTTTGGGGTGCCCTCCAGGTGCCGGGCGGCCACTCCCTGGTGAAGGTATCAGTGGTGTCTCGGCCTAACGGCCGGCGGGCGCCGGCCCAATTTTACCTCACGAGCCCGCGCGCGGGGGCCTGGACACCACTCGTCAAAGCCGGCGGTGGGTTAGGCGACGGCGCGCCGAACTTCCCGTGGGTCTCGGCGGACGGCTGCTTCGTTCACTACACGAGGGATTATTCAGAGTTCATGCGGGTTCCCCTGGCAACCGTCTTCGCGCCTCAGGAATAAACACCGCGCCCATGCCCTCTCACGATCAGGAGTTTTCCGTGCCCCGTCTCATGCCATACCTCGCGGTTGCGATCGCGCTGGTCGTTGCTCCCCGTCCCTCGCAGGGGCAAGCGCCCCGTCGCGATGCCGCCGCCGATCGGGCCGCGGTGCACCGGGCCGTGCTCGACTACGTCGAGGCCTTTTACGAAGGTGACAGTACCAAGTTGGTCCGCGCCGTCCGGCCGGAGTTCTCGAAGTTCGGCTTCGATTGGGTCCGGGATTCTTCCCGCTACATCGGCCAGCCGATGACCTGGCCCGCCGCGTTGAGCTTCGTTCGCCGGGTCCGCGAACGCAAACGGTTCGCGCCGCCGACCGCCCCAAAGGAGGTCGCGGTGCTCGACGTCGCCGATCAGACCGCGGCGGCGAAGCTGACGGCCTACTGGGGGATCGACTACCTGCTCCTCGCTCGATACGGAGAGCAATGGATGATCTCCCACGTGCTGTGGCAAACGCCCCCGCCGAAGTAACATCTCCCTCGGAGACGGTCAACGGCCCCTAGCGCGGTCTCCCCGCCTTCGACTCGAATTGGTCTCGCCAGGACCGGGTGAGGATCAGCTGAACGCCGCTCGTCAGGACGACGGTCTGATCGCCGTCGGCGCGAGGCCGGACTTCTCGGACCTGATCGAGCCTGACCAGGGTGGAACGGTGGATCCTCACAAAGGTGGGGTCCAACTCTTCGGCCAATTGCCTGAGGGTTTCCCGGACCAGGAAGCTGCCGGCCTTGGTATGGAGGCGAGCGTAGTTGTCGGCGGCTTCGATCCAGTCGATATCGGCCAGGGCCACAAAAACCGTCCGCCCGTTGTGCCGGACAGCCAAGCGATCGACGACCGGCTTGGCCTGGCCTGCCGCCGCGAGCCAGGCGGTGAGCCGGTGGTCGATGCCGGCCCCGCCGCTACCGGCCAGGCGCTCCTCTGCCCGGCGCAGCGCCTTCCGGCAGCGTTCATCATCGAACGGTTTCAGGAGGTAGTCGACGGCGTGAAGGTTGAAGGCCTCGATGGCGTAGCGATCAAAGGCGGTCACAAAAATGATCGCGGGTGCGGTCCTGGGGTCGAGGGCCGCGACCACGCCAAGTCCGTCGAGCTCGGGCATCTGGACATCGAGAAAGAGCAAGTCCGGGCGGAGCTCTGCCGTCAGTTCGAGGGCCTCCTTCCCGTTACGAGCCTCCCCGACCACCCGGACGCCCGGCTCGGTCCGGAGCACTCGTTCCAGACCCCGGCGCACCAAGGGCTCGTCGTCGACGATCAGGACCCGGAGGTCAGCCATGGACGGCATCCCACGGCAACCGGATAGTCGACCGAACCCCGGTCCCGTCCGCCTCGAGGGTCAGAGAGGCCCGACCGGCATACCGGGTGGCCAACCGCTCACGGGTGGTGCCCAGACCCACTCGATCACTCCCGCCGGCGGCCAGCTCGCCCTCGTTCCACGTCTCAATTTCCAACGCCTTGCCGACGCGCTCGGCCGAAATCAAGAGTCGACCGCCGGCCGCCCGGCTCGCGATCCCATGGGTGATCGCGTTCTCCACGATCGGCTGGAGGAGAAATACCGGAACCCGGACGGCCAGAACCAGGGGCTCGATCGAGTATTCCACCTTGAGCCGGTCCGCGAACCGGGTCTGTTCAATCTCCAGGTACAACCCAAGGAGTTTGAATTCTTCCTCGAGAGAAACTTCGTCCCGGCTGCTGGTGAGGGTTGCGCGGAGCAAGTCACCGAGCCGGGTGACCATTCGTTCGGCGGTGGGCGGATCCTCCCGGACCAGGACGCCGATGGCATGAAGGGTGTTGAAGAGGAAATGAGGCTGGAGGCGAAGGGTGAGCGCCTCGAGTCGGGCCGCGTTCAGCTGGACCTCGAGACGGATCGCCTGGCGCTCGCGTTCGGCCAGGTCGCCAATCGCCTCCGCGGCCCGACCGAGCCCAACGATAGCGAAGTAGGTGAGGATGGCCAACTGAACCCGGGTCCCGAGCAGGAACGCCGACAAGACTTCAGCGATCGGGAACGGCTCCCCGTTGGTTGCGCTTCGAAAGAGCCACCATTGGATGGTCGACGATACCAACGTGTGCACCGTGCCCCAGGCCAGGGCCACCGGCGCATGCACCAGCAGACTCGCCCGAACCCGGCCGCGCTGGAAGCCGAACCGCCGACCAAGCGCCAAGATGGCCGGCGTGATCACGGCCCAAAGAAACCACGGTGCCAACCCCGACAGGAGCGCCTGCCAGATCGGGGTGATCTCGTTGGAGCGGCTCCGGCTCACCCAGACCTGGCTGGCCGCAATGACCGAAAGCAACGTGCCGCTCGCGAGGACCACCACGAGAGGTCCCCGCGATCGCTTCGGTACGGTCACCGGGCCGGACATCACCGATGGTGGTCTCCTCAGGGTCGGCTGGTCGTGTCGGCAACGGCCGTCACCGCGCTCCAGTCGGTCAACGGAAGATGCTGCGCCGCCGTTCGGCGGGGAACAATGCCCTCGCGGCGGGCCGCCCGCCAGACCTCGTTGGTATAGAGTGCCGGTTCAAGCCCCTGGATGTAGTCACCCGCCCAGAGGAAGTCGTCGGCCCGAAAGTAGGCCATCAAGGCGCCCTCGCTCCCCACCCCATCGATCGGCGCCAAAACGATCCCGCCCCCGCCGAGCGTCTGAACCTGGTCCGCGACGCGGAACACCGGTTTGGCCCGACCCCGAACGGCTTCGAGGGCGTCGGGCGCCCGGGTCCAGCGGTGGGCCAAGATCTGGGCGAGGAAAGGCTGGGACAAGCGGTGGGTCGCGAGAATGGCGCCCCGCGCCACCCAGAATCTGACCCCGGCAATATGCGGCCAGGCCAGGTCGGTCACCACGAGGACGATCGGGTGTTCCCCCGGGAAAAGACGGGCGATCCAGCTCGAATCCTGGCGGGCCCGCCCTTCGCCGATCGAGGCGTCGAACAGGAATACCGTATCCCGAACGAGGGTCACGGCATGAGTGTAGGCCGGGTTGACCAAGAGATAGGATCGCGGCCCCACCCGCACCGTGTCGGGAACGGCTGGGTCGAGCATCGGGTGGGGTCGGTTCCGCATGTCCGGCGAATTCGGCGGCAGCGACAGCCAGGCTGCACTGTCGGCGCCAATCGTGGTGGCGGCCCCGGCAAGATCGATGGCCCGGCTGGTTTCTTCGACTCCATCCACCGAGCGGGTCGCCGTGACCGGGAGAAACACGTCGCCTAACCGCCACCAGGTCTGGTACAGGTAGGTGGCCAGCACCTGACCCCAGAGATAGTGGGGCTCCTCGCGCTCGATCTTGACGGGAAAGCCGGTCTTCGGGTCAATGAACAGGCGGGCAGCCATCGCGGCTGACCGAAGCACGATCCGAGGATAGCCCCGGAAGGCGCAGGTGCCGTCCACGGTGGCGTCGCCGGCGCGGGTCCAATCGGTGAGCATGGCCAGTGGATTGAGGAGGCGGGTTTCCTCAAACACCGTATGCATGGCCGGATTCGGGATCCGGAGGGTATCCCGGACCATGAAGGTGCTGCGATCGGTGCGGAGCATGCCCCGGCGGGCGCCGCCTGGGTTCCCCGAGAATTCCGCCCCGTTGGCTCCGTTGAACCAGAGCTCCTCGGCCCGCGATTGGATCAGGAACGGCGGATAGGGCCGGTCGGACTGATTCTGGAGCGCGGTCACATCGGTCACGCGGAGGCGAACGGCCCGCTCCCCTAGCGTCCCAAGGCCGACCGCGGCCCGGGCTGCTGCGAGCCAATCGGCCGCCGTTCGGGACGAGCGATCGGGACGGCACGAGGTTCGGTCGGCCTCGAACCGCCCGGGCCAGACTTGCGCCGAGACGGGGGAATCCAGGGTCAGTACCAGCGTTGAGAGCAGGAGCCCGCTGACGATGGCGCGGGTAGCAGACATGGGCGCATCCGGTTGGGAGACGCCGGAGTTTGGCCGGGAGCGGTGATCCGATCGAGCCGTCTTGGGGCGGGCGCCGCCCCCGCGGGGCGAACGCCCGCCCGGCGGGGGCTAGCGCATCCGTTCGAATGTGGCGGTCGAGGGCGGCCGCTGGGTTTGGATTCGGGCCGCGTTGACTTCGACCTGGCGGAGAACCCGAAGGATGTTCCCGCCGGCCAGCTTGGCCAGGTCCGCATCGGTCCAGCCCCGCCGGATCAACTCGGCGAACAGGTCCGGAAACCGCGAGACATCCTCGAGGCCCTGGGGCATGTCGGGGCTGCCGTAGAAGTCGCTTCCGATGCCAACATGATCGACCCCCGCCGTTTTCCGGACGTGGTCGATGTGATCGGCCACATTCTTGAGGGTGGCCACCGGCCTCGGGTGGGTCTTGGCGTACTCGGTCTTGATCCGTTCAACATCGGACAGCGACGGATTGCCCTTGGTCACCTCCCGAACTTGGAGATCCCAATCCGCCACCGCCTGGGACACAAACGCCGGAATGAAGGTGACCATGACGACGCCCCCATTCTTGGCCAAGCGACGAAGCACGTCGTCCGGCACATTCCGGGGGTGGTCGGTGAGCGCTTTGGCCGAGGAGTGAGAAAACATCACCGGCGATTCGGCGAGGTCGAGGACGTCGTGCATCACCTTCGGGGTGACGTGGGAGATGTCGACGATCATGCCGAGCCGGTTCATCTCCCGGACCACTTCCTTGCCGAACGGCGTGAGGCCGTTGTGGCGAGGGGCATCCATGGCGGCGTCGGCCCAGTCGAGGGTGACGTTATGGGTCAGCGTCATGTAGCGCACCCCAAGCCGATAATAGGCCCGGAGGGCGCCGAGCGAATTCTCGATGGCGTGGCCGCCCTCCATCCCGAGCAGCGAGCCGATCTTGCCCCGGGCAAAGGCCGCCCTCACCTCGGCGGCGCTCGTGGCGAGAGTGAGCGCTTCCGGGTAGCGCTCGATCACCCGGCGCGCGATATCGATCTGCTCGAGTTGGACCTTGGCATAGCCGGAGTCTTTGATCTCGCCCGGGATGTACACCGACCAGAACTGGGCCCCGACCTGCCCGAGCCGAAGCCGCTCGAGGTCGGTATCGCCCCGGGTCCGGTGCCGGAGGTCATAGGCGGCAACATC
>JANMHX010000135.1:0-37214 GCA_031375485.1 Gemmatimonadota bacterium | reverse complement strand
CGGCGGTGACCGACGACACGGGGACCGGCAACCCCGCGGCGGCCACGGCATCGAAAGGGGTCCGGTACGTGGAGGCCGTGACGGAACGATTGGCCGGATTTCTAGTTGAGCTCGCTCTGACCGCTCGAACGGATTTGTATCTCAACACTCGAGAAGGATGACCGATGTCAGTGTACGATTATTCCGTCAAGACGATCGATGGGGAGGAACGCTCCATGGCCGACTTCAAGGGCCGGGTGCTGCTGATCGTCAATGTGGCCAGCAAGTGCGGCTTCACACCCCAATACAAAGGACTCGAAGCCCTCTATCGCCGGTTCAAAGGCCAGAACTTTTCGGTCCTCGGCTTTCCCTGTGACCAGTTTGCCAATCAGGAGCCGGGCACCGAACAGGAGATCATGCAATTCTGCGGGACCAAATACGACGTGACGTTCCCGATGTTCGCCAAGATCGACGTCAACGGCGACCATGCTCATCCGCTGTTCCAGTATCTCAAGTCGGCCCAGAAAGGGATCTTGGGCACCGAGTCGATCAAGTGGAACTTCACCAAGTTCCTCGTCGACGCCGACGGCACGGTGCTCGAGCGCTATGCCTCGAAGCAGACGCCCGAGGAGATCGAAGCGGATATCACCCCTCTGCTCGGCTAGTCCCTTCCCAAGCCAAGGGCGTCGGCCACCCGGTTGATGTAGTTGAACCAGGACGCGATCAGGGTGATCTGAAGAATGCCGCGATCATCGAAGCCGGCCGCCCTGAGCCGCTCGTGGTGCGATGGCATCACCTTGGTCGCGTCCTTGGTCACCTGCACGACATAGTCGACCATCACCCGCTCGGCATCGGTGAGCGGCGCCGTCGTGTAATCGGCGGTGACCGCGGCGATCAGCGTCTCATCGAGGGTAACCCGACGCAGAAACTCTGCGTGAGAGTCAATTCAATACCGGCACCGATTGGTGACCGACACCATGGTGGCGATCAGCTCGTGGTGACGGCGGCTGAGCGGCAACTCCGGATCCATCAGCGCGCCGAAGGTCGAGAAGGCGTGCTTCAGCGCCGCCGGTATCAGGCTGTGGGTCGCCACGATGCCGGAGGTGCCGCCGCCGGTCGGGTGGACCGGACGGTTGTACTCGGCGGGGTAGAGGCCCATCTGGTCTTCGACGGCGCGTTGGAGCTCGGCGCTCGCTTCGGTCATCGGGACGGTGGCAATCCACATGCTCGGCACTCGGTTCTCGGCGCTCGGCGCTCGGCTTAGGGGATGGGGGTGGGGTTTCGGGTGATGATGTGGGTGATGCCGAGTTGGGCGGCGCGGGCGTTGACGGCGGCGAGGTCCTGGTCGATCAGGACGCGGAGCTCGGCGAGATAGCCGTCGAGTTCTTGGCGCTGGCCGGCGTAGACGTCCTTCATGCCTTGGGTTGGCGCGCCGTCGCCATCGACGGCCCACATGTAGAGGGGCACGAGCCTCGAGTAGAGGCGGGCGCCGCCTCGGAAGGCTAAGATGTCGTAGGTCACTTCGGCGCCGGGGTTGTGGATCCGGGCCTCAAGGGAGTCGAACTTGGTCATCAGCGCGCCGGCCAGGCCGACCAAATCCTTGGCGGCGGCGTTGCCGGCGAGCGCGGTATTCCGGTCCCCGAGTTGGGTCCGGATGTCTTTGAGCTGATTGACGGCGTCGGCCATCCGGTTCAAGGCATCGCGAAGCTCGTTGCCAAACGCCAACTGGGCGGTTCGGTCGGCGTCTTTCACCTTGACGCGGGGATCGGCCCGGAAGGTGATCGAGGTGCTCTCGGTGACGCCATTCGCCGTGAGCCGCGCGGTGTAGGTTCCCGGCGGCGCTTGCGGGGCAATCGCCGGATCACCGGTGTCGATCTTCCCGCCCTTGATCCGGCGGGCCCCCTCCATCGAGAAGTCCCAGGTCACCTGATGAAGACCGGCGCCGGTCTCGAGTTCGGCCTTGGGGGCCGACTCGTATTCGCTATGGTCGTCCTTCGGCTTGGCCACGCTGCTCATCGACCGAATGACCGTGCCCCGGCTATCCAGGATCTGGAGCGTCACCGGAAGCTTGGCCTCGTCCTTCTGGTAGTACGTCAAGACCACACCGGCCGGGGGATTTTGACCGGCTTGTCGCTCGCCGGTGCCGCCCCGGCGCCGCCACGCGGTCTGGGCCACCGGTTGGAACAGGTGGAGCGGCTTGGCGGCAATGGCGTCGGTCCACTGGCGGATCGGCGTCAGGTCATCGAGGATCCAGATTCCCCGCCCGTGGGTACCGAGCACCAGGTCGTCGTTCTTGACCACCAGATCGGCCACTTGAACGGTCGGGAGGTTGAGGCGGAGCGGACGCCACGTCGTGCCGTCGTCCCAGGATACCATGACGCCTTTCTCGGTTCCGAGATAGAGGAGCCCGCGTTTGGCGGGGTCCTCCCGGACGGTATGGAGGAAGATGTCGCGGGCCAGCGAGCCGTCGAGCCGTTTCCAGGTCGTGCCGTAGTCCGACGTTTTGTAGAGATAGGGCGCGTTGTCACCCAAACGGTACTTCTTCACCACCACGTAGGCGGTGGCGGCGTCATGGGGCGAGGGCTCGATGATGCTGACCGTGCCCCACTCGGGAAATCCGGGCATCGCGGCGGTCACGTTCTTCCAGGTCTTCCCGCCGTCGCGGGTGACCTGAACCAAGCCATCGTCACTCCCGGTCCAGATCAGGCCCTTTTCCTTCGGCGACTCGGCCACGGCGAAAATGGTGGAGTAGAACTCGACGCCGGTGTTGTCCCCGGTAATGGGACCGCCAGCCCATTGCTGCTTCGATTTGTCGTTCCGGGTCAGGTCGCCGCTGATGGCGGTCCACGATTGGCCGCCGTCGCTGGTCTTGAAGAGGACCTGGGCGGCGTGATAGATCACATTGGGATCGTGGGGCGACGGAGCGATCGGAGCGGTCCACTGGAACCGGTACTGAAAATCGGCCGGACCGTGGCCGCTCGGATTCTCGGGATAGGCCGAGACGTTCCGGGACTGGCCGGTCTTGTGGTCGTAGTAGGTGATGATGCCAAGGTACTCGCCGGCAAACACGATGTCCGGGTCGTCCGCTTTCGACACGATGTGGCCGGCTTCGCCGCCGCCGACGTCATGCCACAAACTCGCTCCGATGCCGCCCCGGCTCAGACTGTTGCTGGGCCCTTGGGCGGTGCCGAGATCCTGCTCGGCGCAGGCCACGTGATAGGGGTCGCGGTTGTCGACGGCAATGTGGTAGCACTGACCGATGGCCGGCCGGACCGCCATCCATGATTCACCGCCATTGACGCTGATGGCGGTGCCGCCGTCGTTGGCGACGATCATCCGCTTCGGGTTGGTCGGGTCGAACCAGACATCGTGATTGTCGCCATGGGGAATTCCGTCCACCAAGGTCAGGGTCTTGCCGCCGTCGATCGTCTTCACCATCGGCACGTTCGGAAACCAGACCTCGTCGGGGTTCGTCGGGTGGACGGTCAGGGTCGAGTAGTACCAGGCCCGCTGGCGGACCAGGCGGGAGGCGCTGATCCGGGTCCAGGCTTCGCCGCCGTTGTCCGAGCGGAACAGCCCGCCGCTATCGGCCTCGATCAGCGCGTAAACCCGGCGGCCGTCCGACGGCGCGACGGCCACGCCGACTTTGCCCCAGATTCCGTTCGGCAGTCCCGACCCGGTCAGTTGCTTCCAGGTGTCGCCGCCGTCCCGGGACTGATAGAGCCCGCTCCCGGGGCCCCCGCTGGTCAGATCCCACGGGTAGCGGCGCATTTCCCAGAATCCGGCGTACAAAATATTGGGGTTACTCGGATCGATGGCGACATCCGACGCGCCGGACCGCTCGTCCTTCTTGAGCACCTGTTGCCACGTGACGCCACCGTCCCGGGTCCGGTAGATGCCGCGTTCCGGATTGGCCGCGAACGCCCGTCCAAGCACCGCCGCATAGGCGATATCGGAATTCCGCGGATGGACGGCCATCGTCCCGATCTGGCCCTCCTGCTTCCACACATGGTTCCAGGTCTTCCCGGCATCGGTCGACTTGTAGATCCCGTTGCCCGGGGTGGTATTGCCGCGGACATTGGCCTCACCCGACCCGACGTACACCACGTTCGGATCGCTCGGCGCCACCGCGATCGACCCGATCGACGCGGTCGATTGATCGTCGAAAATCCCCGCCCAGCTGATCCCGCCGTCGGTGGACTTCCACACCCCGCCCGAGGCGGTGGCCATGTAGTAGGTCGTTGGGTCACCGGGCACGCCGGCGGCCCGTGAAGCCCGCCCGCCGTCGAAGGGGCCTACTGACCGAAACTTGAGGGCCTTGAGCGCGGCCGGCTGTTCGAGCGGTGCCGGTACCGGCGCCGGCGGCGCTGGAGCCCGGCGGGCTTGGGCCGCGGCGGTCAGGGGCACGCAAGCGATCAACAGGCACGGGATAATGCGAAGAGAGGCCATCGGAATACCCTGGAGGAAGTTCAGCGAACGGCTAGAGGCGCAACACCGGCCGGGTGAGGCAGGTGGCGCCCCCCTCGGCTTTCAGCGACAGCTCGCGACCGCGATAGGTCGACACGGTGCATCCGGCGGCTTCGAGCCGGCTCTTGGTGACCGGATTGTCTTCCAACATCAGGCACTGCCGCGGAGCCAGCGCCAGCACATTGGTCCCCATGGTCCGAAACTCGGACTCGGGCACCTCGACCAGCCGGATGTTCCGGCGGCCGAGCATTTGAACGAACGACACCGGCAAGAGACCGGGATAGGCCACGGCCAAGTCGCGGTCAACCATGCTGATCATGGACATCAGATGGAGACAGGCCTCCGGCCCGGTGTAGTAGGGCAGTTCGACATTGACGATGGCCACCGCGGGCCCAAGCGCGTGCTGCAGCGCGGCCACGCCCGCGTAATTGGTGCGATAGCCGATCCCGGCCGCCAAGGTCTTTTCGTCGATCCACATCAGGTCACCCGACTCGGCCAGGGCATCGCCCTCGAGCCGGGCGATCGTCGGCACTCCGGCCTTTTTGAGGGTCAGCCCGAGCGCCGCTTCTTCGCCGCGGCGGAGCGGCTTGCCCATCCGGAGCTGAATGGCGCCGACATCGGCCACCAGCACCGGGTCGTGGCAGAAAATGGCGTCGGCATGATCGGCCAGCGGTTCGTCATGCCAAATGATCTCGGCGCCGCTTTGCATCAGCGTCTCGACGAACGCCTGGTGTTCGGCACAGGCCGCCACCATCTCGGGGCGGGCGGTGTAATGCCATCGGGCCGGATCGGCGGTGCCGAACGCCTGATCCGGCCGTCGGACCACCACCCGCTTGAGGGGGCCCCACATGGTCTGGCCCCCGAACGACTTGCCCACCTTAGCGGCCGAGCAGCGCTTCGGCGCGGACGTACAAGAACCGGCCGTTGAATCCGAACGGCGAGGCGCCGGGGTACGGGAAGATCCCGTAGCCGTTGTTGAGGCTGTTCTGGTCCGGGAAGGTATCGAAGAGATTTCGAACCCCGATCGACCAGTTGACTTGCCCGAATTGACGGCCGACTTCCGCGTCGATCAGCACCTTCCCGCCAAAGCGTTGGTCGCAGTCGTCGCAGAGCCCGGGAGCCGAGGAGTACTTGCCATAGTAGGAAGACCGGAGCAGCGAGTGAAACCGCTCCTGGGTGTAGTTGGCGGTGACCGTGCCGCGCCAATCGGGCCGTTCCCGCTCGATCTGGATCGTGGTGAACTTATCGACCAACTGGTCGACTCCGGTCCCGGCCAATTGGCTCGGAATCGGCCGCTGCCCGACGACCTGATTCTTGGTGAAATTGACCCCGGCGTTGAAGGTCAGCGCTCCGGCCGACCCGACGGCCGTGCGGACGTTGGCGGTCAGATCGAGGCCCTTGGTGCGGGTATCGATGATGTTGGTGAAGTACTGGGCCGCCGACACGGCCTGGTTGGCCTTGGCCAGAATCTTCTCGACGCTGTCGCCGCCGATGTACCCGCTCAGCAAGATCCGGTCGTCGAGGTTGATCAAGTAGGCGTCGGCGGTGAAGGTGACCTGGTCGCTCGGGCTCCAGGCCAATCCCCCGCTCACGTTCACGGCGGTTTCGGCTTTGAGGGGTTTCGCACCTAACGCTCTGGCCGCGGGGTCGGCCACCGAGAAGATCCCGCTTTCGAACGGAACCTGTTTTCCCGTCGTGGCATCGAAGCGGAAGTTGGTGATCCGGCTCCCGAAGTAGTTCTGGGCCAGCGACGGGGCCCGGAACCCGGTGCTCAAGGCGGCGCGGAACACCACCTTGGACGAGGGCTGGAACCGGAGCGCCGCCTTGCCGCTGACCTTCGAACCGAAGTCGCTGTAGTTCTCGAACCGGGCCGCGGCGGTCACCAGCAACTGCTTGCTCAAATTGGTTTCGAGGTCGAGGTACCCGCCCCCGTTCCCCCGCGACTGGTCGGTGGCGGTGGAGGGCAGGAACCCACCGAAGACCTGCGAGCCGCCCGGCGCCACTTCACCGTACCGATTCAAGGCGCCGCCCTGAACCCACGAACCTTTTTCACCCTCGATCAGCCGGAATGACTCCCGCCGATAGGCCAGGCCGGCGGCCACGTTGAGCTTGTTCTTGAGCCCGATGTCGATCTGCTTGTTCAGATTGAGCGTGGTGCTGAGCTCGTTGGCCCGGAGCCCGCCGGCGTAGAAGCTCGTGGCATTGGGAATATTCGGATCGTCGGCGTTCCCGAAGATCCCATCGAGTCCCGGGGCACAGGGCCGGTCGAGACAGGGGCCCAGCGACACATTGAGGGTGTTCTTGAGATTGTAGTCGAAGGTGCTCCGCCCGAAAGAGGCGCCGAGATCGTACGCCCATCCGGCGGTGGTGCCCCGGAAACCGCTCGCGGCCGAGATGTCGATGACGTCGGGCCGGAACTCCGGCAAGAACCCGTTCGGATAGATGGTAGGCCAGTTCCGGTCGGAGATCGGCTGGCGGAAGAACCCGTTCCCGGTTCCGATCCGGGAGGTCCAACCGCCAAACGAATAGAACTCCGCGGTCCCCGACGCATTCACCGGCAACCGGAGGTTGACGAACGTCATCAGGTCTTTGGCCAAGCCGTCGCCGACGTGATGGTTCGGCTGGGCCACGTTGTTGTTCTTCTTGATGATGACACCGTTGGCGTCGACCTCGTCCGCATCGCCGGTCACGTACTGGTCGGAGGCCTCGGCCCACGCCCGGTTGGTCGGCTCCCGGTAGCGATACTCGGCAAACAATCCGAGGGAGCCACGGCCGAGTTTGAAGCCCCAGCCGCCGCTGAGATTCGCCGTGGTTCCGTCATCCGGAAAGTTCTTGCCCACGACGTAGCGTCCGATATCGGAATTGAGGAACGGGGTAAACGCTCCGTCCTTCATGACCAAGTTGACCACCCCGGCGATGGCGTCCGAGCCGTATTGGGCCGAGGCGCCGTCCCGAAGGACTTCGATCCGGTCGATGGCGCTCGTGGGGAGGGCGTTGAGGTCAACCCCCGTCGATCCGGCCGGACCGCCGAACGCGAAGGTATGCACCAACGCGGTCCGGTGACGCCGGAGTCCGTTCACCAGAACCAAGGTGTGGTCGGGCGAGAGGCCACGCATGGTAAATGGCCGGACGATGTCGTCGGCATCGGTGACACTCTGCCGCGGGAAGTTGACCGACGGCGAGACCGCCTGGAGAATGGCGCCCAATTCGGTGGTGCCCTGCTTGGTGATGACCTCGGCCGGAAAGACATCGACCGGCACCGCCAGTTCTTCGGCGGCGGTGTGCTTGGCCCGGGATCCGACGACGACGTCGATCGGCGCCAGCTGAACCGGTGACTTGGTGACCGTGATGTCGACATCGACGGTGGCGCCCGCGGCGACGTTGACCGCCACCGTGGTCGGACGATAGCCGATGACGCGGGCCCGCACGGTCTGAGCGCCGACCGGCACGCCGCGAATCGAGTAGCGGCCGTCCGCCGCCGAGGTGACCCGGAGCGCGGTCCGATCCACCGAGATGACCGCCCCGCTCACGCTCGCGCCGACCGAGTCGACCACTTTGCCGCGAATCAGACCCGTTTGCGCCACCGCACCCGTGGCCGCGGCAAGCCACAACGCCGTCGCCACACCAAACACTCGCTGTGAACCGCTCATCGTTTGTCTCCCCCGTTGCGAACGATTGACCCACCCTTGATGACGACATCGATCCGCTCGAGCACCGTAATGTCGTCAAGCGGATTCCCGCGGACTGCGACCAGATCGGCCCATTTACCGGCGGCAATCGACCCGACCCGGTCCTCCCACCCCATGAGGCGCGCGGCCCCGATCGTGGCGGACTGGATTGCCTGCATCGGGGTCATGCCATACCGAACCATATCCTGGAATTGCCGAGCGTTCTCGCCATGGGGATACACGCCGGCGTCGGTACCATAGCCGATTCTCACTCCGGCCGCTACCGCTTTCCGGAACGCGGCCCGCTGGGTCTCCGTGGTCTCATCATTCTTCCGGAGGGTTTCCTCGGGCCAATGGTCCCGCCGCCCGATGACTTTGATGTAGTCTCCATTGTAGATGTCGGCCACCAACCAGGTGCCCCGCTCGGCCATCAGAGCAATCCCCTCATCATCGAGCAGCGATCCGTGCTCGACGGAACGGACCCCGGCCCGAACCGCCGCCTTGATCCCGGCGGCGCCATGGGCATGGGCCGTCACATAGGTCCCCCGCTTGGCGGCCTCCTCGACCGCGGCCCGGATGGCGGCTTCGGTGAACTCCATGGCCCCGACATCGGTCCCCACCGTGAGAACGGCGCCCGTCGCGATCACCTTGATGAAGTCGGCTCCCCGGCCCAGAATCTCGGCCACCCGAGCCCGAACCTCGTCGGGGGTCGTGGCCACGCCGAGCCGGAACTCCGGCGGGGCCACGGCCCCGCTCGGGAGTCCGGTCACCTCACCGCCGCCACCGGGCCGGGTCACGTAGGGACCGGCCACCGCCATCCGCGGCCCCGGCACCTGCCCCTTGTCGATCGCATTCCGGAGCGAGATGTCGATCCCGCCCCGATAGGTGCCGACATCGCGAACGGTCGTGAAGCCTGCCTGGAGCGTGGCCCGGGCGTTGGCCACGCCGATCAGGGCGTCCTCGGCGGCGGTCGACTCGAGCGGGGCCGTCGGTGAGGAGCCCTGGATGTCGCCCACCAAATGGGTGTGGAGGTCGATGAGGCCGGGCAACACGGTCGACCGGCTGAGGTCGAGCACTCGTGCGCCCCTCGGCACCGACGCCGTCGGACCGACGATTGAGACGATCCGGTTGCCCCGGATCAGAATTTGGCGGTGGCGGAGAACCTCACCGCGTTCGACGTCGACGAGAGCCCCGGCTTTGATGACCAACAGCGAGTCGGTCGGACCAGACTGGCTCAGCCCGAGGATGGCCGCGAGCAGCGTGAACAGCATCCATGAGCCTACCCGGACCCCTGCCCTTTGGCAACGCAATCCGGTCGGCGGCACCTTGCGGACCACCCCGGGAACCGCGATCCTCCCCGGACCATGCCCAAGAACCTGTCGCCATTGAGCACCGGGATCGTTGCGATGGTGCTCGCCGCCCTGCTGATTGCGTTTGCCGCCAAGGGCCCGCCCCGGCCGGTCCCCGCCACCGCACCCGATTCGGTCTTCTCCGCCGACCGGGCGATGCGTCACGTCCGGGCCATCGCGGAGCGGCCGCACCCGCCCGGCAGCGCCGATCATGCCCGGGTCCGCGACTACATCATCGCCGAACTCACCGCCCTCGGCGTAACTCCGGAGGTCCAGCGGACCACCGGGGTCGGGACCCGGTTCCAGGAAGCGGGCCGAGTCGAGAACGTGATGGCCCGGCTACCCGGCACCAAGCCGGGCGGCCCAGCGATCATGCTCGCGGCTCACTATGACGGGGTCGGCGCCGCCCCCGCGGCGAGCGACGACGCCTCCGGCTCTTCGGTGCTGCTCGAAGTGCTTCGAGCCGTCAAGGCCGGCGCCCCGCTCGAGCACGACCTGATCGTGCTCTTCACCGATCTCGAGGAAGCCGGCTTGCTCGGCGCCGCGGCGTTCGTGGCCGAGCACCCTTGGGCCCGGGATGTCGAGGTGATGATCAACTTCGAGGCCCGGGGCACCGGGGGCCAGGCCGTCATGTTCCAAACCGGCCCCGGCAATCTCGACCAGATCCGGCTACTCCGGCGGCAGCCCCACGTCGCGGCCAGCTCGATCGCCGTGACCGTGTACCGGTTCTTGCCTAACGATACCGACCTCTCGGAATTCTTTGCCCTGGGCAAACCGGGTCTCAACTTCGCGTTTGCCGACGGCGTCGAGCGGTACCATACCCTGGAAGACGACGCCGATCACCTCGATCCCGGCTCGGTCCAGCAAGAGGGGGGTGCCGCCCTCGGTCTGACCCGGGCATTCGGTCATGGACCGCTGCCTCGGCCGGCCACCGGCAACGCGATCTTCTTCAACCTGCCGCTCATCGGACTGGTGGTGTATCCGGAATCCTGGGCTCGGCCGATTGCCGGGGTGGCGATCCTCCTTACGCTCCTCGCCATCGTCCAAGTCGGCCGGCGAGAACGGCGCTGGATCCTCGGACTCGGGCTCGGCCTGGTTGCCATGCTCGTGGCCGGCGCCATCGGCGGGGCGGCGGCGTACGGACTCGGACTCCGGGCCCCGGCCGCCGTGACGGCTCCGGGAGCGCGGGGCGCCTCCGCTCTGGGGTTGGCCCTGCTCGGGCTCTCTGCGTCGCTGCTCGGGTGGGCGGTCATCCGGCGCTGGGTCAGCGCGGCCACCGCCGGCCTCGGGCCGTTGCTGGTATGGACCGGACTCGCGGCGGTGGCCAGTTGGAAACTTCCCGGGGTCTCCTTCGTGGTGGCGTGGCCCGCGATCGCGGCGGCCGCTCTGGCCATCGTGCCGGAGCAGGAATCACCGACCTGGTTCGCGCGCCTCGGTCAGTGGCTTCCGATGGCGGTGGCCGGGGTCTTGATCGTGCCGCTCCTTCACGACATGGGGATCGTGGCGCTCGGGTTGATCGGACCCGGCGGCATCGCGATCGGGACCCTCACGCCCGTCATGGTATGGCTCCTGGTGCCGACCATGGATCGCATCACCGTCGACCGGCCCTGGTCGGTCACGCTGGCGGTCATGGCCGGCGCGGTGATCGCGACCGGGGCCGGGATCGTGATCGGCCGGCAATCGACCGAGTTCCCGGTTCGCTCGATCCTGGCCTACGCTGAAAACGCCGACGCCGCCGATGGGTGGCTCGTTACCGGCGCCGGATTCGCCGGCCCGGGTACCTGGGCCCGATCCGCGGTCGGGGCCGGCGCCCGCATCGTGCCGCTCGACGGACCGGAGCGGCCGAACGAACCACCGCGGTGGCTGACCCAAATCGCCGGGGGCCAGTTTCGGATGATCGCCGCCGCCGCGCCGCGGGCCGCCCTCGGGGCTCCGGTGGTGACGGTCCTCGGCGATTCGACCGAAGCCACGGGACGGCGCCTCACGCTGCAGATCGGAGCTGGTAGCGGAACCACCGCCATCGGGATCGAGGTGACCGGGAGTCCGGTCCTCGCGGCAACGATCGACGGCCGGGTGGTCGATCCGAGCAAGTACCGGTACCAATCACCCAACTGGCAGTTGACCTATTGGGCGCCGGCCGATTCCGGGTTTACGCTGAGTTTGGTGGTCCCGAAGGATGCCAATCCGGTGGTGGGCCTGATCCGACAGATTGCCGGGCTTCCGACGCTGCCCGGCGTCACCATTCCGCCGCGGCCCTCCGGCGTGCTACCGAGCCAGACGGGGGACATCAGTGTCGTCTATCGACGGCTGACGTTCTAGCGTGGTTGAACGCCGGCCCGGACCGGGCGTCCCGGGATGGCGTTCGGCACCAGCTGGCCGTCACGAACCACGAAGGTGCCGTTCACCAAGACGTGCGGAATCCCTTCGGAACGGAGCGTCGGCTTGTCGAACGTGGCCCGGTCGGTAACGGTCGCGGGGTCGAAGACCGTGAGGTCGGCATCGGCGCCGACGGCCACCCGGCCTTTCCGCGCCATGGCGGGCGCGTAGGCTTCGAGCCGGCGGGCGGGCAGGATGGTCATCCGGGCCAGGGCATCCATCAAGGTGAGCGCGTGTTGTTCCCGCACGTACCGGCCGAGGACCTTGGCATAGGTCCCGGCGCCCCGGGGATGGCCGGTCTCGTTCACGAACGGCACCCCGTCGCTCGCAATCATGATCCCCGGATGGGCGATGGCCTTGGCGACGTTTTCTTCCTTCATCATATGGATCACGACCCACCCGCCTTGGCGGCGATACCGCTCGAAGCTCTCCCGAGTCAGCCGTTCCCCGGTCAGCGGCCAGGCCAGATCGCCGTAGTCGAGCCGGACGTTCTTCTGCCAGCCGGGATTGAACATCGCCGATTCGAGGCGGGTCGACCCAGCCGTGTAGGGATAGACCTCGGTGGTCACATCTTGCCCGGCGGTACGGACCGAATCGAGCAGTGCCAGGGCGAGATCGATGTCGCCGAGCGAACTGCTGCCGATGTGGGCGAGGTGGAGGCCGGCGCCCGCGGCCCGGGCGGCCCCGATCGCCTCCCGGATGGCCCCGATCCCGAAAGCCCGGGTGTGGACGAAGACCGCCGCGCCCCGACCCGCGGCCACTTTGAAGGACCGCTCGATTTCCTCGGCCGAGGCGCCCGGCGAGTAGTTGATCCCAAAGCCCACGCCTAACGCTCCCTCGTCGAGGCCCCGGCCGATGCCGGCTTCGAGCGCCACGATCTCGGCCTCGGTGGCCGGCTGATTGGCGCCGGCGGGGAGCGGACCGAGGCCGGCGGTGGCACCCGGATTCGTGGGGCCGTGACCCACTTCGAGGCCGTTGTGAAACACGAAGGCCCGGACCGCCCGATGCCCGACGGTGGCGCCGTAGTTGAGCGGCGCCTTGCCTTCCCTGGACGCATACCACTTGGCCACCGGAAAGACCCCCGCTTCCATGTCGAGGGCCGTGGTAACGCCGTCGCGGGCCTGAATCTCCATGTCGCCCTGGGTCTGGCCGTGGGCGTGAAGGTCGATGAACCCGGGTGCCACGACCAGCCCGGTCACATCGACAACCTGGGTGCCCCGAAGCGGGGTCGCCGAGACGGCGGCGATGCGGTCGCCCAGAATCCCGACGTACCGCACCGAGTCGAGACCGGACGCCGGATCCATGACCCGGCCGCCGGCGAGGACCAGATCATAGGTCGGCGCCGCGGCACATCCGGCGAAGCCGAGGACCAACAGCGAGAGGACGACCGGCCGCACGGTTCGCATCTACTTCGGCCAACCCGACTGCGGCAACCGGGGCGTGATCCGGAGCGCATTGGCGAAGTACACCTTCTTCAAGACGCTATCCGGCAAATCGATGCCGTAGAGCTTCCAGGTCGCATGGTACGGCCGATAGTAGTCGAAGTAGTCGTCCCGGGTTTCGAAGACCCGCCAGTAGTACGGATACTCCTCAGGCTGGAAACTGTCTTTGCCGAACAAGATCCGGTCCTGGAACTTGACGAAGAAGTCGTGCGCCGCCCGGGGCTGCCGGCCGATGTCGTAGAGCACCGCCCCGACCTCAGTGTTCACGTTGGGGAGTTCCTCCATCAACTTGCCGAGCCGGCCCAGATCGTTGGCGTGCCAGCCCATGTGGGCAATCACGAAGGTCGTCTTCGGATTCCGCCGAAGCAGGTTGTCCCGCTCCGTCATGAGTTGCTCGAAGGCGGGGTACTCCTCGGCCGGATAACGGCGGCTCGGGAACAACGCGAGCTCGAGCCAGCGTTCGTTCTGGTAGTCGATCGGCTGCCAGAACTCCTGCGGGTCGGCGGTATGGATGAACACCGGCAGCTTGAGCCGGGCCGCGGCCTCCCAAACCGGATCGAGCGCCGCGTCGTCGAGGGCCAGACGGGACCCGTCGGCCTTCTTGGTGGAGAGCCCGAAGCCCTTATTGATTTCGCCGATGCCGACCGCACCCGCGGCCACGTCCGCTTCGAGCTGCGGCACCGCCCGCTCGGCCCAGCCGGGCCCGACGTTCCGGAGGTCGATCCCGGTCAGGAACCGAATCCGATCTTTCATCGACGCCGAGGCCTGGGACAGCCCGACCTGCTTCTTGAGGCTCTCGCCGGTCACGTTGTTGGCCGCGACGATCAGCCGGACGTTGATCTCGTCGAGGGCCGCCGCCAGCTGATCGAGCCCTTCGGCGCTCCCGAGTTGGCTGGTGGGATGCCCGTGGAAATCGATGGCCGGGTATTTGGCCTTCGGCACCGAATGCACCGGCGCTTTCAGGGTCGACCGCGGCCGGTAGTCCAAGATGCTGGGCAGCGGCAGCGTCGGCGCCTGACAATTGCGCGGCCGGACCTCAGTCATTCCCGCCGGGCAGGACTCACCGGGTTGAATCGTCACCCCCCGGTTGCCGGACCCCGGCTGTGCCGCGAGCGCGGGGGCCGCCAGGGCCAGGACGACGAGACTGGGAAGCGCGAAGCCGGGACGAACCATGGGTACTCCGAATCAAAGGACCGGGTAATCTACTATCCCCGCCGGGGATTCCCCCGTTCGAGGGACGAACGGTATCTTGCCCGCACCATGCCACCACTTCCCCTCGACGGGCTCCTCGTCCTCGACCTGAGTCACGCGCTGGCCGGCCCCTACAGCACCATGCTGATGGCTACCTATGGCGCCCGGGTCATCAAGGTCGAAGGCACCGAGACGACCGACATGGGGCGAACCTGGGGCCCGCCGTTCAGCGGCGCCGACGCCTCGTTCTTTCTCGGCATCAACACCGGGAAAGAGGCCATTGCGATCGACCTCAAGGACCCGCGAGGCCTCGCCCTCTGCCGGGAGTTAATCGCCAAGGCCGACATCCTGATCGAGAATTTCCGGCCCGGAACGATGGACCGCCTCGGTCTCGGCTACGAAACGGCCCGGACCCTCAATCCACGGCTGATCTACTGCTCGATCTCGGGCTACGGCCAGACCGGGCCGAAGCGTGACGGGCCGGCCATGGACCTGATCCTCCAGGCCGCCTCCGGACTGATCAGCATGACCGGCACCGAAGCCGGCGATCTGGTCCGGTGCGGGCATTCGGTGGCCGATGTGACGGCCGGGATGTTCGCGTTGGTCGGCGTGCTGATGGCGCTTCGAACCCGGGAACAGACCGGGCGGGGGCAGCAGGTGGACGTCGCGATGCTCGACGGGATGATCTCGGCGATGGCGTCGGCGTTCGCGAATCTGTTCGGGTCCGGCGTGTCGCCGGTGCCTCGGGGCACCGCCTTCGGCACCATCGTGCCCTACGCCTGCTTTCCGACCCAAGACCGCCCCATCGGCATCGCGGTGGCCAGCGAGAAGCTCTGGCAGGCCTTCGGTCCGGCGCTCGGACGGCCCGAGCTCACGGACGACCCCCGGTTTCGCACCAATGCGCTCCGGGTCGAGAATCGGGCGGCCCTGGAATCGCTGATCGCTGAAGTGTTTCGAGGCCGGCCGGCCGCCGAGTGGCTCGAGATCCTCGACCGTCACGGCGTTCCTTGCACGTTGGTGAACACCTTGGCCGAGGTGGCGGCTGATCCCCAACCGGCCGAGCGGGAGATGTTTCCCATCGTCGACCATCCGGTGGCCGGCCCGACGCGGGTGACCGGCGCGCCCATCAAGTTCAGCGATACCGCCGGCCGGGTGCGGTTGCCCGCGCCACTCCACCGGCAACACACCCGCGAGGTCCTTGAGGAACTCCTGGGCCGGTCCCCGGCCGAGATCGACCGGCTCATCGAGCAGGGGGTCGTGGCGGGCTGACCCCGTCGTCGGCCCCGCCGAGGGCCCGCACTTCGTTTGGCGTCAAATGCCGCCAGGCGCCTTTGGCCAGGGTGCCTAACGCCAAGGGACCGATCGCCACCCGGACCAACCGGAGGACCTCGAGTCCGAGTTCGGCCAACAAGCGCCGGATGTGACGGTTCTTCCCTTCATCGAGCAGGACTTCGAGCCAGGCGCTGCTCCGCGAACCGACCCGAAGCAACGAGACCTGTTTCACGCCGAGCCGTTCGCCGGAGGCCCGCTCGACGACACCGGCCGCCACGGCCGCCACGACGGATTCATCGATCAAGCCGCGAACTTGAACGTGGTAAGTCTTGTCGACATGAGAGGCCGGATCGAGCAGCCGGGCCGACCACCGGGTGTCATTGGTCACCAACAAGAGCCCCTCGCTGGCCTTGTCGAGCCGGCCGACCGGACCGACGAACGGCAGCGAAGGGTCGGCCAAGCATTGGTAAATCGTGGGGCGGCCGCCGGGATCGTCGCGGGTGGTGACCAATCCCCGGGGCTTGTTGAGGGCGAGATAGACCCGGTCGACCCGGCCGACCCGCACGCCATCGATGGCAATCACATCGGTTTCCGGCCGGACCCGGTGCCCGATCTCCCGGACGACCCGGCCGCCCACGGTGACCCGTCCGGCCTCCACCAAGCGCTCGCCTTCAGTTCGGGAACAGACCCCGAGCTTCGACAGCCCGCGGGCGATGCTGACGGTGCCGACCGTCACGGGCGGCGGGCGCCGCCCGGAGGAGTGCTGAAGACCGCCCGGGCCCGAGCGATGTCGGCCAGGACCTCGTCTCGTTCAGCCGTGGAGTTCCACCCGGGATGGCGCTCAACCTGCGGAACCAACTGATCGAGCCACTGAATGAAGTATCCGGCGTCGGCCGCCGACCAGATCGGCGCCCCGCCGACCTCGACGTAGATCGGGCTCGTGGTACCGAACGGATAGAGATCCAACGTGGGATGACGGGCCCGGCGCGAAAACGCCCGCACCGAGAACCAACTGCTCTGCTCCACCGTCAGGCCCACGGTGGCGCTGGCGGCGGTGTGCGAGGCACTGAGATCGACCGAGTGGACCACCCGCCCGTTCTGAATGACCTGGAGGGAGTCCACCTCGACGATCGACCGGAGTCCGAGCGTGGCCACGAGCCGGTGGCGGCCCGCCGGCAGTTTGATCGTGCTCCCGATCGCCTGCCCGCCCAGGGTAAAGGAGAGCAGCGGACCGTTGCTGACCATGGTCCGGCCGGCCTTCAAGGCGGCGAGCCAGCGCCGGTAGTCGAGGGTGCCGCTCTGGACGAACACCCGCCCCATCCCGACATGGCCGCGGAGCGAGGCATAGTTCGCCATCGCATCGGTCCCGGCCCCGGCCGGAAGTTTGATCCCGGTATTCAGCAGCCGGTACCAGATTTCGGCGGATGCCAGGTGATCGCTGAACCCGACGACTTCCAGGTAGTCGATCTTGCCTAACGCCGCGTCAATCGGGAATCCGATCGTCGTGGTCTCGCCCTTGGAAAAGTCCGGGACCGACTCGAACGGATGGACGTACCCGGTGACCCCGCCCTGGGCCCGGGCCACGTCGAACACCTTGGTGTTGTGCGGAAACAAGCTGGCGGCCGCGGTATTGGTATAGCCCGCATAGGCCGGCATCACGAAGTGCCGGGTCAGGCCGAGCAGACCGGAGTGCCCCCAATAGCTGGTGTGGTATTCCTGATCGTGCTTGATCAGCGTGGTGGCCGTCGACACCGTGTCGAGGGCGGCCCCGAAGTACTCGATATCCGGAACCCGGGCCTCTTTGTTCACCACCAGGTTCTCCACCACATGGAGATCCTCGGCCTCGGCCTGGAACCGGAGCCGGGCCGGCGTGTTCCGATAGTGCCCGCCGTAATTCATATGGACATGAAGGTCGCCGCTGAACCACCCGAGGGCCGGGAAATCGATCAGCCGCCGGAGCCGGACCCGGTGAACCGCCGGCCGGCCCGTGACCGTGACCGTGTCTACCTGCCGGGAATACTCGAGCCCTTTGGTAGTCTCAACGAGGTACCGGCCCGCCGGGAGGTTGAGCCGGCTGGACCCGGCCGTATGGAAGTAGGTGAACTCGAACCGGCGTTCGGTCCGGTCGAACCCATCGTCGGCATGAGCCCAGGCGTCGGCGGGAAAATGACCCCGGCCGTCCGGACCAGTGACCGAGACCCGGGCCGCGATCGGCCGGCCGGCTCGGTCCACGACCGAGATGGTCAGCGGCACGGACGGAGTCAGGTATCGCCGAGTCCGGGCCGCCACCGTCGTGATGTCACCGCCCGGCACCGAGATCACTTGGAGCGACGTATTCCCGGCTTGGTTGCTGATGAAGGCGATCCGGGTTCCGTCCAGCGACCAGCGCGGGTTGGTGGCGTCGAAATTCCCGTACGTCAACTGAAACGGATCGCCGCCCTCGGCGGTCATCAGCCACAGCTGATTCCATTGGCGGCCCAGGTACGAACTGTAGACGACCCGTTTCCCGTCCCTTGACCAATCGGGCCGGCCCTTCCAGGTGGTCTCTTCGAACCAGATCGGGCGCGGCACGGCGCCGGGCCGGGCCTCCATCCGCCAGAATCCGCCGCTGCCCCAAATCCGGCCGGCGTTGGAGATCAGGATGAGCTCGCGCCCGTCCGGCGACCAGGTCGGCGAGATGAAGTGATCGAACGGGCCGTAGTAGTACCGGGGAAGCCCACTCTCGTGATCGGTGCTGATCCGAATCGGCACCTTTCCGGCGCCGGTCTCGAGCGTAAAGACGTGCCAGCGGCCTTCGAACGCCGTCGACACGAACGCCAGCTTCGATCCATCCGGCGACCACCGGGGCTCGAGGTTGACCGCCCGATTGCCGACCAACAGCGAGTCAGCTCCCGAGGTCAGATCGAGCACCCGGAGGTCCACTTGGTCGTTCCGATACGACGAATACACCACCCGGCGGCCGTCCGGCGCGACGTCGGGCTGGTAGTCGTAGCCCGGTCCATCCGTCAGCTGGCTGGCGGTCTCGCTGCCTAACGTCTGGCGCCAGAGCGTCCCGGCCATCGAGTAGACCACGGACCGGCCATCGGGCATCCAAGCCACCCACCCGGGCCCGGTGGTGACCTGCGGGAGATACATCTCCCGGAAGTAGTAGCTGTGGGGAACCGCGATTTGCTTGAGGACGGTCTCCCGCTGCGCCGCGAGCGGCGCCACCGCCGCGCCCGCCAGGATGCCAGCGAGCAGCGCGCGGGCCGTCACACCGAGGCCGGATCGACGATGACGGTCCGGCTTTGCTCCCGCATGAATTGCTGGAGATAATAGGGGCCGCAGCCGCCCTTGCCGGACGACCCGCTGCCCTTCCAGCCGGTAAAGGGTTGCGACCCCGGCCACGCCCCGGTGGTCGCCCCGGATCGCTTGTTGATGTAGCAGACGCCGGCTTCGATCGTGTCGAGGAACCGCTCGACTTCCGCCGGCTCCTTCGAGAAGAAGCCCGCCGTCAACCCATATTCGGCCGCGTTGGCCTCGGCCACCGCCTGCTCGAGCGAGTCGACTTCGCCGACCGCCAGGAACGGAAGGAAGAATTCATCGAAAAAGAGCCGGCTCGTGAGCGGCAGCGTGGCGATCGTGGGCGCCACGTAGAACCCGTGGTCGAGTCCCGGGCCGGTCAGGCGCTGACCGCCTAACAGTACGGCGCCGGTGGCCCGCGCTTCGGCGACGACAGCCAGGTAGCGTTCCAGCGCCCGGGCATTGATGACGGGACCGTACCAATTCTGGCGCTCGGTCGGGTCGCCGACGACGATTTGTTCCGCCCGGGCCACCAGCCGTTCCAGGAACGCCGCGGCCACCGCCCGATGGACATAGACCCGGGACGTCGCGCTGCATTTCTGGCCCTGGAGTCCAAACGCCGACTTCATCGCCCCTTCGGCCGCCGCGTCGAGATCCGCCGAAGGCATCACGATGGTGGCGTTCTTTCCGCCGAGCTCCATCAAACACGGCTTGACGAAGTCCTTCGAGAGGCCGTGAAAGATCCGCATCCCGACTTGCTTCGATCCGGTGAACACCACGCCATCGACTCCCGGGTGCTGCCAGAGCACGTCCCCGATGTCTTCGCGGTGGCCGGTGAGGAAGTTGATCACACCCGCCGGCACCCCCGCATCCCGATAGATCTCGTACAGCTGATAGCCGGTCCAGCAGGTGTCCTCGGCGGGCTTGAAGATCACGGCGTTGCCGGCCAGCAACGCCGCCCCCGACATCCCGGCCGAGAGGGCCAACGGAAAATTGAACGGCGCGATACAGGCAAACACACCGTACGGCAGCTGGACATCGGTGTTGTGCTCGATCGGCGTCAGATTATGCATCGGCCGGACGAACCCATTGGCCTGCTCCATCTGATCGGCGTAGTAGTCAATCAGATCGGCGCCTTCCTCGGCGTCGCCGATCGATTCCATTCGGTTCTTGCCGACCTCGAGGCTCATCAACGCCGCCAACGCAAACCGGCGCTCCCGGATCAGGGCCGCCGCCCGGCGCATGATGACCAAGCGGTCGCTCCAGGGCATCCGACCCCAGGCCACCTGGGCCCGTTTGGCGCTGGCCACCGCTTGGTCGACATGCTCGGCGGTGCCCGCGGAAAACGTCGCCAACACGGTCCGGGTATCGATCGGGCTGGTATCGACGATCGCGTTCTTCCGGACCTCGATCCGCTCGCCGCCGATTACCAACGGGTAGAACCCGCCGAACTGGCTTCGGATGGTTCCGAGGGCCCGGTCGAATTCCCGGTGGAACGCCTCCATGTCGACGTTGGTGGTCGTGTAGGTGATCTTGCCGATGGCCGTGGTCATCCCGCGCTCCCTAACTCAAGGACTGGTACACAACGTCGAGGGCCCGGCCGAGGCGGGCGATCATCTCATCCATCTCGGCGTCCGTCACCACGAACGGCGGCGCCAAGCAGACGAGATCGCCGGCCGTGCCGTCGGCCTGACCGACGTTAGGCCAAACGATCAGTCCGGCGTCGAGTGCCGCTTCGGTCACTCGCTCGGCGATCTTGGCCTTCCGCGGGTACGGGGCCTTGGTATCCCGATCGGCCACGAACTCGATCCCGGCCAACAACCCCCGGCCCCGGACGTCGCCGACGAGCGGATGCCGGCGAATCGGATCGAGCAACTGGTGCAACCGGCCGCCCATGGTGCGGCTCCGGGCGATCAGGTCGTGCTTCTTGATGTAGCGGACCGCCGCCAAGCCGGCCGCGCACATCATCGGGGTGTGGGTAAATGTCTGGGCGTGAATGACCGACCCGGAACTCCGGGCAATCGGATCGAGAATCCGCTCCGGCGCCACCACCGCCGACAGGGCCGCGTACCCGCCGCTGATGCCCTTCCCCATCGTCATCAGGTCCGGCACGACACCGTACTGTTCGACGGCGGTCCAGGTTCCGGTTCGCCCGGCGCCGCACAACACTTCATCGGCAATCCAGAGCACCCCGTGCTTCGAGCACGCCTCGCGGATGGCTCGCCAGTACTCGGGCCGCGGCACCGAGGCGCCGGTGGACGACCCACCCACCGTCTCGCCGATGAACGCCGCCACCGTCTCGGGGCCTTCGGCCAGGATGGCCGCTTCAACGAGCGGCCCAGTGCACCGGGGACAGTCGGGCGCCCCGGCGCAATCGCACCGGTAGGCGTAGGGCGCCGGCACTTGCACCACCGGCGTCAGCCATTCCTTGAACATGACCTTGTAGTGCTGGCGGGCCGACGCCGACAACGCCAGCATCGTATTCCCGTGATACCCTGGCGAGAGGGCAATGATCTTGTGCTTCCCGGGCTTCCCCGTCTCCACCCAATACTGGCGAGCGAGCTTGAGGGCCGCCTCGACCGCATCGGAACCGCTGGTCAGGAAGTAGAACTTGTCGAGGTCGCCGACCGAGAGTGTCTTGAGCTCCGCGGCCAAGTCCTCGACCGCGTCGTTGGTAAACGCCATCCCGCTGACATAGGCCACTTTTCGAATCTGCTCGGCCACCTGGTCGACAATTTCAGAGACCCCATGGCCCAGATTGGCCACATAGGCGCCGCCCGACCCGTCGAGGTAGTCCTTGCCGGACTCGTCAAACAGCCGGGAGCCCTCGCCCCGCACCACCTTCGGGAACGGACGGTCGAGCTTCCGGTAGAGCACGGAGGTGTCGGGGTAGCGGTAGGCCATAGGAAGGCCATAGCTTAACCCCGAAATCCCTGTTCTTACAACCGAACCAGCCCGGCGTTCGGTTCGCATCGAGGCCGAGATCCCAATGCGAATTGTCGGTTTATTGACAGCCGTTACCTTGGGGGCCCGATCGCTTTTCGGACAGGTGATCGACTCCGCCGTTGCCATCCCGATGCGCGACGGCGTGATCCTCCGGGCCACGATCATCAAGCCGGCTCGGGTCGGGCGCTTCCCGGTCCTGGTCTACCGAACTCCCTACGGCGCCGCGTCCGCGGTTACGGCCTATTCGACCTTCCGGCACGCGGTTGAGCGGGGCTACGCCGTCGTGGCCCAAGACGTCCGGGGCCGTTACCGGTCCGAGGGCGAATTCGATCCCTATCGCCAGGAACGCCACGACGGGTATGACACGATCGAATGGGCCGGAGCGCAGTCCTGGTCGGACGGCAACGTCGGGACCTTCGGGCTTTCCTATCCCGGCGCGGTGCAGTGGCTGGCCGCCATCGAGCACCCGCCCCACCTGAAGGCCATGGTCCCGGCCATGACGTATTCGAGCGCCCGGAATTTCTGGTATGCCGGCGGACTCCCGGATCTATCGTGGCCGTCGTGGATCTGGTACAACATCGCTCCCGATGTCAGGCGCCGGAACAACCTGCCCGGGCCCCGGACCGCCCGCGAAGCCGACTCGACCTGGAAACTCCTCGGCGACTCGCTCGTCAACCGGCTCCCGCTGACCAACGTGCCCGAGTTGGCCCAGGTGGCGCCGTGGTACCTCGAGTGGCTGGCCCATCCTCCGAATGATCCGTGGTGGGACTGGACCGATCTGACCACCAAGTACGGCGGGGTCACCGCCGCGGTGCTCAACATCAGCGGGTGGCATGACGACAATTACGGCCCCGAAGGCGCCCTCACCAACCATCGCGGCCTCCTCGCCGCCCGGGCCGGGGCGCCCGATCCCCGAACCCAACTGATCCTCGGCCCCTGGGTACACGGCGTGGCCGGGATGACCAATCGCACCGCCCAAGCCAAGTCCGGCGAGCGAGTCTTCGGCGCCGCCGCCGGGATCGACTACGATGAGGAAATCCTCCGGTTCATGGACCGCTACGTCCGCGGGATCGACAACGGCGCCGACCGGACCCCGAGGTTCCGCCTCTTCATCATGGGCGAAAACACCTGGACCACCAGCAACACCTGGCCGATTCCCGGCACCACCCCCCTCCGCCTCAATCTGGCCCCCGGCACCCTGTCGGAACGCCGAGCGCCGAGCGCCGAGCGCCGAGTGCCGAGCAACCCCATGCCCATCCGCGACCCGTACTCCGGCAAGAGCGGCGCCCACGACTACCGCGCGCTGGCCGAGCATCCCGACGTCCTCGTGTTCGACACCGCGCCCTTCGAGGCCGACCTTCGAGTAGCCGGCAACATCACGGCCACCCTCTACGTCAGCACCGACGCGCCCGACGCCGATGTCTGGCTCCGGCTGTTCGACGTGGCCCCGGACGGCACCGCCTGGAATCTGATGAGCCCGGGCCTCGACGTTCGCCGCCTCTCGACGCGGCCGGGGGCAACGCCGTTGATTCCCGGGCAGCCGGTCAAAGTCGAACTCACCGATCTCATCACCGGGAATCAGTTCAAACGGGGCCACCGGCTCCGGGCCGTGTTCTCAACCAGCTTCATGCCGTACTTCAGCCGGAACCTCAACACCGGCCGCTCGGAAACCGAGTCGGCGGTGTTTCGGCCGGCCACCGTCACGCTCCATTTCGGGCCTGACCATCCGTCTCACCTCATGCTCCCGGTCATCCCATGATCTCGATTCGCCTCTGGAGCCTTGGCGCTGCTTCGCTGCTCCTCGGCTGCCGCCCGACGAAGCCCGCTGATGTGGTGCTCAAGAACACCGCCGTCTATACCATGGCCACTCCCGACCCGGCCCAAGCGATCGCGATCCGGGGCAACCGGATCGTCTTCGTCGGCGCCAACGCCGAGGCCGACAAGTACGTCGGCGACTCGACGGAGGTGTTCGACTTAGGCGGACGGATGGTGATGCCGGGCTTCCGGGACGTCCATGTCCATCCCCAATCGGGGATCGGATTGTCGGATTGCCACTTCGAAGATCTCGAAACCGCCCAAGCGGTGGTGGACTCGGTGGCCCGCTGCGTGGCGGGGGCCAAGCCGGGAGCCTGGGTGCGGGGCCGAGGCTGGGCGCTCCCGGTGTTCCCGAACGGGAACCCGAACAAGGCCTTGCTGGATCGGGTGGCGCCGAACAACCCAGTGTACCTGACGGCCGCCGACGGCCACTCGGCCTGGGTCAACTCCAAGGCACTCGAGTTGGCCGGCGTCACCAAGGCAACGCCCGATCCGGTGAACGGCCGGATCGAACGCGACGCCGCCGGCAACCCGTCGGGCACCCTCCGCGAAAACGCCAGTGATCTGGTTTCCAAATTGCTTCCGCCCTACACCTTGGAACAGCGAAAGGCGGGGCTGGTGCGCGGGCTCCGGCTGGCCAACGAGTTGGGGATCACCACCGTGCACGACGCCTCGGCGGGTCCCGACGCGCTCGAGGCCTACGCGGCCCTGGACCAGGAGGGGAACCTGACCAGCCGGGTCATTGCCGCCCAGTACGTTGATCCGGAAAAGCCGCTCTCCGAGGTCGACTCGCTGGTGGCGTGGCGGCAGCGGTTCAAGGGCACCAAGTACTACCGGCCCGATGCCGCCAAGTTTTTTGCCGACGGGGTGATCGAGGCCAAGACGGCGGCCACCCTGGCTCCATACCTCAACAGCGGTGACAACCGGGGCGTGGCCAACTTTCGCCAGGGCCAGCTCGACTCCCTGATGATGGCGGTCGACAAGGCGGGGATTCAGATCCACGTCCATGCCATCGGCGACCGCGGCATCCGGATGGCGCTCGACGCCTACGAACGGACCCGCCAGACCAACGGACCGCGCGACGCCCGCCCCATCATCGCCCATATCCAGCTCTTCGACCCGGCCGACATTCCCCGATTCAAGACGTTAGGCGTCATCGCGAGCTTCCAGCCGCTCTGGGCCTTTGCCGACAAATACATCACCGATCTGACCATCCCGATCCTCGGACCGGAGCGGTCGCGCTGGCTCTATCCGATCGGTACGATGGCCAAGAGCGGCGCCGTCCTGGCCAGCGGCAGCGACTGGACCGTCTCGTCGCTCAACCCGCTCGAGGCGATTCAGGTCGCGATCACCCGGCGGGGCCCGACCGATTCGGCGGGGCCGGCCTGGATTCCCGAGGAAGTGGTGGATCTGACGACCATGCTCAAGTCCTACACCACGGGCGCGGCCTACGCCGGATTCGACGACCAAACCAACGGCACGCTCGAGGTGGGCCGGGCGGCGGATCTGATCGTACTGGACCGCGATCTCTATCACATCCCGGTCACCGACATCCACAAAGCCCGGGTGCTGCTCACGATCATGGACGGCAAGACGGTCTACACCGACAAAGCCCTCAAGTAACCGGCTCGAGCTTCCGCTGGGCTAGTTGACGGTTGAAGGCCCCGAGGTCGGTGGTGACCACCGCGACGAGCGCCGTCAGGTGGCGTTCCAAGTCGGCCGACAGTTCCCGGAACACCACCAGCGCGCCGTCGGTCGGCTTCGCGTCGCCGCTCTCGACGCTTCGGCGGAGCGCGGCGATCCGATTGCTGAGCCGGATCGGGAAGTTGAGCAGGTCCTGGCTGGAACGGCTTCGTCCCTGATAGAGCTCGTCTTCGACGGCGGTCAACTTCTGCTTGAGGCCGGCCGCGGCAGAGGCCAAGGCCGGCGCCTTGGTCACCCGGTCGTCGATGGCATCCTTGAGAGCCCGAATCCGAATCACGGCGCGGGTCGCGCGGTCTTCCTGGTCCCGGATGCTCGAGGCCAATCGGAACTGAGCCTTGAGATCGTCGTCGGTGACCCCGGTCAGCCGGGGGTCGCGCCGGATCTCGAACGGTGTCGTCTTGGTGACACCCGCCGCGGTGAGGCGGACCTGGTAGGTACCGGGCGGGGCCACCGGCCCGGCCTGGGGGCGGGCGCTCCACATGATCATGCAGAGGAACTCCGCGGACCCCTCGTACCGTCCGTCCCAGATGAACCGGTTGAGACCGGCTTTCCCCGAGGGCATCGGCTGGGGCCTTGGCCGGACGTCGCACCCCATCCGGTCCAGCGCCGCCGAATCGGCCCGAAACGCCGTACTGTCCACTTTAGCGAGCCCGAGGAAGCTTCGGAGCACCGCGCCAGATTGATCGAGGACCTCGAGCCGCACGGTGTCGGCGGGCCGGTCGAGATAGTAGTGAAATGACGCGGGGTACACCCCCCGCACCGCGGTGCGAGGCGCGAACAAGGTGACGGGCTGTTTGGGAGCGCCCGGGCCGAGTTCGCGGAGGAAGCCGATGTCTTCGAGCAGCCACATCGACCGGCCGTGAGTGGCAATGACCAGGTCGTTCTCCTCGACCACCAAATCGGGAATCTGAACGTCGGGCAAGTTGAGCGACAACGACTGCCACCGCGTGCCCGCATCCCACGACACGTAGATCCCGTGCTCGGTGCCGGCGTAGAGGAGCCCCCGCCGTTTGGGATCCTCGCGCACCGCGTGCACGTAGGCGTCGGCGCGGATCCCCTCGATGGTCTTGGTCCAGGTCGCGCCATAGTCGGTGGTCTTGAAGATGTACGGCGCCCGGTCGTCGAGCTGGTAGCGCTTGGCCGCCACATAGGCGGTAGCCGGGTCGTGACGCGAGGCCTCGATCAGGCTGACCCGGGCAAAAGCCGGCATCTCTTTCGGCGTAACATTCTTCCACGACTTTCCGCCGTCACGAGTAATCTGCACCAAACCGTCGTCCGACCCGGTCCAAATCGTATTGACGTCGTGGAACGACGGGGCCACGGTGAAGATCGTGCCGTAAATCTCGGGCCCGTTCATGTCGTGGGTAATCGGGCCGCCCGAAAAGCCTAACGTGCTCGGATCGGCCCGGGTCAGATCGGGGCTGATCCGCTCCCACGACTGGCCGTCGTTAGCCGTCTTCCAGAGATGTTGCGACGAGGTATAGATGAGGTTCGGATCGATCGGGGAAAACACGATCGGATAGGTCCATTGCCACCGCTCCGGCAACGCGCTGGCCGGCTCGCCCGAGAAGAACCGGGGATGGACCTGGACATCCCGGATCTGGCCGTTACTGCGGTCGTACCGGGTCAGCAGCGCGCCCTGGCTCCCGGCAAAGAATACGTTCGGGTTTCTCGGATCCGGGGCGATGTACCCGCTTTCGCCACCGCCCACATCGTACAGGAATTCGCCGGGCTTCATCAGGCCGGTCAAGTGGTCCCATCCGACCGGCGCGACACAGAACGTGCTGTTGTCCTGCTGCGCCCCGCACACGTGATAGGGGAAGTCCTTGGTCGTGGCCACCCGATAGGCCTGGGCGGTCGGATACGCCAGCGACGTCCAGGTGGCGCCGCCGTTCGTCGTGACCGATCCGCCGCCGTCGCTCGCATTCAGGATCCGCTGGTTGTTGTTCGGATCGATCCAGAGATCGTGGTAATCGCCGTGGGGGGCGTCATAGTTCTTGAAAGTGACCCCGCCGTCGTCGGACCGATGGAAATCGACGTTGAGCACGTAGACCCGGTCCTTGAGCGTGGGATCGGCGTAGATCCGGGAGTAGTAGAACGCCCGCTGGCGGAGCTTCCGCTCCTGGTTGACTCGTTTCCAGGTGGCGCCCGCGTCGTCCGACCGGAACACCCCGCCCGAATCGTTCTCGACGATCGCCCACACCCGGTTCGGCGCCGCGCCCGAAGCCGTCACCCCGATTTTCCCGATCAGCCCCTTCGGCATCCCCGGGTTTCGGGTCAATTCGACCCAGGTGTCGCCGCCGTCAACCGACTTGAACAGCCCACTCCCGGCACCACCGCTCGAACTGGTCCACGGAGTCCGATAGGCCTGCCACAGTGAGGCATACAGCACGTTCGGATTCCGGGGGTCGATGGTGAGATCGACCGCCGCCGTCGAGTCGTTCCGGAACAGAACCCGCTCCCAATGCTTCCCGCCGTCCTTCGACCGGAAGACGCCGCGCTCCCTGCTCGGCGCATACGGCTTCCCGAACGCGGCCACGTACACCAAATCCGGATTCATGGGATCGACCCGGACCCTCGCGATGGCCTGGACCCCGGCGAGCCCGGCATGGCTCCAGGTCTTGCCCCCATCCGCGCTCCGGTACACGCCGTCGCCCTGCATGATGTTGCCGCGAAACTCCGTCTCGCCCATGCCGATGTAAACGACGTCCGGATTCGATTCCGAAACCGCCACGCCGCCCACCGACGAACTCTTGATCTGGCCGTCGGTAACCGGTCGCCACGAGAGCCCGCCGTCCGTGGTTTTCCAGAGGCCGCCGCCCACCGCGCCGAAGTAGTACTCGTTCGGCCGGCTCGGACTGCCCGAGGCGGCGATCGACCGGCCCCCGCGATTGGGCCCGATGTTCCGCCACGATTTGCCCTGGAAATAGCTGGAATCGACCGTCTGGGTCTGGCCCACCGACGCCGCCACGAACAGGCCGGCACCGACAAGCGCGAGGGTCCTCATCATTCTGGTCTCGGGGTTCGGAGTGTCCGATAAGCTATCGCCGAACCCCAACACGTTCCAGCCATTTCGGGCCCTTCATCTGGATCATCTTCCCGCGAGCCGGTATAGTTTGAGGGACCCGAGCATGGCTCCGCTCGACGGGAGAGGCTTGATGCTGATCATCCGGAAAACCCAGATGGACGCGCTCGGCGCCGGGATGCTTGCGAGCTTCCAGGACCGGATGATCGCCCATCTCCGAACCCTGTTCCCGGCCCGAACCGCCGGCTGGGGGGCCACCAGCGGCCGCGGCTTTGTCCTCGGCGCCACCGCCAAGGCCCGGACCCATCACGTCATCGCCGAGCGAGACGTGGCCCGGTTCATCGACCTGATGGCCGAGTTGGGAGATGATTTCGAAACCCGACCCGATCTGGCGTGGGCCGCGGAGATCCTCGCCAACCCGGACAGCAGTGGCACCGCGAAGATGGATGCGATCTACCGGGAACTCGGGACCCGGATTCCCTCGGCGGCCCGCCTCCCGGCAGCCTGGCCGGAGGAAGAGGCGTGACCGCGCCCGGGTTTGGACAGAATGCGGTGGGAAGCGCCGTGGCGCCCTGCCCGCTCGGCAATCTGAATTTCAAGGTGACCCAACGGACCGACGGGGCCGCGCCGACCTGCGACGTTCGGCTCACCATCTTCGGCCCCCAACCGGAAGAAGGCCGGCTGGCAGGCGGCGCCAAGCAAGGGGGCTTCCTCAAGATTCCTCCCGGCAAGTACACCGTGGCCATCATCGCGGACAGCCCGCTCATCGACCGCTACGAGGTGCCCAACAACCAGATGGCCGAGGTGCCGAAGGGCGGATCGGTCACGGTCGAATTCCTGCTTGACCCGTTCGTCGACATCATCGTCACGGTGGCCTCCGCGGACAACCGGCCGATCGGCGGAGACGTCGAGGCCCGGCTCGAGCGAGCCGACGGGACCCGGACGCTTCCGACGAAGAACGGCCGCACGACCTTCGACAAGGTGCGAGTCGGGCCGTACCAGGCGTCGGTGGTCCTGCCGGCCGACCTCGCGAAACGGTTCCGAGCGCCCGACGCCGTCACGGTGAACGTGGCCGCGGGGACCAAGCCGCCGCCGGTCGACATCAAGCTGATCCCCCTGCCGTGGATCGAACTCGCGGTCACGGCCGAGGGGCCGAAGAAAGTGACCGGATTTGCCGTGAAGTTGAAAGGATCGAAGGGCACGCCCGCGATCGGCCGGTCGCCGGATGGCGCCAAGGTCAAAGTCGAAGGCCTCGAACCCGGCAGTACCACCTGCACCGTTGAGGAACTGGTCCTCGAGGGCGACGAGGTCTTTGAATTCGTGAAGCGGTCATAGTCCGACGTCCGGCGGCGGTCGTCGCCTTCACCTGGGTTGCCAATCATGGGGCGGGTTTTCGTAGCGCAGGCCGACGCGGTCGAATACACGGAATTCAACGGCAAGACGTTCGCCGACGTCGTGACGGCGGCGCGGCAGCACGTGCCCGACATGGGCTGGCAGGAACTGGCCCTCTATAACTGGGGTACCAAGGAACCCCGGGAGGTCAATCGCGCCCTGATCGAATTGATCGGGTGTGGCGCGGTCGATGACACCAATCCGACCGCTACCACGTTCCTCCCGGCCGCGGGCCCCGGCGGCGGCCCGAAGATCCTGCTCCCGAAACTCTGGCAGCCGACCGACCTGGCGGTTGAAAAGACTCACACGGTTACCGTGAAGCGCCGGACCCCGGCGCCCGCGGTGGCGATCACCTCGCTCGCCCGGTGGTTTGTGCCGGGTACGCCGTGTCAGCTCGAGTACCGGCTCGAAGGCCCGAGTGCCCGGGCCCACCGAGCCGACATCGAGATTCACGCCCACGGATACGTGGAGATCGACCCGCACGGCGCCCGGACCAAATCGGATACCACCGCCGACGCCGATTCGACCCACATCTATCAGCACCGCGGCGTGATCCAGATCGCGACGCCGGCCGCTCCGGCCGAGATTCAGACGTACGCCCTCTGGAAAGGCGAAAGCCAGGCCACCAAGGGCGTCTTGAAGGCAACGAAGGCGGGGCCCGGCACCATCACGCACGACGCGGCGCCGTACATCGCACTGGTCCGTTACTACAAGGACGACGCCGACCAACAGGCCAAGATCACGCTCAGTCCGTTCTATCCCCGGTGGAAGCCGACCGGCCCGCTGATCGAGGAGTCGCTGGTCGTGACCTGGGATCTCAAGCACGACAACGGTAAGCTCAAACTCGGCCAGCTGCTCGTGCTCGACAAGCATGACCGCTGCGTGTTCCGCGCCGCGCTCAACGAAAAGCGGCTCCGCACCGACAAGAAGTACGACCTCATCAACGACCAGACCCACCAGTGGGACAAGACGACGATCTCCCCGGACGCGATGCCGTACCGGGTTCAAATCCAGGCCCACAGTCGAAGTGTCGAAGAGGTTGGCCTGGCCGTGGCCGTGATGCACACGGTGGTCAAGCCGTTCGTCTACCGCCGGGCCCAAATGATCGGCTTCAACATCCGGCCCGGCACGAAGAAGGCCGGCCTGGGTAGCACCACCTACCGCGGCAAGATGAACGACGCGGCCGATATCGCCGCCCGGTGCGAGGCGATGAAACGGGCCATCCGCGCCGCCGCGGCCAGCGCGGCGCTCGAACCCGCCGAAGACGTCCTCAAAGTGTTCATGGCGCCCGAGTTTTACTTCCGGGGTGAGAACGGGGCGTACCCGGTTGAGCGAGTCAATGAGATCCTGGCCAACCTCCGCAAGGAGACCGACCAATTCGTCTACGCGGACTGGCTCTTCGTCTTCGGATCGATCATCGCGGCCATTCCCCATCAAGGGAAAACCCCGACCCAGCCCACGACCTACCAGGGCGACGCCAAGCACAACGCGACCATCGTCGACCCCGGCAACGGGACCGTCCTGACCATCGAAATCCATCGGGATCTGTCCCCCGCGATCGATGGGGCCGTCCAGGACCAAGTCCCGTGGAAGCTCGAACAGAAGGGTCAGACCGCCGTGGTGATCGGAGCGGCGGCGCAACCCGGCCCGCCTTCGGGCCCGGTTCAATACCAGATCACCTTACCGGCCAAGGGCACCTTCGTTGCCGGCCCGGCGATGTTGCTCGAGCCGCTGACGTGGGTGGTGGACCTCGGCACCTGGGACAACGGCAACCGGGTCGCTGCCCGAGTCCGGAGCAGCATCGCGAAACGAATTCCGTCGACCGTGGGTACCCTGCCGGCTACGGCCTGGATCGTCAGGAAGGGAACCCTCCAGGACGTGGTCCGGGAGGTCGCGCCGCAGGCCGATGGCAGTGTTCACCTCCTGCTCGATGGGAACACCAACTTTCAGACCGGTCCGGTGGATTTGCTGGAGCCGGCGGCCACGGAAATCCTCAACGTGGCGCTGGTCCAGAAGGGATGGCCGGCCCCGGCCCTCGGCCCGAACGGCCTCAAGGCCGCCGCGATCTTCAAGGAGTATGTGTCCTCGATCGACTTCCTCGGCGACCATTTCGGCGACAACACATTCAATGAATCCGGTGGCGGCGGACGCCTCATCACGATCGACGGCAGGACCAAGCGAATGGTGTTGCCAACCGCCGGCTCAACCGACACCCTGGGCGCGAATCCGAACGCGCAACCGACGCCAACCACCGGCACGATCTGGCACGACGTGAAAGGTGAAGAGCATCGGGTCGGTTCGGAGATCAACGTGAGCGGCGAGGGCGGTGGCTCGGTCGTCACGATCGACGGCATCACTTTCGGGATCGAAGTGTGTCTCGATCACTTGGTGGGCCGGCTCGACACCTTTTACCGACAATCCGCCAAGACGGGGGACCCCAAGACTCAAGTGCTGCTGATTCCATCCTGGGGCATGACAATCGGCAGCGGACCGTGCCACACGGTGCCGAACGGGTTGCTGTTCAATGTCGATGGATCGCGCACCGAATCGGCGGCCCGGCTGAACGATACAGTGAACTCCTGTGACGATCATCCCGACCAGCAGGGGGCGAGCGGGGCGAACTGCCCGGCCTGCCCAACAGCCAAGACCGCAACGTATTGCCAGGCCTGTGACGACCTCTCGTTCAATACCACCCCCGACTGCCGGGCCTGCGGCGCCCCGCTCACGCCGTTCTATCAATGTCCGACGCCGAACCATGGGTGGTTCCCGAACCCCGTCTGCCCGGTATGTAACACCGGGCTCGCCGCGACAACCCAGACGATCGCCCCGAAAACCCTCCAGCCAATCGGCACCGGTCTCAAAGTCGTCGACACCCCGACGGTCGACCTGACCGCGCTCCCGAGCGGAGCCCCGACCGACTACTTCACCAGAGTCAAACCGCTCTCGATCTTCGAGGTGAAGCCAATTCCGCCGGCGGCCGTCGTCTAGCTCAGTGGAGGCGTTCCCGAATCCCCCGGACCGTGTCCGGGGTGGTTCGGCAGCAGCCGCCGATCACCCGGGCGCCAAGGTCGCACCACCGATCGACCAGCCGCGGAATCGACTCGCCCGCTTCCTCGCCGCGCCACACCTTGGCCTTGGCGTCCCAGGTCGATCCGGCGTTCGGGTACACGACGAACGGGGTTTCCCCCGCGTCGCCCGCGGATTCGAGCAGCGGCGCGATCAAGTGCGGCGGCGTGCAATTGAGGCCCAGGGCCAACACCGACCGGGCCTGACCAAGGCTTCGGACCAACTCGGCAAACGGGGTGCCGTCGGCAACGTGCTTGGCGTCTTTTCCGGTGAAGGAGATCCAGCCGGGCAGCCCGGATCGTTCTTCGAGCAGGTCGGCCAGCACTTCGGCTTCCCGGCGCGACGGAATCGTTTCGCAGGCGAGCAGATCGGGCCCGGCCGCCGCCAGGACATCGAGCCGGGCCGCGTGGAAGGCCCGGAGCTGGCGGTCGGTCGCGGGATAGACGCCGGTGTACTCCGATCCGTCACCCAAAGTGGCGCCGTACGCGCCGATCGACGCCGCGACCAGCGGCGGCAGCCGGCCCGGATCGTCGGACTCGGATTGGAATTCGTCCCGGGCCTCCCGGGCCAGGGTCACGCTCCGAGTCAAAACGGCCTCGGCCTTGGCGCCCGAAACACCCCGGGCGGCCAGGCCTTCGAACGAGGCTTGGTAACTGGCGGTGACCGCGATGTCGGCGCCGGCCCGGAAATAGTCGAGGTGGACGGCCCGAATGGCGTCCGGGCGCTCGATCAAGAGGCGGGCCGACCAGAGGCGGTCGTTGAGATCATGGCCGCGGCGTTCGAGTTCGGTGGCCAAGCCGCCATCGAGCACCACAAAGCGCTGCTGGGCCAGGAACGGGGTCAGGGGCGACTGGAATCCGGTCATGCCCTCAACATAGCTCCGAATCGGCGGATTCCGAGTTACCTTCCTCGGACACCAAGGAGGGTCGGATGAGGGGTGGAATCGGATCGGTGTTGGCGGCACTGTTGGTTGGGGTCAGCGGGGGGGTGGTGGCACAGAACCCGACGACGGTGGCGAGCGGATCGACGGGCGCCATGTCGTCCCGGTTCATTCCCCCGGAACTCATGTCCCGGATGATGGAGCGGCCCGCCGAGTTGCCGTCGAGTGTCACCGTGGCCGCCGGACGGGATGCGGCCTGGCTGGCGTTGACCGAGGTGTTCAAGTCCTTTGATATTCCGGTGTCCTACAGCGATCCGGCTGCCGGCGAGGTCGGGGCCATCAAAGCCAAGATGATGCGCCGGCTCGGCAAGCAACCGCTGTCCCAGTACCTCCGCTGCGGCGAAGGCCTGACCGGCCCCAATGCCGATTCCTACGTGGTCTATTTCTCGATCGCTGGATTCGTGAAAGCCGCCGCCAACAACGAGGTCACCGTAGCCACCCTGGTGACCGCCCACGCGATCGACTTGCCAAATGGCCGAAACGACGTGATGTATTGCACCACCTCCGGGCGCCTGGAAGAGAAGATCGCCAAAGCCGTTCAACTCCGATTAGCGGTGAAACCATCATGAATCGACGTGAAGCCGTGATCCGGCTCGGCGCCGTGGCCGGCGCGGCCGTGGTGTTGCCCCGGATCCTCGAGGCCCAGGCCAAAGTGGCCATCGTAGTCTACAAAGACCCCAATTGCGGGTGCTGCTCGAAGTGGGTGGACCACCTCCAGGCCAACGGATTCATGGCCTCGGTCAAGGAAACCACCGACATCGAGCCGATCAAGGAGAAGTACCACATCAAGCCGGAACTCCGGAGCTGCCATACGTCGGTGGTCGGTGGGTATGCCATCGAGGGACACGTGCCGGCCTCGGACATCAAAAAGCTGCTCGCCGCCAAGCCGAAGGGCGTCGTCGGCCTCACGATTCCCGGCATGCCGGCCAGCGCGCCCGGGATGGACGGGAAACCCTTCGTCGCCTACACCGTGCTGTCGTTCGATCTCAAGGGCACTCCGACCGTCTTCGCGGAACACAAAGCCTAACTCCGGCTACGGCGTCGCCTCGACCAGGCGCCGGGCCTCCTGAAACACCGCATGCCACATCGGCCGGGTCAGCCGGCCGGTGTTGGTGTTCTGCCGGCTTGGGTGGTAGGAACTCACCAGCACGATCCCCGTCGGCAGCCGACTCGCCACGCCGTGCCCGAACCCCGGCCGGCCCCCGGGGCCGAGCCGCTCCCACCAGCCCGACGCTTTGAGCCACCGGGCGTGGGCGATCCCGCCTAACGTCACCACCACCCGGACCTGCCGAAGCAGCCGGGTTTCCGCCTCGAGATAGTCGCGACAGGCGGTCAGCTCGTCCGGGGTCGGTTGGTTGCCCGGCGGAGCGCATCGGCCGGCGGCGGAGATGAAGCAATCCGACAGCACCAGGCCGTCGGTCCGTGACACCGACTCGGCCTGGTTGGCGAACCCGAAGCGGTGGAGGGCTTCGTAGAGCCAGTCGCCGCTCGAATCGCCGGTGAAGAGCCGGCCGGTCCGGTTGGCGCCGTGCGCCCCGGGCGCCAAGCCCACCACCAGCAGCCGGGCCCGGGCATCGCCGAAGCCGGGCACCGGTTTGCCCCAATAGCGCTGATCCCGATACCGCGCGGTCTTCTCGGCCGCGACCGTCCGGCAATGGGTTCGTAACCGGGGGCACCGGTTGCAGGCGACGATGGCCCGGGAGAGCGCAGTCAAGCTCCGGAAGGTCGGAAACATCGCGGAATCCTAGCCGGTCCTCTAGTTTTCCGGCATGATACGTTCCTGGATCTTCCCGCTGGCGCTCGCCGCCACCGTCTCCGAACCGGCGGCTTCTCAGGCCGGCCCCGCCAGCCGGGTCGACTGGCCCCGAATCGCTGATCTGGTCATTAATCGCACCCTGAAACTCGCGCCCGGCGAACGGGTAGTGCTGTTCTGGGACCAAGCCTCGGATCGGGGTACCGCTCCGGCACTCCGCTCGGCAATCACCGCCGCCGGGGGTGTCATTGCGGCTGAGATCACCCCGCCCGGTCCGCCGGAACTCGAAGCGGCCCGGCGCCTGCCCCCGGCGGCCCAAGCGCTCCAGAAGGCCCGGCGGGACTCGATCTGGTCCGCGGCGTTCGCCGGCGCCGATGCCGCGATCTGGCTGCCGACCGGCCTGGCCCCCGTCACCGAGCGGCCGTTCGAGCGGCTGGTCGAGCGGTCGAAAGTCCGGTCGATCCACTTTCATTGGTTCCTGCCACCGGACATCGCCGACGTGCCCGCGATCGAGGCCATGTATGCCGCGGCGGTGAGCGTGGCCCCCGACCGACTCCAGGGCCGGATCGAGGCCGTCGAAACCGCCGTCCGCGGCGCCACGGTCACGATCACCGCGCCTAACGGCACCAACCTGACCCTCAAGGTGCTTCCGAACGCCTGGGTCCACCGCAACACCGGCGATGCCAGCCGGGCCAAGGTGACCGGCGCCCGGTCGGTCCGGGACCGGCAGGAGGAACTTCCGGCCAGCGTCTTCCGTACGACCGACATCGCGGCGGTCGAGGGCACCTACGTCGGGTACTCGAGCTTCGACACCCGGTCCCCGATCCTCAAGGTCACCTTCGCCAAAGGCCGGGTCACCGGGTTCGAGAGCAGCCGGGGCGCCGACGCCATCGTCTCGACCTGGCGGAAGGCCACCGGCGACAAGACCGTGCCGGGCGAATTCGTGATCGGAACCAACCCGGAGTTGACGAGCGTCATGCCCTCGGGGTTCATGCCCTACTACGGCTACGGCGCCGGGGTGGTCCGGCTCGCGGTAGGCGACAACTGGGAATCGGGCGGCAAGAACCGCTCGAGCAACGGCGAAGTCCTGCTCTTCATCCCGAACGCCACCGTCACGGCCAATGGCCGGGTGGTCGTCAAGGACGGGCAACTCATGGTCGGCGAATAAGGGGCGCTCCAATGGACAAACAGGCGTTGGCCATGCTCATCCCAATCCTGGCCTTGTCGATTCCGGTCGTCGCGATCGTGATGACGAACCTGGTGAAGATGCAGAAGTTCAAAGCGGACGCCGCCCACGGATCGATGTCGAACCCCGACACCGACGCCCGGATGGCGGCCCTCGAAGACGAGGTCGCCGCCCTCCGCCAAGAACTCGGCGAGGCGCAGGAGCGGCTCGACTTTACCGAGCGGCTCCTGTCCAAAGGCAAAGAGTAGCTCTAGCGAAGCGGGTGGGCTCGAAAGAACCGCCACATCTCGCTGGTCGCGTCAACCCCGTCGCTGGTGGGCCCGACAAACCATTCCGGCAGCGGCTTGCCACCGGGCCAGGA